>NZ_WWTL01000026.1:0-1744 GCF_009874105.1 Clostridium sp. BIOML-A1 | reverse complement strand
ACTTAATGCTTTCGCTTGGCCGCTTACTGTATATCGCAAACAGCGAGTATTCATCGTTTACTGTGTGGACTACCAGGGTATCTAATCCTGTTTGATACCCACACTTTCGAGCATCAGTGTCAGTTGCAGTCCAGTGAGCTGCCTTCGCAATCGGAGTTCTTCGTGATATCTAAGCATTTCACCGCTACACCACGAATTCCGCCCACCTCTACTGTACTCAAGACTGACAGTATCAACTGCAATTTTACGGTTGAGCCGCAAACTTTCACAACTGACTTACCAGTCCACCTACGCTCCCTTTAAACCCAATAAATCCGGATAACGCTCGGATCCTCCGTATTACCGCGGCTGCTGGCACGGAGTTAGCCGATCCTTATTCATATAATACATACAAAACAGTATACATACTGCACTTTATTCTTATATAAAAGAAGTTTACGACCCATAGAGCCTTCATCCTTCACGCTACTTGGCTGGTTCAGGCTAACGCCCATTGACCAATATTCCTCACTGCTGCCTCCCGTAGGAGTTTGGACCGTGTCTCAGTTCCAATGTGGGGGACCTTCCTCTCAGAACCCCTATCCATCGAAGGCTTGGTGAGCCGTTACCTCACCAACAACCTAATGGAACGCATCCCCATCCTTTACCGGAATCCTTTAATAATGAAACCATGCGGAATCATTATGCTATCGGGTATTAATCTTTCTTTCGAAAGGCTATCCCCGAGTAAAGGGCAGGTTGGATACGTGTTACTCACCCGTGCGCCGGTCGCCAGCAAAGAAAGCAAGCTTTCTTCCTGATGCCCCTCGACTTGCATGTGTTAAGCCTGTAGCTAGCGTTCATCCTGAGCCAGGATCAAACTCTTCATTGTAAAAGTATTGTTATATATCCCAATAAGGGATGATATTAGCTCTGTTCAGGATGTCGAAAATTTATTGACGGTCATTTTTTACATACCTATATAATAAGTATTGACGGTTCTAAATTTGACTTGTACTACTTGTATTGTTTATCAATTTTTCAAAGAACTCTTCTTTTTTAATTTCTGCTTCGTTTCAAAAGCGGGTGCAAAGGTAAGGGGTTTATTTTAAACTGCCAAATATTTTGGGAAGTTTTTTTTCAATGCCCGTCTTTTATTTCCAAGCCTCTCTGTGCGAAAGGGAAAGAAAAGACAACCAAAGGCCCTCGCTCTGCGAATCGGACTGCAAAGATAACAACTTTTATAATAATGATCCAAATAAAAAGGAAATTATTTTTGTTATTCTGTAAGGCACGTCCTACGCCGTTGCAACATGTCAAAATTAAATGCTGTCCGTCTCTTGGAAAGCGGATGCAAAAGTAAGGCATTAGGAGATAAGAGACAAATATAAAAGGGGATTTTTTTGAAAATATTTTGAATAAAAACGTAAAGGGCTGAGGGAGAGGACGGTTCTGATAATTGATTATGGAAAAGGGAAAGGTCGGGGAAGGAAAGGGACACATTATTATATTATATAGGGGAAATTTATCGGAGAGAGGGAAAAGGGGATTTGCCGAGAAAGGGAGAAGGAGAAGTGTCTGCGGGGAGGAAATTGAGGAGAAAATAGGGAGTTTAACGGGAACTTGACGCAAATTAAACGGGGTTTAAGCAAAAAACTCGGTGGGACCTTGGCGGGAATTGAACGGGAATCAGACAGGAATCAAACAAAAATTGAACGGAAGACCGCGTTAACATTGTTAATGCAGTTGGGGAGAGATTTATTTC
>NZ_WWTL01000025.1:0-1847 GCF_009874105.1 Clostridium sp. BIOML-A1 | reverse complement strand
TACTTAACTTTTCTTTATTATTGAAAACTGCCTGCATAACTACGGGTTTTATCTGCTCAGATATGTGAAATGGCGCCAGTTTGAAATTCTGTCTTTCCTCCAGTACAATATCAAAAAAAACATTAAACGCACAGTATACCTCTTCAACATCTCCCTCACACATTTCTTTAATTGCTTCAATAATCATATCCGGAATACAGTCATACCCACCCTCGTTATACAGTGCATAAATTCCTCTTGATATAAGATTATTCCAATCCGTAACATCCGCATCAGGTGGAAATCCATAATAATAAAATTCGCAACGATACTCACCCTTTCCCTCTAACAATTTGACCATATCATCACATTCTACGGCTTTTCTTGCAATTCCTATGTAATCAATCATGCTCGCACTCCCTTTTATCAGTTATCAATTCTCTATTCATTTTTCTTCAAATAATGAACCATTCATTTCTAAGCGAGATATTAAAAAATCTGTAAATGAATAAGCAATTCTTACAAACTTATCATTACCATGTTCATTATAAAAATATATTGGGGGATTATCTCCCTCATTCAGTTTAAAAAAAAACACATGCACCCCTGACTCATCCAAAATACAAAATCTTCATCCAATAATATATTTTTAGAATTATTTTCAATAAGTAATTCATTTGCTCCTTCTTTTAAATAAAATATTTCATTCATAAAGCAAGAGTCACCTCTCATAAATTGTCCACCAGTTCCATTTCCCATACATTTCATAAATTCTATATATGACTGTGGTAAACAAAAACCATTACAAAGCTGTTGTAATTCACTTATTTGTTTTTCTGTACAACCATTCATAATTATATTTTCATTATTCAGTTTTCTTATTAATTCATCAATATATTTCGTAAAAAATTTCTCCAGCTTATTTATATACCTCAACTCTAATAATCTTTAAGCAAAGTAATTATATCTTTATCATTTAATGCGTTTATTTTTATCCCACTATTTTCAATAGTACTGATCAATGCAATATAGTTATATAAAACAATTCCAAATTGCAGAAAAACAAATAATGCATCAGTTATATCAGTCATATCATTTACATATATTTTCTTTTTTTCTATATTGTTAATAACAATTAAACTAATATAATTATCACAATTTATAAGACTTAAACTATAAATATATAATTTTTCAATTTTGATATTATTGCTATTGAATATATTTATTATATCGGCATAAGAAACATTTGCATCATATATTATCGGGTTATCTGATATTATTGGCATTAAATATTCTTTTAAAATCTTTTTCTTTATCATAAAAATCATAAAATGTTTTACAGCTTTAGATTTCTCATCAAACGAATATAAAATTTTTTTATTTCCTCTTTGATATGAAAAAATATTCCATAATTTTTCTGAAAATTGAAAACCATAGTAATCCTCATTACCAGCTTTCTTTTCTCGAATTATGCCTTCATCATATAACATATCAATATTAATTATTTCAAAAGCTTCTTTTAATGTTTTAATATTCATAGTTATTTTCTACTCCTTAATAACTTTCACATATTAATTATTAAGTTTTCTAGTATTGCATCAACTATTCCAGTACTAGAATATATCATTTCACCTGTTACTTAATCATACCACTTAGGGTTATCAAAAACATCTTTGTATTTTAAATAAAACTCATCAGGCATCTTCCATATCATATTCTAAACATTTCCCATATTTTTCTTTTAGTATTTTCACCCATCGCTTTATAGCTCCCCACATACCATCAGAATGTCTCCATCCTTCCCAGTCAAAACATTTACTTAACTTTTCTTTATTATTAAAAACCGCCTGCATAACTACAGGTTTTAT
>NZ_WWTL01000024.1:0-4225 GCF_009874105.1 Clostridium sp. BIOML-A1 | reverse complement strand
TAGAGCTAAGTGGTTGATTTACTGTCGGAAAAAGAAAAACGATAGGGAAAAAGAGCAAAGCAAAACCAACCAACGGGCGGTAGGATTGGAAACGGGTTTTTATGGCGTGTACACGTTTGTGTACAAAATGTTTGTATTTTATTGAAATATAGCTATCTTTGTGCTGAATTTAAAAGCAAACAGATATGGAAGCATTATCAGTAAGAGAATACCGTAACAACCTCGCAGCGTCTTTCACCAAAGCTGACAATGGCGAGCAGGTACTAATTCGCAGGAAAAACGAGATTTACGCTTTGGTAAAAGTTGGTCGTGAAGATTTGATGATAACCCCGGAGCTGCAAGCAAGGATTGACAAGGCAAGGGAAGAAATCAAATCCGGAAAGTGTGTTACCCTCAAAAGCAGTGAGGATATTGACGCTTATTTCGATAGTCTATGATGTACACAATTAGGGTTTCCGACGGGGTGGATAAGGTGATTGCCAAATGGAAGAAATCAAACCCCAATTTGTTCAAGAAGTATAAGAAAATCTACAAAGAATTGTTAGAGCACCCTAAGACTGGGCTTGGGCATCCCGAAGCGTTAAGGGGCGGTGGGGATATTACATGGTCTCGACACATTACCGCCCATGACCGGATAATCTATGACATTTACGAGGAAGTGGTAGAGGTCTACATCTTGGAGGTAGAGGGGCATTACAACGATAAATGATAAAACTGTTATGGTCGAATATTGTGTTTACTGGTTAGAGAACGGCGAGCCTATGCACGAGGTGTTCTCTTCTCTTGCCGCCGCCGAGATGTACTCATGTGCGATAAGAGGGAAAGAAAACATTGAATGGGTGGAGGTGTCCGAAGAAGAAACCATTGATTTGGACGAACTGGAAGACATGTTCCCGGATGACTTCTGCGGCGTGTAATCCCCTTGGGTAGAAATGGGGTAGAATTTGTTAGGCTGTGGGGGATTTTCTAACACGCCGGGGCTTTTTGCTGGGCGGTTGGCGTGGATGTATTCCCATGCGGCATGTGTATATATAGCAAGAAGTGTCCTTGTCGGACAATTCTTGCTTTTCTCGCTTTGCTCAAAAAGATTTTAAGATTACCTTTGTGGCATGGAACTAAGACGGAACGAAAAGATTACATTCCGGTGTACCGAACTTGAAAAGGACGCACTTGCGGAGCAGGCAGCCCGGTGCAGTCTAAGCGTATCGGAATACTGCCGGAGTTTGTCCCTTGGGGGGCGCCCAAGGGAGAGGTACACCGAGGAGGAACGGCAGCTTCTCCGGGACATAGCCCAGTTGAAAGGAACGCTCCAACGGCTGAACAACTACTTCGGTGGTCGCCAGTACCGGGAAGTGTTCGAGGAGAACCGGGCACTAATTACAGAGCTCAAAAAAATACTCTCACGATGATAGGGAAAGGGAAAAGCATATCACATGGTGTGGCGGCATTGGAGTACGACCTCGCCAAAGAGATAAACGGGCAGGCAGTAGCCACCGAGATAGCCCGGCATGAACTTTATGGGTGTACTGGTGCGGAAATGGTGCAGGAAATGAAACCGTATCACATTGATTTTCCGAACGTAAAAAACAACTGCCTACGTTTCGAGGTCAGCCCCTCGATAGAGGAAAGCGCCACCTTTACGGATGCGGACTGGGCGGAACTTGGTAACGACTTCATGCAGCGCATGGGGTTGGCGAACCACCAGTACATCATCATCCGGCACAGCGGTACGGAGAGCAAGAAAGAGCAAGCCCACCTGCACATACTGGCAAACCGGGTTTCCCTTTCCGGGGAACTGTACCGGGACAACTGGATAGGGAAAAAGGCAACGGAAGCCGCCAATGCCATAGCCAAGGAACGGAACTTTGTACAGTCGCAGGACATTGGCAAAGTCAACAAAGCGGAAATCAAGGAAGCCATGGACGGCGTATTGAAGAAGATGCAGGGCTTTGACTTTACCAAATTCAAGGAAGAACTTGGTAAGAGAGGTTTTAAAGTCCGGGAAGCCAGGGCAAGCACCGGGAAACTTAACGGCTACTATGTCACAGCCCGAAGCGGTACGGAGTATAAGGCAAGCGAGATAGGGAAAGGCTACACTCTCGCCCATATCGAGCGGACACAAAGCAAACTGAAGTGCAACTCAATGAACATATCTCATGGAAACAAACTCACACCCGGAAGCGGCAGCTTCCAACGTTAAGCAGGGACAGTACAGCCCCCGGAAAAGAAAAGATACAACGCCAAGGGTAAACCCGCAGCTTGCGGTAGAACTGGTGTATCAAGAACTAAAGCGTGTTGAAGTCTATACGAAGCGCATAGAGGACGCAACAGCCCGAAAGGTACAAATAGACGGGAAAAGCCTTGAAAGTGCCGAAAATCGCCTAAAAAACGTGTTGGCGGACTTTGAACGGCAGGGGTACAGAATGAAAAACGGCGGTTATGTGGACAAACGAATTTCGTTCTACTCAATCCTTTGTGCTGTTATCTCCCTATTGTTCGCTTGTTTCATGTGCTATCTTTGGACGGATGCAGCCAAAGACCGGGACAACTACAAGCAGTATTATGAATACTACCAAGAGCAGGCAAGGGAACAAAAGGGGAATAAATAAACATCTAACTTTACGAATTATGGGAACAACGGAACACGAAGAACCCCGGTTCTTCTTCATACTGAACAAGGGTGCGAAGTCCGGCGGCGAAATCACCCATGCCGTCCTAAACGGTAGTATCGTTTCGAAGCCGGCAGGCTGGGACGCCTTTCATGGGCTTGCACTGGCGAGAGAGAAACTAAGCAGCGAGGAAATACAACAGCAGATGAAAGAACTTGGTGTAGAAATGGAAATCGTTCCTCTGATTTGACAAGATTACCCGGAGTGTTTCAGCCGGGTAATCTTGTTACTTATCCTTGATTTTCCCTTTAAGGGCGTTTATAATCCACCCTTTCGGATTGTTCTTTTCTCGTGATTTTCCGTTTAGGAGAGCCAGTTCTCCGATAAGGTCGGTTATCTTTTCTTGTGCCGTTATGAATGTCTCTTTGTTCCGGTTTATCTCTTCCGATGTGAAGCCGCAGGAATAACGGAGGTACTCGTACACATGGCTGTCTATCTGATATCGTGCTGTAACCTTTGCTTGCAATTCTTTCCCTTCCAGTTCTTCATCTCTGAACTGTGGTTGATAGACCGGGTAGAACCTAAACCCGGTCACCTTGCTACGTTTGTTGTTTGGGTTTTCACGCACTTTCACGTAGTTGAAAGTGTATGGGCAGCTCTCATCAAGCGCAACCTTTGCTGGTTTCAAAACTCTTTCCTCAAAATGATCTATTCTGTCTTTTCCGTTCTTGTCCTTGTATTTGTCCGCAGGTATGCCAAGACGGTCTTTCAAGTTTTCAAGGGATATATCCAAAGGGTACACCTGCCCACTCATTAACATGTAAAACCTAAGGGAATACCCAGTAGGTAGCGCAAGAGCCTTGTTTAACTCAAATTCTCTGTACCCCTTGGCGAACTTGGTAAACACATCCCAAAGGTCGTTAGACACACGAAAGGTTATAATGCCAGTGCGTTTTTTATATTTTGGGTTAGATATAAATCCGCACTTCCACCATTCCTCGTCATCTTCGTAAGTAAAAAAACGTCCTGCCAAAGAATCGAGTGCGGCTATGATTTCATTGTAATCACGTCCGGAAAAAATAACGTCAGATACATGCATTTGTGCATCAACATCCCAAAGTCCATGCTCAAACTTGCGTTTCGTGCCTGCATAATCTTTCAGTTTTACTCCCTTTAGTTCAGCTTGGCACGCTTCCAGTATGCGAAGAACTATTCTTTGTTCGTGTATGGACATGTCTTGCTGTTTTGACCATGTATATACCCATGAAACAACAACATCTTTATTCTTGGTAATAGGTAGTTTCTTTTTCATAAACGATTGATTTGCTGCAAATATACACAATCCCCACATTAAAACAAAAAAAGAGGGGTAAAACTCCCAAAGTGTGGGGACTAATTTACTTTTAAACTCCCAAAGTGTGGGGACTAAACTCCCAAAGTGTGGGGAAACACATGTTCTAATCCCTTTATTTATGGGCGTTTGCGAAGAAGTGATAGAGCATATTACAGACGATGCTTATAACAGACAAGGGGAATTTATAGAGCTAAGTGGTTGATTTACTGTCGGAAAAAGAAAAACGATAGGGAAAAAGAGCAAAGCAAAACCAACCAACGGG
>NZ_WWTL01000023.1:0-4361 GCF_009874105.1 Clostridium sp. BIOML-A1 | reverse complement strand
GATAACTGGCTTGTGGCAGTCAAGCGTTCATAGCGACATTGCTTTTTGATTCTTCGATGTCGGCTCTTCCTATCATACCGAAGCAGAATTCGGTAAGCGTTGGATTGTTCACCCACTAATAGGGAACGTGAGCTGGGTTTAGACCGTCGTGAGACAGGTTAGTTTTACCCTACTGATGAATGTTACCGCAATAGTAATTGAACTTAGTACGAGAGGAACAGTTCATTCGGATAATTGGTTTTTGCGGCTGTCTGATCAGGCATTGCCGCGAAGCTACCATCCGCTGGATTATGGCTGAACGCCTCTAAGTCAGAATCCATGCTAGAACGCGGTGATTTCTTTGCTCCACACAATATAGATGGATACGAATAAGGCGTCCTTGTGGCGTCGCTGAACCATAGCAGGCTAGCAACGGTGCACTTGGCGGAAAGGCCTTGGGTGCTTGCTGGCGAATTGCAATGTCATTTTGCGTGGGGATAAATCATTTGTATACGACTTAGATGTACAACGGGGTATTGTAAGCAGTAGAGTAGCCTTGTTGTTACGATCTGCTGAGATTAAGCCTTTGTTGTCTGATTTGTTTTTTATTTCTTTCTAAGTGGGTACTGGCAGGAGCCGGGGCCTAGTTTAGAGAGAAGTAGACTGAACAAGTCTCTATAAATTTTATTTGTCTTAAGAATTCTATGATCCGGGTAAAAACATGTATTGTATATATCTATTATAATATACGATGAGGATGATAGTGTGTAAGAGTGTACCATTTACTATTTGGTCTTTTTATTTTTTATTTTCTTTTTTTTTTTTTTCGTTGCAAAGATGGGTTAAAAGAGAAGGGCTTTCACGAAGCTTCCCGAGCGTGAAAGGATTTGCCCGGACAGTTTGCTTCATGGAGCAGTTTTTTCCGCACCATCAGAGCGGCAAACATGAGTGCTTTTATAAGTTTAGAGAATTGAGAAAAGCTCATTTCCTATAGTTAACAGGACATGCCTTTGATATGAAAAAAAATACTACGAACTACGATTTTACCAAGAAAGATGTAAGAGACAAGTGAACAGTGATGGTGGGGACATTTTTTTTTTTTTTAAGTAAATGGCAGTTTCTAGGGAATGATGATGGCAAGTTCCAGAGAGGCAGCGTGAAAGGATGAGGCTACTGGGAAGAAGAAAGAGGAAAAGTGCAAGATGAATAGCCAGTGCAATATATATACATGTATACTTAACAGATATGGAATGGTTGGCGAAGTAAATTTTTGGCGACGCGGTATGCGGAGTTGTAAGATGTACTACGATCGTATAGTGTACTGCGGCAAAATGTTAGTGCAGGAAAGCGGGAAGGAAAAAGAAGCAACTAAACGAGGGTGTAGAAAAAGACGAAGAGGAAAGGATTAACCGTAGAAGAGAGGGAAATGGAGGGAAGAGAACAAAACCGGAGTGTTTTTTTTTTGTAGGAATATCGGAGGAGAATATTGTTTGTACATATCAAGTAGTAGCAACCCAATGAGCATAATGGAGTGCTTAACTCTTCAGAAGAAGAGTGCAGCTGGATAGTGCGAATTTTTCTGAATCGAATGGTAGGTTAGTTATGGGATTTAGCATAGGAAGCCAAGAAACTAGAGAGAAAAAAAAAAAAAAAAAAAAAAAAAAGAAATAAAGATTGCAGCACCTGAGTTTCGCGTATGGTCACCCACTACACTACTCGGTCAGGCTCTTACCAGCTTAACTACAGTTGATCGGACGGGAAACGGTGCTTTCTGGTAGATATGGCCGCAACCGATAGTTTAACGGAAACGCAGGTGATATGAGGGCAGGGTCCAGACATGTTCAGTAGGTGGGAGTGAGAGGTGTTATGGGTGGAGGACAATTTTTATTATATTTCATCTAATAGCAATAGGATATGAGAGGTGAAAAAGCAAAAGCAATAGTGCATTGTGATGTGGAGAATAAGGTGCATACGATGAAAAAGGTGATTTGTCATTTACAAGAGGTAGGTCGAAACAGAACATGAAAGTTGGTCGGTAGGTGGCATGCAGAGGTAGTTTCAAGGTGACAGGTTATGAAGATATGGTGCAAAAGACAAATGGATGGTGGCAGGCATAGTAAAATGATGGTGTGGAAGACATAGATGGTATTTGTTTTGCATTTACGGCACCGGATGCGGGCGATAATGACGGGAAGAGATTTAGTATGTGGGACAGAATTTCGGCGGCAGTATTGAGACCATGAGAGTAGCAAACGTAAGTCTAAAGGTTGTTTTATAGTAGTTAGGATGTAGGAAATGTATTCCGATAGGCCATTTTACATTTGGAGGGACGGTTGAAAGTGGACAGAGGAAAAGGTGCGGAAATGGCTGATTTTGATTGTTTATGTTTTGTGTGATAATTTTACATTTTTGCATAGTATTAGGTAGTTAGATGAAAGATGAATAGACATAGGAGTAAGAAAACATAGAATAGTTACCATTATTGGTAGGAGTGTGGTGGGGTGGTATAGTCCGCATTGGGATGTTACTTTCCTGTTATGGCATGGATTTCCCTTTAGGGTCTCTGAAGCGTATTTCCGTCACCGAAAAAGGCAGAAAAAGGGAAACTGAAGGGAGGATAGTAGTAAAGTTTGAATGGTGGTAGTGTAATGTATGATATCCGTTGGTTTTGGTTTCGGTTGTGAAAAGTTTTTTGGTATGATATTTTGCAAGTAGCATATATTTCTTGTGTGAGAAAGGTATATTTTGTATGTTCCCGCGCGTTTCCGTATTTTCCGCTTCCGTATTTTCCGCTTCCGCTTCCGCTTCCGCTTCCGCTTCCGCTTCCGCAGTAAAAAAAAGTGAGGAACTGGGTTACCCGGGGCACCTGTCACTTTGGAAAAAAAAAAGAAAAAAATATACGCTAAGATTTTTGGAGAATAGCTTAAATTGAAGTTTTTCTCGGCGAGAAATACGTAGTTAAGGCAGAGCGACAGAGAGGGCAAAAGAAAATAAAAGTAAGATTTTAGTTTGTAATGGGAGGGGGGGTTTAGTCATGGAGTACAAGTGTGAGGAAAAGTAGTTGGGAGGTACTTCATGCGAAAGCAGTTGAAGACAAGTTCGAAAAGAGTTTGGAAACGAATTCGAGTAGGCTTGTCGTTCGTTATGTTTTTGTAAATGGCCTCGTCAAACGGTGGAGAGAGTCGCTAGGTGATCGTCAGATCTGCCTAGTCTCTATACAGCGTGTTTAATTGACATGGGTTGATGCGTATTGAGAGATACAATTTGGGAAGAAATTCCCAGAGTGTGTTTCTTTTGCGTTTAACCTGAACAGTCTCATCGTGGGCATCTTGCGATTCCATTGGTGAGCAGCGAAGGATTTGGTGGATTACTAGCTAATAGCAATCTATTTCAAAGAATTCAAACTTGGGGGAATGCCTTGTTGAATAGCCGGTCGCAAGACTGTGATTCTTCAAGTGTAACCTCCTCTCAAATCAGCGATATCAAACGTACCATTCCGTGAAACACCGGGGTATCTGTTTGGTGGAACCTGATTAGAGGAAACTCAAAGAGTGCTATGGTATGGTGACGGAGTGCGCTGGTCAAGAGTGTAAAAGCTTTTTGAACAGAGAGCATTTCCGGCAGCAGAGAGACCTGAAAAAGCAATTTTTCTGGAATTTCAGCTGTTTCCAAACTCAATAAGTATCTTCTAGCAAGAGGGAATAGGTGGGAAAAAAAAAAGAGATTTCGGTTTCTTTCTTTTTTACTGCTTGTTGCTTCTTCTTTTAAGATAGTTATCTGGTTGATCCTGCCAGTAGTCATATGCTTGTCTCAAAGATTAAGCCATGCATGTCTAAGTATAAGCAATTTATACAGTGAAACTGCGAATGGCTCATTAAATCAGTTATCGTTTATTTGATAGTTCCTTTACTACATGGTATAACTGTGGTAATTCTAGAGCTAATACATGCTTAAAATCTCGACCCTTTGGAAGAGATGTATTTATTAGATAAAAAATCAATGTCTTCGGACTCTTTGATGATTCATAATAACTTTTCGAATCGCATGGCCTTGTGCTGGCGATGGTTCATTCAAATTTCTGCCCTATCAACTTTCGATGGTAGGATAGTGGCCTACCATGGTTTCAACGGGTAACGGGGAATAAGGGTTCGATTCCGGAGAGGGAGCCTGAGAAACGGCTACCACATCCAAGGAAGGCAGCAGGCGCGCAAATTACCCAATCCTAATTCAGGGAGGTAGTGACAATAAATAACGATACAGGGCCCATTCGGGTCTTGTAATTGGAATGAGTACAATGTAAATACCTTAACGAGGAACAATTGGAGGGCAAGTCTGGTGCCAGCAGCCGCGGTAATTCCAGCTCCAATAGCGTATATTAAAGT
>NZ_WWTL01000022.1:0-6476 GCF_009874105.1 Clostridium sp. BIOML-A1 | reverse complement strand
CTACAGAACAACTTCCGCCTCCATAATAGTTGTCCTGTGTCTGATAAGTCTTCGTCTTTGCATCTGCCTGACTCGGACAAAGCATGCATCCTAACAGAACTGCAAGCAGCCCGATCCAAATGGCGTGTGCCTTAAAAAATTGTTTCATATTAATTCATCTCCTTATCGTTTGTCAGGAGAAAGTGAAATCATCTCATATTTCACTTTCTCTCTTTCTTCATATAATAAATCACAATCGCTCTGCGACTTCTACGAATCCTGTACTGATATACTATTATTTAATCTTCCATGTCTTTACATATCCGATGGATTTCTTTTTCAACTGTTTCTTTAAAGCTGTCTTTGCTTTCTTTGTGCCTTTCACAGTAATGGTTGCTTTCTTATTAATACCTTTGAATGCATTCTTACTGATGGTCTTAAGCTTTCCTGCTGTAACAGTGATCTTCTTCAGGTTCTTGCAGCCGGAGAATGCTTCTTTACCGATCTTTGTTACATTGCTTCCGATCGTAACTGTTGTCAGCTTCTTATTACCCTTGAATGCTTTATCGGAAATGGCTGTTACCTTATAAGTAACGCCTTTTACTTTTACAGTAGCAGGGATTGTAAGCTTCTTAGCTTTCTTGTCGGTGAACTTCGTAATTGTAACAGTCGGATTCTTCTTAGAAGATGAAGTTACCTTTATTTTGATCTTCTTCGATGAAATAGTAAGGGTTGTACCTTTCTTCGCCGGAGTTATATTATTCTGTTTTGAATCATCTGATGGATTCTCTTTCCCGGACAATAATTTGATTGGTAAATTATTGTCCTTTGCGTATTTATATGCTGCGGAATTTTTACTACAGATAATCGTAACACCTCTGCTAAAAGCAGGCCACCGATTTACGTTCAAAGGCTCGCCTTTTTTTCTTACATCAATTTCAATTACACTGTCCGGTATAACAATAGAATCTAACTTATCGCAGCCACAAAATGCTCCCTCATCGATACTTGTTACGCTATCAGGTATCGTTATATCGGTTAAATTGCTGCACATAGCAAATGTTCTACTGGAAATTCTTGTTATTCCCTCCGGCAATACTACTTTTTTTAATTTACATGCATAAAAAGCCTCACATCCTATACTTCTTACATTTTCGGGTATCGTAATACTGGTCAGCCCAGTAGCAGAAAATCCCCAACTACCTATACTTGTTAAACTCTTTGGTAACGATATACTGGTCAGATTTACGCATAACGAAAATGCATCATCTCCTATACTTGTTACTCCCTCCGGTATCGTTACACTGGTTAAACTGGTACAATCATTAAATGCCCTATTTCCTATGCCCGTTACTCCCTCCGGTATCGTTACACCGGTTAAACTGGTACATTCCCCAAATGCCCTGTCTCCTATAGTTGTTACCTTCTTACCATTAATCTCCCCCGGAATTACAACTTCCGTCTTATCCCCCACATAGCCGGTAATAGTAATTTCACTTTCTTTTTCTTCATACATGAAACCATTATATGTTTTCGACTCTGCAGCCTGTGCAGTCTTACCGATTCCACTGCACAGCAATACGCACAGAACTAAGCCCAAGCCTGTATAAATCAGGCTTCTTATCTTCTTTTGTATCATTTCTCCTTCATCCTCCTGCTTGTCCTTTTTAGGATTTTTTATTTAATTTTCCATGTCTTTACATAGCCGATGGATTTCTTTTTCAACTGTTTCTTTAAAGCTGTCTTTGCTTTCTTTGTGCCTTTCACCGTAATGGTTGCTTTCTTATTAATTCCCTTAAATGCATTCTTACCGATAGTCTTAAGCTTTCCTGCTGTAACTGTGATCTTCTTCAGGTTCTTGCAGCCGGAGAATGCTTCTTTACCGATCTTTGTTACATTGCTTCCGATTGTAACTGTTGTCAGCTTCTTATTACCCTTGAATGCTTTATCCGAAATTGCAGTTACTTTATAGGTTACACCATTCACCTTTACAGTAGATGGAATTGTAAGATTCTTGGCTTTATTATCGGTAAACTTCGTAACTGTAACGGTCGGATTCTTCCTGGAAGATGAGGTTACCTTTACTTTGAGCTTCTTAGATGAAACAGTTAATGTTGTGCCTTTCTTCGCAGGTCCAGGCATTAATTTGATTGCTATATTACGCTCTTTTGCATATTTGTATGCAAAAGAACCTTTGTTGCAAATTATACTTCCAAGACTTATGTTCCCAACAGAATCAGTGAAATTATTGTAGCCTATACTTGTTACACTATCCGGTATTGTTATACTGACTAAATTTTTGCATCCCTCAAATGCCTGATCATCTATTTTTGTTATACCTTCTTCTAAAATAACACTCTTTAAACCACTATACGAAAATGCATTATTACCTATTCTCTGTATATTCTTTGGTATGGTAATATTTGTTAAGCTATAACAAGAAGCAAAAGCCCAGATACCTATATGTGTCAGGCTCTCCGGTAATATTATACCGGTTAAGCTTTTGCATCCCTCAAATGCACATGTTTCTATATTTGTCAAGTTCTCCGGCAATGATACTCTGCTCAGTTTTTTACAATAACTAAACGCATACATATCTATCGTTGTTACACCCTCCGGTATTGTTATACTGACTAAATCAACACAATTTTCAAATGCTCTGTATCCTATCTGTACTACTTTTTTTCCGGCAATCTTTTCCGGAATCACAAGCTCCGTCTTACTCCCTTTATAACCGGTAATTACAATTCCATATCCATGATCTTCATAGGTAAAGCCATTGTATGTTTTTTCCTTTGCCGCCTGTGCAGTCATACCGATCCCGCCACACAGCAATACACATAAAATCAATCCCACGCCTGCATAGATCAGGCTTCTTAACTTCTTTTGCATCATTTTCATTCATCTCTCTCCTTTTCTCTTATACTATAATTTCCATAAGTTACGTTGCTTTTTCTTCATTTGTATGCATAATTCCCCGATGCCTGTAAAAAAGCATAAACATTATAAAAAAAAAAACGGCTGTCAATAGTCCACAGAATTTTTCTCATTTTTTGTTTATATAGTTGAATTTTACCTATAAAAAAGTCCGGATACAGCATCTCTGCCATATCCGGACTTCTACTAAAATATACATGTTACCTGTTCTGCTTATGTCTTTATCCTATGATTGCCTTAATTTCAGCTTCGCTCATTTCGGTTACATCCATGATCTGCTCTAAATTGTAGCCTTTTTTATGCATTTTCAGGATAATATCAATTTTTCCTTTCGCTATACCAGCGGCTTCGCCCTTTACATATCCCATTTCTTCTACGCCTTCACTCAGATTGCACATGATCTTCACCTCTTCCCTTATACTGTGTCTGTCTACCGGTATGTCATACTCCTGTTTCATAAGCTTCAATTTCTGTTCTGCCGTCATTGTCTGCGACAATAGTGTTCCAAGTAATCGATGCAGTTCATATCTTTCTTCCTTTGGTGGAATCTCCTTCGCCAGCCCAATCATCACGATATTAGGAATATCCAGATTTCCTTTCCAGTCCTGATCTCCAAGCAGATCATCTTTTACCATATGGATATGGCTTAGGCTGTTCTCTTTCATATTCATACAGATCCAGATGGAATACACCTGTTTGATCTCGTTATAGTCGGAACCTGTAAATTCCCGCTCTTTCTGGGAAGACACCAGCCTCGCGGTATAAAAGATTGCCCGATTCAGAATGTGATACTTTGTCGGTTCATTCTTCTGTGCTTCCAGATTGATGATCATTTTTGCCAGTCCGTCCCGCATCCGTACGTAGAAAATGATGTCAAAATATACCTTTCCTTCATCAATCTCAGAATTCTCAGTATTCAACCCGACAATCCGTTCACCGGTTCCGGCATCTGTCATTTCTTTGTTTGTTAGTCCCGGTTCTACCGGAACCTGGCTGATATACGGTTCGCCTTCGATCAGCGAAGCGACCGTCTCTGCATCCATGCCTTTAAATTCATCTACTACCCGTATCATTATATGCGCCAATATGATCTTCTGTCCTAGCAGGCGCTTGGCACTGGCATCATACTGTGCTTTCTGATATGTCGCATCAGCGGAATATATTAATTCGTTATCCATGTCCCATCTCCTTTCCTGACAGAACAGAATAACATGTATATCTTAATATATTGCCGCCGTCTCTCCAAGTTTGATTGTAACGGATATCTGAGGGGAAAACAAGTTTATAATTATTTATCGTAAAATCTTACAGATGATCAGCCCAATAATAAAACGCCAATTCATTTTTACTGTTCTTTACTCTTTTTTACTGTTTTGTCAAGATAAATGCAACAAAAAACTGCCTGCTATAGATTCATATGTTTCTATCTATAACAGGCAGGGATTTAAAAATTCATCTTCTTATTATTTTACCTTCCATGTCTTTACATATCCGATGGATTTCTTTTTCAACTGCTTCTTTAAAGCCGTCTTTGCTTTCTTTGTACCTTTCACAGTAATGGTCGCTTTCTTATTAATGCCCTTGAACGCATTCTTACTGATGGTCTTAAGCTTTCCTGCTGTAACTGTTATCTTCTTCAAGTTCTTACAGCCGGAGAATGCTTCTTTACCGATCTTTGTTACATTGCTTCCGATCGTAACTGTTGTCAGCTTCTTGTTACCCTTGAATGCTTTATCGGAAATGGCTGTTACCTTATAAGTAACACCTTTTACTTTTACAGTAGCAGGGATTGTAAGCTTCTTAGCTTTCTTGTCGGTGAACTTCGTAATTGTAACAGTCGGATTCTTCTTAGAAGATGAAGTTACCTTTACTTTGATCTTCTTGGATGAAACAGTTAAGGTTGTACCTTTCTTCGCCGGGGTAGCCGGCTTGGTAACGGGTGACGGTGTTGGTGTCGGCGTTATCGGCGTTGGATCTGGTGTTACTGGTGTTGGATTTGGTGTCACCGGCGTTGGTACTGGCTCCCCGATCAACCCAACCGTTATAATAACACTGTCCATGGCATATTCGTACGCTGTAGAATCCTTATAACAATAAACCACCAAACCACGACGACAGCTAGAGAATGCATAATCTCCTATGCTTGTCACACTTTGGGGAATGGTTATGCTCGTTAAATCGCTACAACCAGCAAATGTATAATATCCTATACTTGTCACACCTTGGGGAATGGTTATGCTCGTTAAACCACTACGATCAGCAAATGCATAATCTCCTAGCCTTGTTACACTTGCCGGGATCGTTGTATTTTTACATCCAATAACTAATGTATTACTTTCTGTTGCAATAATAGCATTGCAATTATTTCTACTATCATAATATTTATTTTCTTTATCTACTTTTATACTTGTTAAACTGCTACAACCCCCAAATGCATCGCCTGCTATACTCGTCACACTTGCAGGCAGCGTTATACTTGTTAAACCACTACAACCCCAAAATGCTTCGCTCCCTATACTGGTCACACTATCCGGGATCGTTATACTCGTTAAACCACTACAACGAACAAATGCTTCTCCCCCTATACTGGTCACACTATCCGGGATCGTTATGCTTGTTAAGCTGCTACAATCATAAAATGCATATCCCCCTATACTGGTCACATCTGCCGGGATCGTTGTATTGTTACATCCACTAACTAATGTATTACTTTCTGTTGCAATAATAGCATTGCACTTATTTCTACTATCATAATATTTATTTTCTTTATCTACTACTATGCTTGTTAAGCCACTACAGCCTCCGAATGCAGCCTCCTCTATTCTTGTTACACCTGCCGGGATCGTTATACTTGTTAAGCCGCTGCACATCCAAAATGCACTCCATTTTATACTTGTTACACTTTCCGGAATTGTTACACTTGTTAAACCGCTGCACCCCCAAAATGCACCAAATCCTATATTGGTCACGCCTTCCGGGATTATTACACTTGTTAAACTGCTATACTTCTTAAATGCCTCCGTTCCTATATCGGTTACTTTCTTACCATCAATCTCTCCCGGAATCACAAGCTCTGTTTTATCACCTGTATACCCGGTAATGGTAATTCCATTTTCATTATCTTCATATGTGAAATCGTCATATGACTCCGCCTGTGCTGTCATACCGAGTCCACCACACAGCAATACACATAAAATCAATCCCAGGCCTGCATAGATCAGGCTTCTTATCTTCTTTTGTATCATTTTCATTTATCCTCCTGTTTGTTGCTTACCTCTTTACCAGCCGCTTACTGAAGGTGCTGAATATATAACTCTCTCACCCTTGCCGTTCGTTTTTACAAAAACCAGCTTGGCATTGCTATATATGTCACGTTTTTTATACACAATGTAATCACCTTGCAACGTAAAATACTCAATGTTTCCATAGTTGGATGCATTTTTATCCTTATACATGTTGTAGATTTCAATTGCTTTTCCCTTGGATGTAGTAAACCATAATGATTTTGAAAAATAATAACCATTTTTACTGTATCCTCTGGTTGCAACAGAACCTTTTGA
>NZ_WWTL01000021.1:0-13530 GCF_009874105.1 Clostridium sp. BIOML-A1 | reverse complement strand
TCTGTTACGTTCTTTTTGAAATTCTTTATTTGGAATTTCAGGGTTGTCATGTTGTTAATTTTTCAAGGTTCTTTGTTTTTCGCCTGTACCAGTAAAACTTAACGGAGAAGGAGGGATTTGAACCCTCGCGCCGCTATTAACGGCCTACTCCCTTTCCAGGGGAGCCCCTTCAACCGCTTGGGTACTTCTCCTAGTATCAAGCGCTTGAACTTTCCATCTTTGTTTATTGAAAAGTCAGCGGAGAGAGAGGGATTCGAACCCTCGCGCCCTTTCGGACAAACGGTTTTCAAGACCGCCTCGTTATGACCACTTCGATATCTCTCCATCCAGTTGTTTAAGTCTCCTTTTGACCGGCGACTTGTATATATTAGCACTTCTGTTTTTCTATGTCAACACATTTTTTCAAATATTTTCATTTTTTTGCAGCCGGCTTTTTCAGGTGCTTTTCTACGCCTGCTTTTGTAGAAATTCCTGTCCGATGCGCATATCCTCCGGCGTCGTAATCTTTATATTTGTATAGCTGCCCTCGATCACTTTCACCCGAATCTCGCCGTATTCCTCTACTACCATTGTATCGTCCGTTACCGGCAATGCTCCATCTACCCGTTTCTTCATCATCTTCTGATAACACTTCATCAGGCATTTGTAATCAAAGCTCTGCGGGGTCTGGATCTGCCACAGACACTCTCTTGCAGGTGTCGCCATTCCGATCTGATTTTCATTCACAATCTTGATCGTATCCTTTACGGGCATGCCGACTGTACATGCTTTATACTCTGCCAGTGTCCGGATTGATCTTACGATCATGTCCTGTGTCACAAATGGTCTCGCACCGTCATGAATCATAACATAATCTGTCTCCGAGCAGGCTCGCAAACCATTATATACGGAATCATACCGGTTCTCGCCGCCTTCTACTACAGATACAACCTTTGTAAAATGATATTTCTCCACGATCTCATGTCTGCAATATTCCACGCTGTTTTTTCCTGTTACAAGAATGATGGCATCCACAGGACTTTCTTCAAAGGTTTTTAATGCATAATAAATTACAGGATAGCCTCCAAGCTCCATGAACTGTTTTTCAATTTTGCTGTGCATTCGGCTGCCTTTTCCTGCCGCAAGTATAATCGCCGTTGTCTTCATGTTTTCTCTTCTATCCTTTTATCTTTTTTGCCTTTACTATTTGTTTCTAAATTGTATTCTTTCACCAGATATTTACAAACGCTTACAATGCAGCAGAGTGATCTACATTCACTTCTTACCGTATCCTTCTACCGCTCGCCTAATTTCAGATTTGGAACTGCATTCAGATCCAGTCCGTGTCTGGTTCCTTTTATAAATTCATAATAACCGGCCGCTCCGATCATCGCTGCATTATCGGTACAAAGGATCGGCGCAGGATAATATAACCGAATTCCTGCTTTTTCACATGCCGCTTCCATTGATGCACGAAGTGCCGAATTGGACGCAACTCCACCTGCCAGCGCAACTTTATCCATGTCATATTTCTTGGCTGCATAGATGGTATGTTCTGTCAGCACATCCGTTACTGCTTTCTGGAAGGATGCCGCTACATCTGCGCGGTTGATCTCCTCATTCTTCATTTCTTTCTGATTGATATAATTCAAAACTGCTGACTTCAGACCACTGAAGCTGAAATCATATGCGGAATCGGAAATCTTTGCTCTAGGGAATTCGATTGCATCCGGATTTCCCTCTTTTGCAAGCTTATCCACCTTTGGTCCACCAGGATATCCAAGCCCGATAGCTCTTGCTACTTTGTCAAATGCTTCACCTGCCGCATCATCTCTGGTCACACCAAGGATCTCAAACTGTCCATAGTCTGTCACCTTTACCAAATGGGTATGTCCGCCGGATACAACCAGACACATAAATGGTGGTTCCAATGTCTTATCTTCTATAAAATTAGCGGCAATATGCCCTTCTATATGATGAACTCCTACTAACGGAATATTCTTTGCATAACTGATTGCCTTTGCCACTCCTACTCCGACCAATAGTGCTCCGACCAGTCCCGGACCATATGTTACTGCGATCGCATCTATATCATCCAGTGTACAATCTGCTTCCTTCAGTGCGCTCTTTATTACCTGATTCACCTTCTCGATATGCTTTCTTGACGCTATCTCAGGAACAACGCCACCATACAGTGTGTGAATGTCGATCTGTGAATATATAATATTTGATAATACTTCTCTGCCATTCACAACAACAGCTGCCGAAGTCTCATCGCAAGATGATTCGATTGCCAGAATCTTTATATCTTTTTTCTCCATTTTCATCTTCCTCTTTTTCCTGTTTACCGCATGTTTCATTCTTCAAACTTTAACGTTGTCTCCATCCGATCTTTTCCTGCAACCGCAGCCGGAAATATCTTTCTTACTTCATCTATATACTGCATCGGTTTGATCAGCGACGGACTGTAATGTGTCAGCCACATCCGTTTTACTTCTGCCTCTTTCGCAATCTCTGCCGCCTCATACATCGTCATATGCCTGTGGGAGACTGCTTTTTCATATTTATCCGGCTCCCCATACATACCTTCGCAGATAAACAAGTCTGAGCCTGCCGCATGTTTTGTAATAAGTGGTGTCGGACGAGTATCTGTACAATATGTGACCTTAAGTCCTTTCCGGTCCGGTCCCATAACCATATCCGGTGTATAGAGCCTGCCGTCCACTTCTATCGTCATGCCCTTCTGCAATGTATTCCAGATCTGCATCGGAACCTCCTGCGCACGCGCACGTTCCACATCAAATTTACCGGCACGGTCAAGTTCAAATGAATATCCATAACAGGTAACATTATGGTTTACTCGATATGCATTTGCCCGCAATCCACATATCTCAAATTCTTCTTCCTCTTCTGTCAGTTCTTTGAACTGAATCTCAAACGGAAGCTCCGGTGCGATCACACGTAGAGAATTCACTACTCGCTCCAGCCGTTTCGGACCGACCATCAGAACCGGGTCCTTTCGCTCTGCGTTTCCGATCGTCAGAAGCAATCCCGGCAGTCCGCTGATATGATCTGCATGAAAATGCGTGAACAAGATCACATCGATCGGTTTAAAACTCCACCCCTGCTGTTTGACTGCTACCTGCGTTCCTTCACCACAATCAACTAATATAGAGCTGCCATTGTATCGTATCATCATGGATGTCAACGCTCTGTACGGAAGTGGCATCATTCCGCCTGTACCAAGCAAACATACATCTAACATATTCTATCCTCCAACTTCTATCTCCGCTCTGTCTGTAAACCGCTTTTCCCGTAAGGAAAAAAGAGTCATTCTATATACAAATGACTCTCTGGTTCTACATATATTCTGCCGTTTCTTCTCTCTGTACCGGTACTGCAAAGCTGCCTGACAATCGATCATAGCAGTCTTCACATATACAGATCCTGTGGGTTTCTCCATCTTTTTTTGAGAAGTAGCCCCACTTTTTTGAAATTATAATTGCATCTTCCATCAAAATGTCATTTCTGACTGACAATTCTTTCCCACACATATTACAACGTATTACTTCTATCATGATCTCCTCCTGATCCTCCGATTGCCCGGCGGTCTCTGTATCTTTCCTATTGTCGATTATAATAAAAAAGGCACATCTTTTGTAGTGGGAATTCCTGTCATCTATATATTATGAATGTGAACACTTCAGTTCCATAATAACAGCATCTTCTGTTGGTTTTTTATAATAATCTTTCCTTCTGGAAATCTCATCAAAGCCTAGCGATTCATACATTGATATTGCTGCATCATTAGACTCACGAACCTCTAAGAAAATCTTTTCTCCATCGTCTTCTACACACATACGAATCATTTCCTTCATCAGTCTGTGTCCGATTCCGCATTTCCTGTAATCTTTATCAACAGCAATTCGAAGCAGTTCACAATCCTCGCATGGTGCGGTAAAAATACAATAACCAACCACCTTGTCATCCTTCGTTGTGTCAACTGCTGTAAGTACAGTATCATATGTTCCATACATGGATGTAGCAACCATCTGCTCATTCCAGGAACTCATAAATACTTTTTCTCCCAGAGAAACAATATCAAGCAACTGCTCCTCATCGCCTTCTCTTATCTCAATGTTGTCTAAATAGGGCCCCGCCGCCCCGCCATCACTGACGCTATTACTCATTTCCTTCACCTTTCTCTTTTCTTTCTCTTTCTGCCTGAGACATTCTCAGATATTCAGGAGCAAAATCGTCTCCATTTATATACTGTTCATGTGCATACCGGCAAGCTCCGGCATATGCGACTGATCCGGCTCTCTGTTTGTTCAGATGTGCCGGTGCCAGACACGCATGTTTCATCTTTGACAGGATCAGAGATCCATACACCTGTATGCCATCACCTGTAAACTGCACTTCTTCATCTTTTTCAAGAAGCAGATTGATCAATTCATTCACATCCATCGGTATCTGCTCCATCTCTGTAACCAGATTGCCTGATTTATCAAATCTGTACAATCCGGTATAGACCTGATTCCTTCTGGCATCCATGATCGGGCAGATAAGTCTGTCACTTCCCCAAAAATTATATGCAAGCCCTTCCAATGTCGGTACAGGTATGATCGGCTTATCAAGTGCAAGCGACAAGCCTTTTACTGTCGCCGCTCCGATCCGCAGTCCTGTAAATGAACCGGGTCCTGCTGCGATTGCTATGGCATCTACTGTATCAAGCTCAATGCCTGCTGCTTTTACAACCTCATCCAGCATCGGAAGCAAGGTTTGTGAATGTGTCTTTTTATTATTTACCGTAAATTCTGCAACCAGATTGTCATTTTCTAATAAGGCAACGGATGCAACCAGCCCTGAGCTGTCCAGAGCAAGGATCTTCATAGTTTTAAACCTCTTCTATCGTTATCTTTCTATAATCTACCCCTTTTTCAAGGTCTTTTTCAATCGTTATCTTCTGATAATGTTCCGGAAGAATCTCTTCGATCAGATTTGCCCATTCGATCAGACATACGCCATTACCATATACCATCTCATCATAGCCAATTTCTTCCATCTCATCTACATCTCCGATTCGATAGACATCAAAATGATATAGTGGAAGTCTTCCATCATCATACTCCTTTACAATCGTAAATGTTGGACTGTTCACAATATCATCGACACCTAGGCCTTTGGCAAATCCCTGCGAAAATATCGTCTTTCCGACACCCAAGTCTCCAAAGAAACAGAAAACCTGCCCCGGAGTAGCCTGTTCGCCAAGCTCCCGCCCGATTCTGTATGTGTCTTCTCTGCTGTTACTTTCCTTTACAATCATCATAAATCTATCGTAATCTTCTTTCCTTTTACTTCGTATGGTCGATAAGCAACCCCGGCCATATCAAACATTCTCTTCGATGCCATTGTACTGTCAGTACTTGCATATTTATCCGACAGATAGATAACCTCCTTTATTCCGCACTGAATGATCGCTTTCGCACATTCATTACAAGGGAATAAGGTTGAATAAAGTCTTGCATCTTTTAAACTGCCGCCTCTGTAATTCAGGATGGCATTCAATTCCGCATGGCATACAAAGAAATATTTATTGTTCAATGGATCACCGATCTTTCCCCATGGCATGATGTCATCTTCGCATCCGGCAGGCATACCATTATACCCTTCCGACAGAATACGATTATTATCGTCTACGATACATGCGCCAACCTGAGTTGACGGGTCTTTACTTCTCTCTGCCGACAGCAGTGCAATTCCCATAAAATACTGATCCCAGCTAATGTAATCGGCTCTTTTCATCGGTGTCCTCCTTTTCTTTCTATCTGAGTATCTCGTTATTTCCATATGCAGATAACACATTTTTCAACAGTCATCTTAGGTTATACAACTTTTTTCTCTAAAATGCTACTCTGATTATGCTGTAAATTTTATCTATTTTAGCTATAGCATCAGCAAAACTGCCCTCAGTCATGGCCGAAGTTATAAATGCAAGTTCTCCATCTATGCCTTCTGCTGTTACATATGTCACATCACCAAATAATTTCTGAACCTCTTCTTTGGTAATAGAATCCGCACTCACACGCACAAAGAAACGATTAACCGCATCTCTGAAATCACCGATTGGAAGCGGTTCTGCATCCCAGCTTGCCATAATATTCTTACCCATATGTTTTACTTCGTCTACAACATCGGATACAACGGCGGATGCTGTTGGAAGCTTTCCAGCTCCTCTTCCATAGAACATGATATCATCTACAACATTTCCATGTACAAATATGCCATTGAATACATCATGGATACCGGATAATGGATGGTTCTCATCCAGCATCATAGGTGCAACGAAGGAGTATAAGGTATCTCCTTCCTTTTTAGTCGTACCTACTAATTTGATCGATACGCCAAGTGCATCTGCATATTTGAAATCTTCTGTTGAAATCTTTGTGATTCCTTCTGTATGGATCTTAGTGTAATCCAGATGCTTTCCATATACGATAGAAGTCAGGATAGCGATCTTTCTACACGCATCTCCACCTTCTACGTCTGCTTCCGGATTTCTTTCTGCATATCCCAGATCCTGTGCCTGCTTCAGCACTTCATCATAAGATGCACCTTCCTGATCCATCTTGGTCAGGATATAATTTGTTGTTCCGTTTAAGATACCTGTGATCTCTGTTACTTCATCTGCTGTGATAGAGGTATTTAATGGACGGATGATCGGAATACCACCGCCAACAGATGCCTCAAATAAGAAATTCACATTGTTCTCTTTTGCGATCGCAAGTAATTCCGGTCCGTGAGAAGCTACCAGTTCCTTATTGGATGTTGCTACACTCTTGCCTGCTGCAAGGCACTGTTTTACAAATGTATAGGCAGGATTGATTCCTCCCATTACTTCAACAACAACCTTTACTTCATCATCGTTTAAGATGTCATTGAAGTCATGTGTCAGTATCTGCTGTACAGGATCTCCCGGGAAATCTCTCAGATCAAGAACATACTTGATGTTAATCTCTTCTCCTGCTCTCTTATTGATGATCTCATGGTTTGTATTGATAACCTCAACCACACCTGAACCAACTGTACCATAACCTAACACTGCTATATTTACCATGTGGATGTCTCTCCTTTTGCATTCTTTTTTGTATATTACTACTCACTCCGGCTGCACCATTTTAAATATGCATTCATAAATCCGTCGAGTTCTCCATCTAAAACTGCGGCAACATTTCCGCTTTCTTCGCCTGTCCGGTGATCCTTCACCATCGTATACGGCTGCATAACATAAGACCGGATCTGGCTTCCGAATCCATTCTCCAATATCTCACCTCGAATGTCCGAAATCTTATCCAGGTTCTCCTGTTTCTTGATCAGATACAACTTAGACTTCAGCATCTGCATAGCCTTGTCCTTATTCATATGCTGTGAACGCTCATTCTGGCATTGTACTACGATACCGGTCGGAATGTGCGTGATACGAACCGCCGATGATGTCTTATTGATGTGCTGTCCACCGGCTCCGCTCGATCTGTAAGTATCGATTCGGAGATCATCTTCATTGATATCCACTTCCAGATCTTCCTCTATCTCCGGTATCACATCGCAGGAAGCAAATGAAGTCTGTCGCTTGCCTGCTGCATTGAACGGTGAAATACGAACCAGACGATGTACGCCTTTTTCTGATTTCAAATATCCGTATGCATTCTGCCCGCTGATCTGGATCGTAACCGACTTGATGCCAGCCTCATCACCTTCCAGATAGTCAAGTACTTCCACCTTAAAACCATGTTTCTCCGCCCATCTGGTATACATTCTGTATAACATCGATGTCCAATCACAGGACTCTGTTCCACCGGCTCCTGCATGAAGTGTCATAACGGCATCATAACCATCAAACTCACCCGACAGCAGAAGGCTGATCCTGTAATTTTCGAATTCCTTCTGAAATGCAGTCAGCATCTCACCGATCTCCTCTATCATAGAGGAATCGCCCTCTTCTTCCGCCATCTGAATCAGGGTTTCGATATCCGAAAAATCCTGTTCCAACTTCTGATATTCCTCCAGCGAATCCTGCAGCTCCTTTAACTGCCTGGAAACACTGGTTGACTTTGCTACATCATCCCAGAAGCCCGGCTGTTCCATCTCATATTGTAATTTTCCTATGCTGTCTTTTCTGCCAGCGATGTCAAAGTGAATCCCTTACTTCCATTAATGGTTGTCTGTACTGATTCAGTGTGAACTTAAACTGGTCTGTCTCTATCATTAATTTCTCACCTACTTTATCGGTTGCAGCTGCAACACATTATTTCTATTCGTTCCGTCCGCAGCAGTTCTTATATTTCTTACCGCTGCCGCATGGACACAAATCATTTCTTCCGATTTTTTTTGCTTTCTTTACAGGTCCTCTGGATACAGTATCATCCTTGTTTGTTCCTGTAACCTTATTTACTTCTTCACGTTCAACCTTCTGTTCAACCTTAACACGGAGAAGCAGTTTTACTGTATCCTCCTGAATTGCTCTTGTCATCTCATTGAACATGTCATAACCGGCAAACTTGTATTCTACAACAGGATCTCTCTGACCCAGCGACTGAAGCCCGATACCCTGCTTTAACTGTTCCATATCGTCGATATGGTCAGTCCATTTTCTATCAATTACCTTCAGAAGGATAATACGCTCGATCTCACGCATATCTTCCGGACTTGGGAATTCTTTTTCTTTCTCATGGTAGAGTTCCACAGCCTCATTATACAATCTCTCTTTGAGTTCTTCTGTGTCACCCTTTTTAATCTCATGCTCAGTAAGTGCGATTGGTTCTGTAAATGGAATGATCTCACGGATCATATTGTCAAGCTCTACAATATTCCATTCTTCCGGTGCCGCTTCTGATGAGCATACGATATCCACACATGCACCGATATCATCCTTGAGCATCTTCAGGATAACTTCATGCATATCTTCACCATCTAAGACTCTCCGACGCTCCTTATAAATGATCTCTCTCTGTTCGTTATTTACACGATCATACTCTAACAGATTCTTTCTGATCGCAAAGTTGTTACTTTCAATCTTCTTCTGCGCCTTTTCTACGAAGTTCGAAATCGTCTTATGCTGAATCTCCTCGCCCTCCGGAATCTTCAATGTATCATAAAGGCTCATAACACGTTCGGAACCAAATAATCTCATCAGATCATCTTCCAGAGACAGGTAGAATTTGGATTCACCCGGATCTCCCTGACGACCGGAACGTCCACGGAGCTGATTATCGATTCGTCTGGACTCATGACGTTCTGTACCAATGATACGAAGTCCGCCAAGTTCAGCAACGCCCTCGCCAAGCTTAATATCCGTACCACGACCAGCCATGTTCGTTGCGATCGTAACTGCATTCTTCTGACCTGCTTCTGCAACGATCTCTGCCTCAAGCTCATGGAACTTTGCATTTAATACCTTATGTGGAATCTTTTTCTTGCTGAGCATATGGCTGAGTTCCTCAGATGCATCAATATTGATCGTACCAACCAAAACAGGCTGTCCTTTTCTGTAACTCTCATTGATCTGCTCAACAATAGCGTTTAATTTCTCTTTCTTTGTCTTGAAGATAGAATCCGGACGGTCAATTCTCTGTACAGGAAGGTTGGTCGGGATCTCTACAACATCCATGCCGTAGATCTCTCTGAATTCTTCTTCCTCTGTACTTGCTGTACCTGTCATACCCGCTTTCTTCTCAAACATATTGAAGAAGTTCTGGAATGTGATCGTAGCAAGTGTCTTGGATTCTCTCTTAACCTTTACATTTTCCTTTGCCTCGATCGCCTGATGCAGTCCATCTGAGAAACGACGGCCCGGCATGATACGTCCTGTAAATTCATCAACGATCAGAACCTCATCATCCTTTACAACGTAATCACGGTCACGGAACATCAGGTTATGTGCACGAAGTGCAAGAATAATGTTATGCTGGATCTCGATATTCTCAGGATCGGACAGGTTCTCAATATGGAAGAACTGCTCTACTTCCTTTACACCGTTTGCTGTCAGCATAACGTATTTGTCTTTTTCATTTACAAGAAAATCTCCGTCTTCCTCGATCGCTGTATTCATCAGCATATCCATCTTGGATATCTCGCCATCACCTTCACCACGCTTCATACGTCTTGCAAGGTAATCGCACATTTTATAAAGCTCTGTTGATTTACCACTCTGTCCTGAAATGATCAGAGGGGTTCTCGCCTCATCGATCAATACTGAGTCGACCTCATCGATTACGCAATAATGAAGTCCTCTTAACACAAGCTTTTCTTTATAGATAACCATGTTATCTCTTAAGTAATCGAAACCGAGTTCGTTATTTGTTACATAAGTGATGTCGCATGCATATGCGTCACGTCTTTCATCATTTGTAGATGAATTCAAAATAATACCAACTGTAAGTCCAAGAAACTCATGAACCTTACCCATCCATTCCGCATCACGCTTTGCCAGGTAATCGTTAACTGTTACGACCTGAACACCCTTGCCCTCCAGTGCGTTTAAGTATACAGGAAGTGTAGATACAAGTGTCTTACCTTCACCGGTTTTCATCTCGGCGATACGTCCCTGATGTAATACAACACCACCGATCAACTGTACTCTGTAATGCTTGATGCCAAGCACTCTGTATGCAGCCTCTCTTACAACTGCAAATGCTTCTACCAACAGATCATCAAGAGTTTCTCCATTTGCAAGTCTATCTTTGAACTCTGTTGTCTTTGCTCTTAATTCCTCATCGGACAATGCCTGCATATCAGAATCAAGTGCTTCTATCTTGTCCACAATAGGAGCGATCTTCTTCAGTTCTTTCTCACTATGTGTGCCAAATACTTTTTCAAATAATCCCATTCTATTATTCTCCTAACTGTTTTCTTGGTTTCGTATCCAAATCTTGTTACTCAGGGTACATAATACCATCATATGAAATTTATATCAAGAATGAATCTGAAAAGCTTTGGTAAAGCATTATGAAATAACGCTAAAACCCGATAACTTTTCACGCAAAAAAGAGCCGCCAGCGTTGATATTCTGGCGACCCTTCTCTTTATCCATAAATCTCTGCAGCTACACATCTGCCGATCCTTTCGGATCTGCTTCTGTAAGCTTCCTGTGTGGCAGGTTGAGATTAAAATTCCGGTTCGATCAATCCGTATGTGTTACCCTTTCTCTTATAGACAACATTTACTTCTTCTGTCTCAGCGTTTCTGAATACATAGAAATTATGTCCAAGCAGATCCATCTGGATGCATGCATCTTCCGGATACATAGGCTTTACTGCAAATTTCTTGCATCTTACGATCTTGATCTCGTCATCTTCATCTGTTTCTTCTTCTACAAATGAATTCTGGAGATATGCTGCATTCTGCTCCTTGTCGATCAGCTTCTTCTTATGCCTGTTCACCTGTCTCTCAATCACTTCCAGCACAAGATCGATCGATACATACATATCATCACTTACCTGTTCTGCACGAATGATATGTCCTTTCATAGGAATCGTAACTTCTATCTTCTGTCTGTCTTTCTCTACACTAAATGTAACCTGTGCAACAGCATCTTCTGCGAAATATTTCTCAAGCTTGGACAGCTTGTCATATACTGCATTCTTTAAGCCTTCAGTAACATCGATATTTTTTCCACTAATTATGTAATTCATGTTGCCCAACTCCTTCTTTTTCGGGGATTCCCGAATTGATAGTCTTATTATAGCATAAACCATCATTTTTTCAAGTCATTTTAAACAAAAGGAAGGCGTCTTCTTTCTGTTTTTTAGTCAAATTAACAATTAATTTATATAATTTATGAAAACTACACAAATGCATCTGTATCTTTTTTCTGTATGAAAATATATCTTTAGCTGTAAAGACCCCTTTCGATAAAAATAAAAAAAGAAAAGCCGGTACATATCGGGAGGAACAACATATCCTCTCACTATATACCGGCTTTTCTTCTATTTCTATAGTCCTTTATTGTCCAAGCAGTCTGACTGCCTTAACAGGTGTTCTGTAGTTATATACCGATGTCTTGATACCGGTTGCTTCTGTACTTGCATGTACTACCATGCCGCCACCTGTGTAGATCGCCACATGTCCGATATCTCCTTCTGAACCATAGAACAACAGGTCACCCGGTTCCAGTTCTGAAAGACTTACTTCTGTTCCGTAATAAGACTGAGCTGTTGCGGAATGTGGAAGTGAAATTCCAAAGTGTGCATATACTGATAATGTAAATCCTGAACAGTCAGCACCGTTTGTAAGGCTTGTACCACCATATACATAAGGGTTACCGACAAACTGTAATGCATAATTTGCAAGATCAACACCGGTCGATCCACTGGATGGTACAGGATCCGGAGTAGATGGAGCCTCTGTTGTAGGAGCTTCCGTCGCAGGTGCTTCTGTCGAAGGAGCCTCTGTCGTCTGTGAGCTTGAACTGCTGCCGTTGTCTGATGACTGACCGTCACCTGAGCTGCTGTTCTGAGCTGCCTGCTGCTGTCTCTGTCTCTCTGCCTCTGCTTCTTCCTGTTTTCTCTTTGCTTCTTCCTCTGCTGCTATTCTTGCAGCTTCTGCTTCCTCTACTGTTACAGCCTTTACCGTATTGTAGGATATCTCAACGTAATCGGAACTTACATATCCGCTTACACTGTCATCGATCTGGAGCTGTGTCCATCCGTCTGACTGACTTAACACTTCATATGTCTGTCCGCCGGGAATCTGGGTTACGCAATCACTGTCACCATCTGCCTGCTCACGAACATTCAAGGTCTCTGTTGTTATGGTAGCAAGCTTGCTGCAATGTTCTTCCGCATATGCTCCTGCATCATCACCGAACACCAGATAATCATTCTTTATGTATCCCTCGCAGTTACCGGATGCGATTTTCGTCCATGTATCACCTTTTTCTTTTACAAGAGCAATTCCGTTTGCTGCAAGTGTTCCAACCAGCTCACCATCTTCACTTGCGGTTGCTCTGATATTTACAGAATCGGAAACTGTTGTAAGGCAACGATCCTGAAACTGCGGATACTTACATGTCACTTCTTCCGCCTGTGCAGATACTGTTTTATCCTTTTTTGTTGTCTTCTTGCTATTCTTCTTATCAGCTGTCTCTGTCGTTGTCTGTTCTTCTGTCTTCGCAGATATTGTATCCTCTGTTGTATCCAACTGAACAGATTCTACATAACGATCAAGAACGGACGAGATACCGATATTGGAATCATCATAAACACTGTTTGCTTTTATCACACCAAATGCTGTCGTTGCTGCCAGACTTACGGTCATAACTGCAACTGAAATTCTTCTGGTTGTCTTCGACATTTTATTACCTCCCATACAAATGCCATGTTGCCAAACATTTGTTACGAAAATGTTACATTTCTGGTTCATTATAGCAACATTACTAATGCTTGTCAACATGGCAATTCATGGATTTTATACGTTTTGTAGGATTACAATACATGTGTTACAACTGAATATAAAAAAAGCAGAGATACTTCTTTTGTGTTATATTTTAGTCAC
>NZ_WWTL01000020.1:0-25555 GCF_009874105.1 Clostridium sp. BIOML-A1 | reverse complement strand
ATGATTTGATGATACTCTTACTAAAAAGTATTGTCTACAATAATAGGGTTGGTGTCTACTTTTAGATTACCACTTCAAAAGCCAATATAATACCCCCAGGAGCCGGGCAGTAGTGGGTATGGGAGTAAGAAAAAGAATATCATACCCACAAAAGTAACATGATGAGGGTATGAAAGCAAGAAAGCTAATATAATACCCTCAGGAGCCAGGCAATAGCGGGTATAAAAGCAAGAAAAATAATACCATACCCGCAAGAAGCCAGACAACAGCAATTAAGAAAGTACAAGGAGGCGGCAGCATGGATGCATTATTAGAGATAGAAGATCTGAAAAAATATTATGGCAAGGAGCCGAACCAGACAAAGGCACTGAACGGAATCACATTTCAGGTGATGCCGGGTGAGTTTTTAGGAATTATGGGAAGCAGCGGTTCCGGCAAATCAACGTTATTAAACTGTATCGCAACAGTGATCCAGCCGGACAGCGGCAAGATCCGGATGAAAGGTACAGAGATCCAGAGGTTGAAAGGCAAGAAGCTGGCAGGATACCGTGGCAAGGAGATCGGATACCTGTTCCAGAATTTTGAACTGTTGGATAATCTGACCGGACGTGAGAATATCATGGTTCCATTGTCGATCCATAACATATCAGAGGCAGAGGGCGGAAAACGTCTGGAGCAGTTAGCGGAATATCTGGAGATCACAGAGGTACTGGATAAGTTCCCATCGCAGATGTCAGGCGGTCAGAAACAGAGACTGGCAGCAGCCAGAGCGCTGATCCTGAATCCGGGCATCATTCTGGCAGATGAACCGACCGGAGCACTTGATTCCAGAAATGCCAAAGCTTTGATGGAGAAATTAGCCGGTCTTAACCGGGATGAGAAGGCAACGGTTTTGATGGTAACACACGATTCCAATGCAGCAAGCTATTGCAAGCGTATCCTGTTCATTCAGGATGGCGTGATCTTCCATGAGTTAAGACGGGATCTGCTCGCAGAGACACAGCAGCAGTTCTATGAAAGAATCCTGCAGGTTATGGCACAGTTGGGAGGGGGCAGTGCAAATGTTCTTTAAACTGATCCGAAAAAACAGTAAACGAAGCAGAAAAGAAAACGGTTTATTTTTCTCCTCGTTAGTAATATCCATCGTGGCATTCTATATTATCCTGTCACTTTCTTCACAGGATGTTATGGTATTCCTTAAGAAAATGGAGAGTGATGCGGTAGATCGTCTGTTCCAGATCATACCTGCATTTTTTGTAATGACACTTGTGATCTTATTCTTCCTGATCTACTATGCAAGCAAATTCCAACTGGAACGAAGAAGACATGAATTTGGCGTCTACCTGATGATGGGAATGAGGAGAAGCAAGCTTTTCGGGATGCTTCTTGCAGAAGATATAGGAAGCAGTCTGGCAGCACTTATAACAGGACTTCCGATCGCTATTTTATTATCCGAACTGATCAGTCTGATTACAGCCAAATGTGTAGGACTTGGGATCGTCGGACATCAGGTAACATTCTCCATTCAGGCAATCATAATCACTGCTGTTGGATTTCTGGTGATCAAGCTGGTTGCATTCCTGATCTTAAGTGGGAAGATCGCGGGACAGGAGATCGGTGCGTTGTTAGTTGATACACTGGAGGGAACAAAGAAGCAGTTCCCGGCTGGTGTCTATGCAGTAAGTTTCGTTCTCGGTATTATCTGTCTGGCTGTGGCATACAGCATGGCGATCGGAGGAATATCATGGACGACACTTCGTAAGATGTCTGAGACAGTATTGATCGGTTTTGTCGGTATGCTGCTCTTATTTTATGGCATGCGGTTTTTTATCGACCGTCTGGCAAGACACAGCCATGGGGGAGCTGCCCTTCGGGTATTTAACTTCCGTCAGGTGCAGGAAAATGTCATAAGAAAATCCAGTACCTTATCGATCAGTTCTATTCTGATCCTTGCAGCTCTCTGCTGTTTTGGAGCAGGAATCGTGATCGCATTTTCCTATGGAAATGAAAAGGGAAATATCCATATCATGGATTATACATTTGAAAATTACGAAGAAGATCAGAAACAGGGTGTGGAAAATGTAAAAAAACTTCTGACAGACAACGGACTGGAGCAGGATTTCTCCGATCTGTTTGAGGTGCGGGTCGGTCATCTTATTCCGGGTGCAAATGATGATTACGATGTATTTGATCTGTCATCAGTCATGAACAGGGTAGAACAACTGCCGGATTCAGAGGATAAAGATATTCTGCTTAACAATCTGGAATATGTGTCATATCCATATCTGATCTCTTTGAGTGGATATAATCATGTACTCGAACTTGCAGGAAAAGAACCGCTCACGCTGGCTGACGATGAGGCGGCAGTATTTAAGAGTCTGGAATTTACATCGGATAGTATGAATCAGAATATAAATGATATTCTGGCAGACCGCCCGGAGGTGGCATATCTGGATCATAAGATGTATCTGACCGGTAAGATACAGAACACACCGATTGTCACAGATCGGGCAATTACGTTATCCTTTGCCCTGATCGTGCCGGATGAAATATTTGACAAATATACATGGGACAGCACGATCTATCTGAATGGTGTGCTGGATCAGTCAAAGGTCAAGGGAGATAACCTGCTTCAGTCGATCATGCAGATGAATGATAAGCTTGCGCAGATCGATTTTGCATCGAAGAATATTACTTATGAAAGTTATCTGAAAAATATGGGACGACGGATGTTCTATATCGTAGCATCAAGTTATATCACAATCTATCTGGCGATCATTTTCCTGATCATTGCAAATACCGTGATCGGGGTACAGTTCCTGATGGGACAGCAAAAATCCGGCCGCAGATATAAGACACTGATCCGGCTTGGAGCAACCTATGAACTGCTCTGCCGTTCCGCAAAGAAGCAGATCAACTGGTACTTTGGTATGCCGGTTGTCGTTGCAGGCATCAGCAGTATCTTCGGTGTGCGCGCCGTCCTTACACTGGTTTCCGGTATGATCTCAAATAGTATCCGAGATGCCATGCTGCTTGCTGCGGCTATGATTTTACTGCTCTGTGTGGTAGAATGCATCTATATGGCATTTGTAAAACGGTCAAGCAACCGGTATCTTCTTACCCTGATGGTACCGGAGCGAGAGGAATAGATTCAGAGCAGATGAAGATCAATGGCGATAGCGTGAAACCTTGACTGATAGATGAGGAGTAGATATGAAGCATATAGCAGTGGTAGAAGATGAAGATATGATGCGGGAAGAACTGGAAGCCATATTGCAGAAGGCGGGCTATCGGACCAGCGGCATCACGGATTTTGAGAATGCGGCAGCAGCTATCCTTGCGGCATCCCCGGATCTGGTGCTACTTGATCTGAATCTGCCGGGCATGGGTGGATTCCAGATCTGCCGGGAACTGAAGCAGAAAAGCTCTATACCGGTTCTGGTTCTGACATCGAGGGATCAGCTTCAGGATGAACTGCATGCCTTAGATCTGGGTGCAGATGAATTCCTGACGAAGCCTTGCAGAAAAGAACGTCTGCTTGCCAGAGTATCCAATGTGTTGAAACGGTACGAGGGAAGAAATAACCTTTTGGAAGGAAATGGATTCCTCCTTGACCGCCAGACCTATACGTTATACATTCATAACCAGTCTGTTATCCTGGCGCAGAATCAGGGCAAGATCCTTGAGATATTCTTAGAGCATGGATCGGATATCGTGACGAAAGAGGAACTCTGTATCGCCTTATGGGGAACGGCAGAATTCATCGATGAAAATGCCCTGCAGGTGAATCTTACGAGACTGAAAAAGACAATGGCAAATCTTGATATGCCACAGCAGATTCTTCCTGTGCGTGGCGTCGGATATCGTTTTGTCGGGCAGACGTTGGAGAGGTAGAGATGGAACATATATCCGTAAAGGAGATCGGACAGATCATAAAACAGAATAGATTCTGGCTGGGGATCATCGGACTGCTTGATCTGTTCAGTATCCTGCTGTTATGGCTGATCGATGCACAGGCATTTTATGTGATCGCAATATCGGTAATTCTGTTCAGCCTGCTGGTATTTGTAACGGCTGTTCTTTATCTGGCAAAGAAAGAGAGAAAACGGAAGCAAGCATTTGATGAATTCCTTGCAATGCCGGATTCCTATCATGAGGAACAACTGCTTCATGACGCGGAGGATCTGCAGGTGGAGATCAGAAGCTTCAGTCAGGTATTGCATGAGCAGATGGATCAATGCGCACAGACGAAGTTACAACTAAATGATTATGAGGAATATGTGGAAGCGTGGGCGCATGAGGTAAAGACGCCGCTTGCCCTGTTGACATTTATGCTGGACAATCACAGAGACGAGCTGTCAGAAGATGTGGTATGCAAGCTTGACCGGATCAACTGTCAGATGCAGAGATATATCGACCAGATGTTATACTATGCCCGTTTAAAGGGGGCAAGAAAAGATTACAGGTTTGAGTCGGTCGATACGGAAAACTGTATAAAAGAAGTGCTGGAGGATTTCGCACCACTGTTAGAAGAACAGAAGATACAGGTTCAGCTTGATATAAAGGAGAACACATTATTTACCGATAAACGTGGCTTTGCCTTTATGCTTGGACAGTTTATCAGTAATTCGATCAAATACAGCAAAGGGGAGGATAGAAAGCTCCGGATCTCCTGTATCAGAAAGCAGGAGAAGATCATTCTGTCTGTCCGGGATAATGGCATGGGTATCAAAGCCTGCGATCTTCCGTATGTATTCGAGAAAGGCTTTACCGGAGATTCCGGTGACAGGCGGAAGAAAGCAACCGGTATGGGACTTTACCTTGCAAAAGAAATGGCGCATGATCTAAATGTGGAGCTGGACGTGTCCTCTGATGAAGCCACAGGCGGCTGTGAGATTCGGGTGTATTTTCCAGTGGTTACTGCTTCCGATACTCTATAGATGTTACCGGATTAGTTACCGTTTTCGATACTCTCCGGGTGTGACACCATATTTCTTCTTGAAGGTTCGGTTGAAATAGGACAGGTTAAAGAAACCGCAGCTTTCTGCGATGGACAGGATGCTGTCATCGGTTGTGACAAGAAGTCTGGCTGCGATATTTAACCGGAAATCACACAGATAGGTGGTAAAGGATACGCCCATTGTATTCTTAAAAAATCGCATAAAATGAGATTCAGAGAATCCACAGTAAGAAGCAATGTCCGCAATGGATATTGCTTCTTTGTAGTTATGGTCGATATAAGATAAGATCGCTTTGGTACGATCCAGATTCTTTGCATGATTCTTCCGGTCTGAGGTCTCTGCCTTTTGCTCTGCATGTGCATACAGGGTATAGAAGAATTCAAAATAACAGCTTTTCAGAGCGAGCCGGTATCCCTTTGGTGTCGATGCACAGAGGGTATCTACCCGGTTCAGGCAGGAGGACAGGGCTTCATATAACGGATCGTCACGGTCATAGATACTCTTTATATTTAATTCATCGGAGAGCAGGGGCAGGAAGAATTCACTGTCTAAGGTATCATGATTTCTGGATCGGAACAGATCGACAGAGAAAATGATATTTTCATATTCCATCGAATAGGAGGCATACTGAGAGATGCCGTGGATCCTTCCCGGCAGTATCAGAATGATATCTCCTTCCTCTACATAGTGCGTAGTGAAATCCATTGTTACATTTCCTTTTCCTTTCTTAATATAGATGATTTCCATATATGGATGCCAGTGGAGCGGAACGGCATTGAAGTCGAGCGGTATCGAGCACAGATAAGTGTTGTAAGGGAAAAGTGGATCGGCGTGCGCCTTCGTTTCCATATAATTTTCATATTCAAGACTGTTCATATATGTACCTCCCTTTCCTAACTTTGAGGTATTCTATCCTTACCAAACAGGTGGACGCTTCCGCTCGTTTCGACCTGCAACGGTACTAAGATGCCGCTTGTGCGCCATCTAAGGACCGGCGGTCTCAAATGCCACCTGTTTTGGTAAGATAGAATACCTCAAAGTTGTGAATGATAGAATAGTATCATAAAATGCTCTTATTATGCAAGAAATCGCGCGAAAAAGATATTAGAATACAAACCAGAACAGACATTCCGAATATACGACCTTTACCTTACCTTTACCTTTATTAAATGCAGGCGAATGGATAGCTGTTCAATAGAAAATTTAATAAAGAGGTATCAGACATGAAGAAAGCGTTAGAGCGTGGCGCAGGAATCCTCCTGCCGATCAGCAGCCTTCCATCCCCTTATGGAATCGGATCTCTGGGGAAAGAGGCATATGAATTTGTTGACAGGTTGAAGGAGGCGGGCCAGCGTTACTGGCAGGTGCTTCCGATCGGACCGACCAGCTTTGGTGATAGTCCGTATCAGTCATTTTCAGCATTTGCGGGTAATCCTTATTTTATCGATTTCGACATTCTGATTCATGAAGGTTTACTGACACAGGAGGAGGTAGATGCATACAGCTGGTACGATCAGCCGGATGACATCGATTACGCCCGCCTGTACAGACAAAGGTTTGAGGTATTGAGAAAAGCATATGGCAGATCAAAGCATGAGACATCAAAGCAGTATGCAGAATTTCTCACGGAAAATGAAAACTGGCTTCCGGATTACGCCCTTTATATGGTGGTCAAGGCAGACCATGAGAACAAAGAATGGTTAAGCTGGGAAGAACCGGTTTTAAAGAGAGAAGAAACAGCACTTCGTAAGTGCAGGGAACAGTTACACGACGAGATCGGATTCTATATGTTCCTTCAGTTCAAATTCGATGAGCAGTGGAAGACACTCAAATCTTACGCCAACCGTCATGGTATCAGTCTGATCGGCGACATTCCAATCTATGTAGCACTGGATAGTGCAGATGTATGGGCAAATACAGAACAATTTCAGTTAGATCATGATCTACAGCCTGTGTGTGTAGCCGGTTGTCCACCGGATGCATTCTCCGATTACGGTCAGAAATGGGGCAATCCTTTATATGACTGGGATCGTATGGAACAGGATGGGTTCTCCTGGTGGAAGAACCGGATCCGTAAATCAGCCAGTCTCTATGATGTGATCCGTATCGATCATTTCATCGGGGTTGTGCGGTATTATAATATTCCGGCAGACGGAGAGCCAAAGAACGGATTTTATCTGGAAGGTCCGGGAAAGAAGCTTGTAGATGCGATCGACAGTGCCAGAGGAAATGCAAAGGTGATCGCAGAAGATCTGGGAGTCGTTGTGCCGGAGGTACAGAAGCTGGTGAAGGAATCTGGCTATCCGGGAATGAAGATCTTACAGTTTGGATTTGACGGAAATGCGGAGAATGAACATGCGCCGCATAATCACGAAAAGAATTACGTTGTCTATATCGGAACACACGATAATGACACATTAAAAGGATATATCGAAAATGCATCAAAGGACAATCTTACATTTATGATGAAATATCTGGGAGCGGCAAATGAGCAGGAGATCCCGGAGAAGATGATGCAGGTATTATATATGAGCCCTGCCGATACAGTTATCGTTCAGATGCAGGATCTGCTTGGAAAGGATAACGAAGCACGGATGAATCTTCCGTCTACGATCGGTACAAACTGGCGCTGGCGGATGAAGAAAGATGAATTTACAGACGAGATCAGAGACAGATTAAGGGAATTAACAAGAGTATATGGAAGAAATGCTGTGAAGCAGTATTTTTGTAAGGAGGATATAATGTTAACAGAGATTTGTAAGAAAAAATATAATAAAACGATCAAAGAATGCAGCAATGAGGAGATCTATTTTGCGTTGCTTGATATGACAAAGAAATTAGCAGAAGACAAGGTTACAGAGGATGGCAAGAAAAAGGTTTACTATATATCGGCAGAGTTCCTGATCGGTAAGCTGTTATCCAACAACCTGATCAATCTTGGAATCTTCGATGAAGTAAAACAGGTGCTGGCAGAAAACGGCAAGAGCATATATGACATCGAAGAAGTAGAGCCGGAACCATCCCTTGGAAATGGCGGACTTGGACGACTGGCAGCCTGCTTCCTTGATTCGATGGCAACACTCGGACTTCCGGGAGATGGTATCGGATTAAATTACCATATGGGTCTGTTCAAGCAGGTATTTGAGAATAACTACCAGAAGGAGACTGCAAATCCATGGATCGAGGCAGACAGTTGGCTGACAAAGACCGATGTAAGCAACACGATCCGGTTTGGAAACTGTACCGTACAGTCCAGAATGTATGACATCGATGTGACAGGTTATGAGAACCGCACAAATAAGCTGCATTTATTTGATATCGAGAGCGTGGATGAGAGCATCATGGAGCCGGCTGGCATTAGCTTTGATAAGACAGATATCAAGAAGAACCTGACACTCTGTCTCTATCCGGATGACAGTGACGAAGCCGGCAACTTACTTCGTATCTATCAGCAGTATTTCATGGTTGCAAATGGTGCAAAGCTGATCCTTGCAGAGGCAAAGGAGAAAGGTTCAAATCTTCATGATCTTGCAGATTATGCAGCCATTCAGATCAATGATACACATCCGTCTATGGTGATCCCTGAGTTGATCCGTCTGTTGATGGAAGAGGGTATCTCCTTTGATGAAGCAACAGAGATCGTAACCGATGTATGTGCTTATACCAATCATACGATCCTTGCAGAAGCATTGGAGAAATGGCCGGTTGCTTATCTGGAGAAGGTCGTTCCACAGCTTATGCCTGTGATCCGTATGCTGGATAAAAAGGTCAGAAACCGTTATAAGGATGAGCGTGTTTATATCATAGATGGAGATTCCCGTGTGCATATGGCACATATCGATATGCATTACAGCCACAGTGTAAATGGTGTTGCTTATCTTCATACCGAGATCCTGAAGAATTCAGAGCTACACCCATTTTATGAGATCTATCCTGAGAAATTCAACAATAAGACAAACGGTATCACATTCAGAAGATGGTTGTTACACTGCAATGAAAAGCTGGCAGCCTACATCACAGAGCTGATCGGACCGGATTACAAGAAGGATGCCGATAAGTTACAGGAGCTGGCTTCTTACTACAAGGATAAGAACGTATTAGAAGAGATCCTTGCGATCAAGCAGAGCAATAAGGCAGTCTTAAAGGACTACCTGAAAGAGACACAGGGAATCGAGATCAACGAGAATTCGATCTTTGATATCCAGGTCAAGAGACTGCATGAATACAAGCGTCAGCAGATGAATGCCCTCTGGGTGATCTACAAATATTTTGAGATTAAGAAAGGACATCTGCCTGAGACTCCGATCACAGTTATATTTGGAGCAAAGGCTGCACCTGCTTATACGATCGCAAAGGACATCATTCATCTGATCCTCTGTCTGCAGGAGCTGATCGACAATGATCCTGAGGTAAGTCCGTACTTGAAAGTTGTCATGATCGAGAATTATAATGTATCAAAAGCAGCAAAGATCATTCCGGCATGCGATATCTCAGAGCAGATCTCACTGGCATCCAAGGAAGCATCCGGAACAGGAAATATGAAGTTCATGTTAAACGGTGCGGTTACTCTTGGAACCCGTGACGGTGCAAATGTAGAGATCGGAGAACTGGTGGGAGAGGATAATATTTATTTCTTTGGTGAATCCAGTGAAGAAGTGATCGAGCACTATGCAAAGGCAGACTATGTGGCAAGAGAGTATTATGAGAAGCCGGAGATTAAGAAGCTGGTAGACTTTATCGTGAGTGATGAGCTGCTTGCGATCGGTCAGAAGGAATCACTTGCCAGACTTCATAACGAGCTGATCGTAAAAGACTGGTTTATGACACTTCTTGATGTCTGTGATTACATTCAGACAAAGGAACAGGTGCTTGCCGATTATGAAGATCGTATGGGCTGGGCTGAGAAGACTCTGGTAAATATCAGCAAGGCAGGCTTCTTCTCCTCCGATCGTACGATCGTAGAATATAATAAAGATATCTGGAAGCTGTAAAATGTGTTAAAATAAGATATATATTTCCACCATAGAAAGGCGTTGATAGATATGTACAAGATATTGATCGTAGATGATGAGAAGATAGAAAGAAACGGTATCCGGTTTCTTTTAAAAAAACTGAATCTGGAATTTGAGATTGCAGAGGCGGTAAATGGTGTGGATGCACTGGAGAAGCTGGAGAAAGAAGATTTTGATATCCTGCTTACAGATGTAAAGATGCCTTTCATGGATGGAATCCAACTGATCGACCATGTTGTGAAGGAAAAGAAAAAGCTGCGCACAGTCATATTCAGCGGATGCAATGAATTCGACTATGCAAAGAAAGCGATCCGGCTGGGAGTTGTTGATTATATCTTAAAACCGGTCGATCCAAATGAATTCAAGAATACCCTGAATAAGGTTGTAAATGAGCTGGAAGAAGCAAAGGCTTCGGACGAGCTGAAGAATAAGAGCATGGAATTCTTATATGAGCATGCGCTCTATATGCTGTTGAACGGAACGGATGTTACGAAGCTCAGACAGGAATACACCGGATTATCGCTTGATCTTGGTAAATTCAAGAATATGCTTTTGATGGAATTCAATCATGATTTCTTCGGCAGACGTGGGGTGGATTTCAAAGAGAATGAGAACTTAAAGTCAATTGGAATCCTGCAATATCTGAACCTGAACCAGCAGCAGGAGATCTTATTCTTAGGGGATGAGATGAATATTCTCCGTAAGGCAAATGAGATCGTAAAGATCATCAAAGCCGATTATGATGCTGACTGTTACATAGCGATATCCTCTGATATCGGTGATCTGTCCGAAGTGGCAGATAAGATGGAAGAACTCGAAGTGCTGATGGAGAACAAATTCTACCATCCGGAGATCCATGTATTTTATCCGAACATGGAGGGCGAGACTCCGGGTATTATCCAGTTCGATGATGACACCTTTATGAAGCAGATGAAACAGGATATCAAGATGAAGGATGTGGAAGCACTCCGGGAGCATTTCCAGAGATTCTGTGAGAAGTACAGACATAAGACAGAGTACTCCCAAATCTATATCAAGTTCCTGTTCTCGAATCTGATGAAGGATATCTACGGAAGCATCGATGAGACTGACGAAGCAGAGTTAAATAAAGACATTGAGAAATTATATATGGCGACAGATTTTCAGGTGTTGACGGAGCTTGTCGAAGAAGCAATCCGGAGACTGGAAACCTGTTTTGCAGGAAAGACACAGATGGCGCATCGGGAAGTAGAACTGGTGAAGCAGTATATTTACCGGAACTATGGAAGCGAGCTTGGAATCGATATGCTGGCGGATATGGTACATCTCGCACCGAGCTATCTAAGTACGGTATTTAAGAAAGAGACCGGACAGAATCTAAGTAAATTTATCAAGGCATATCGGATGGAACAGGCAAAGGATATGTTAGAGAACAGCATGACGAAGATCGTAGATATCAGTGTGGCATGTGGATATCCGAATGTGTCTTATTTCTGTTCCAGCTTCCGTGAGTTCTTTGGCGTAAGTCCGCAGAAATTCAGAGAGAGCGGAGGACAGGCGGATGCATAAAGAGCGGATAGATAAAAGGATAAAAAGAAGGTTCCAGAATCTGCGATTATCCGGCAAGCTGTTGGTTATTTATATACTTGCCGGTTTTTTGCCGATCATGATCACGCTGACGATCACCTACCATGAGATGAAGAAGATCCTGTGGGATCGTGAAACGATGATTTTGGAATCGTATCTGACACAGACGACGGATGCGCTTGATAATGAGTTAGAGATTTATAACAATCTTTCTAATTATATATCCTATAATCAGTCGATCGCGAAGATCTTAAGCTCGGATCAGAGTACATATCAGAATTATGAGCAGGTGGCAAGTGTCATAGATCCCCTGCTTTCTTCTATTATGTATTTTCATGATGATGTAAAGCAGGTAACGATCTACACGGATGCCTGTCAGGTGAAGCACGGCAGTACGATCGCCCCCATTACCACGCTTGAAAATGAAGAGACGAACTATGGAATAGTTGACGATAACCAGATCCACTGGATTGTGAATGCGAAGGATAAGACTGCGTATTCGTTAAACCGCATGGCCATGCTGGAGCAGAAAAAGGCGAAGGGTCTGCTCTATGTAGGGGTGGATTATGACAGCGTATTCCAGCCGTTTAATAACGAAACGGTATTTGATAATTATGGCGTTGTGATAGAGGATGCAGAAGGTAACTGCATCTTTAAAAAGAGTGTATTTACAGAAGAAAAACAGCCGTATGAATTATCAGAGGAACAGTTCTTTGCAACAGTAGGGCAGAAGGATTCCGGTTATCAGTTTATTAAGCGGGAGTCGAAGGCATCCGGCTGGAAGATCTGGATCTATAAGCCGGATCGACTGATCATTTCTTCGATTCAGCCAATCTTAATAATTGCTGCAGCAGCAATCCTGGTCAGTCTGATCGCAGCAGTCGCATGTATCCGTATAATTTCCGAGTTCATAACGAAACGTATCAGTAAGCTTCAGAAGAAAATGCGCAATCTGGAAACCGGGAATCTTGGTATGGAGATTGAGAATGACAGCACGGATGAGATCGGTGATCTGATCAATGGTTATAACAGTATGACGAAGCGTCTGGATGCAACGATCAATGAAGTATACCGAAGCAAGATCAAAGAAAAGGAATATGAGATGCGGGCGTTGCAGGCGCAGATCAATCCGCATTTCCTGTATAATTCCCTGTCTATCATTAACTGGAAAGCATTAGAGGCAGACCAGGAGGATATCAGTCGTATCACGTTGTCGTTGTCCACCTTTTACCGGACAGCGTTAAATAAGGGAAAGAATATCCTGCTTGTCCGGGATGAGATCGCGAACATCAAAGCATATCTGGATATCCAGCTTACGATGCACGATGACAGTTTCGATGTTATCTATGATATCGATGATTCCATTTTAAAATATGAAACACTGAACCTGATCTTACAGCCGATCCTCGAGAATGCGATCCATCATGGCATAGATCTGAAACAGGATGGCAGAGGAGAGATCCGCATCAGTGGAAAAGAGGACGATAAAGATATCCGGTTTGCGGTATCCGATAATGGTGTCGGTATGACCCAAGAACAGGCGGAGCTGATACTGACTGCCGATTCGAAGGGCTATGGTGTGCGAAATGTCAATGAACGTATCAAACTGTATTATGGCGCGGAATATGCGGTTTGTATCGACAGCGAAGTTGGCAGGGGAACGACTGTCACGATCCATTTTCCAAAAGAACTGCATGCAGAAATCAAACATTCATAAAAAACCAACATGTTTCTGAAATTATTGATATATACGGTGAAACGGTTCCTTTTTATAATAATGTCATAAGGTAAAGGTACTGCAAAAGTATTAAAAAACAAAAAAACATGATTTATTTAAAGGAGGAACGGTTATGAAGTTTAGAAAGTATGCAGCGATTGCACTGGCAGGAGCTATGTGCATGTCATTACTCGCAGGATGTGGAGATAAGAAGGATGATACATCTAAGGATTCCACAACAGCATCAAATGCAGAGGCAACATCAGGAGAGAGTACTGATGCATCTGCAGAAGAAGAAAACATTAAAGCAACAATTACAGTATGGGGACCTGCTGAGGATCAGTCACCGGATTATGGTGAATGGCTTCAGGGAAGATGTGAAGCATTTAATAAGGAACATCCAAATTGGGATCTTTCATTTGAATATGGTACATGCAGCGAGGCAGATGCAGGAAAGACCGTAACACAGGATGTATCCGCATCAGCAGATGTATATATGTTCGCAAACGACCAGTTACAGACACTGATCGATGCAAATGCAATCTCGGAGTTAGGCGGAAGCACAGCAGACTATGTAAAGTCAACAAACTCACAGGCAGTTGTGGATTCTATCACAGTAGATGGCGGAATCTATGGTGTTCCGTTTACAACAAATACATGGTTTTTATACTATAACAAGAAAGTATATTCAGACAGCGATGTAAAGAGCCTTGATACAATGCTTGAAAAAGGAAAAGTTGCTTTTCCTCTTACAAACAGCTGGTATGATGCAGCATTCTATCTTGCAAACGGATGTACATTATTCGGTGATGGTACAGATAATGACGCAGGAATCAACTTTGGCGGAGATAATGGAAAGGCTGTTACAGATTACCTTGTAGATCTTGTAGCAAATAAGAATTTTGTAAATGATGAATCCGGTGTCGGTATTTCCGGTATGACAGATGGATCTATCGCAGCTATGTTTTCCGGTTCATGGGATTATAAGGCATTACATGATGCACTTGGTGATGATCTTGGAATCGCAGCTATGCCTACAGCCAAGATCGGCGGATCTGACAAGCAGTTACTTTCATTTGCCGGTTCAAAGGCAATCGGTGTAAATCCAAACTGTGAATATCCACAGGTAGCAGTAGCACTTGCCCTGTACCTTGGTAACGAAGAATCACAGCAGTCACATTATGAAGCAAGAAGCATTGTTCCTTGTAACACAAATCTTTTAGAGAGTGATACGGTAAAGAATGATGCATTAGTAACAGCTCAGAACGATACCTTCAACAATACATCTATGATCCAGCCATTTGTACCTAAGATGAGTAACTTCTGGACACCGGCAGAGAATTTTGGTAAGGCACTCTTAAACGGTGAAGTTACACATGATAATGCTGCTGAGCAGACAGAAGCATTCAATACATCATTGAACACAGATGTAGCAGAGTAAAAATAAACAGATCATAAGATAGAGTGTTCCATTTCCACAGGGGTGGTGGAACACTTTATTTTATGAAAGAGACGTAAAAACGCAACATTTACTTTGAGACGGAGGTGTCAGGATGGCTGAAGCGACAGTAAGCAAAAAGAAAAAAATAAGACGAAGTGATTATCAATATACTGTTTTCAAGGCCATGAGAAATGGTGACTGGATCACCAGATTATCGTTCCTGATCATGGGATTCGGAAACATTGTCAGAAAACAGTTTGTAAAAGGTTTATCATTTCTGGTACTTGAAAGCATATTTATTTATTTCATGATAAAAAACGGTGCATCCCTTCTGACCGATTTCTTCCATCTGGGAGGAGCAGAACAGGAGAAGGTGTGGAATGATGCGAAAGGCATATTTGAATATACACAGGGTGATAATTCCCTTTTGATGTTATTATATGGAGTAGCCACGGTATTTATCATATTTGCATTTGTATGCCTCTGGGTAGTCAGTGTCGAGAGCGCATATCGTGCACAGTGCCTGCATGATGCAGGGAAGAAAGTTCCGGGATTTACAGATGATATTAAGAGTTTATTTGATAAAAACCTTCATATGTTTCTGCTTCCACTTCCGGTACTCGGGATTGTTGTCTTTACGATCCTGCCGCTCGTATTCATGATCTGTATGGCATTTACAAATTACAGTAAGCTGGATTCCCATACGGTATTGTTTAACTGGGTAGGACTGAAAAACTTTGCCAAGATTTTGAATTTTAATGACGCAGTCGGAAGTACATTCTGGTCCGTTCTCGGATGGACGCTGGTATGGGCGGTTGCTGCGACATTTACCAACTATATCTTCGGTATGATCCTTGCAATGGTCATCAATCGAAAGGGAACAAGATGTAAGAGTGTGTGGAGGTCGATCTTCATGTTATCCGCAGCCGTTCCACAGTTTGTATCCCTGCTTTTGATGCGTACGATCTTCAGTCAGAATGGTATCGTAAATACCTTATTACTGAATCATCATATCATCGACAATGCAATTCCGTTCTGGAGCAATGCAACCATTGCCCGTATCATGGTTATCGTGATCAATATCTGGATCGGTATTCCGTTTACCATTATGCAGGTGACCGGTATCTTACAAAGTATACCGGAAGATATCTATGAGGCCGCAAAAGTGGATGGAGCCGGACCGGTGAAGATCTTCTTTAAGATCACACTTCCATATATGTTATTTGTAACAGCTCCGTATCTGATCACGACCTTTGCAGGTAATATTAATAACTTTAATGTAATCTATCTTCTGTCAAACGGAGCACCGATTCCGGTTGGAAAGACAGCAGGAAAGACCGATCTTCTGGTTACCTGGCTCTACAAGCTGACAGTTGATAATCAGTATTATAATCTGGGTGCGGTTATCGGTATCATGACATTTATCGTTCTTGCGATCGTATCTCTGATCACCTATCATAATACAACATCTTATAAAGACGAGGAGGGATTCCAGTAATGACTAAAACAGGTAAGAAAATAAATGGAAAACAGAAGCTTACACCATCGGATATCGTTGTTCATATTATACTGGTAATTCTTTCTGTGATCTGGGTAATCCCGATTCTGTGGATCGTTCTGATCAGCTTCCGTGGAGAAAAAGGACAGTATGTTTCTACATTGCTGCCAAAGGCGTATACTCTTGGCAATTACACAAAGTTATTTACAGATACCGGTATCCTGAATTTTCCGAAGATGTTCATGAATACTTTGATTATTGCGATTTTCTCCTGTATAATATCTACAGTATTTGTATTGGCGATGTCATACTGTATGTCGAGAATGCGTTTCCGACTGAGACGCCCATTTATGAATGTAGCATTGATCCTTGGTATGTTCCCGGGATTCATGGCTATGATCGCAGTTTATTATATCTTAAAGGCGATCGGACTGTCAGAAGGATCCTTGATCCGTGTTGCACTTATCCTGGTTTATTCCGGTGGTGCAGGCTTACAGTTCTATATTGCAAAAGGCTTCTTTGATACGATTCCGAAGTCGATCGAGGAAGCAGCTTATCTGGACGGAGCAACCAGATGGCAGTCGTTTACTAAGATCATTATTCCGTTAAGCCGTCCGATCATTGTATATACGGTTCTGAATTCCTTTCTTGCTCCTTGGATTGATTTCGTATTTGCAAAGGTTATCTGCCGTGCAAATAAGGATTACTATACCGTATCTATCGGACTTTGGAATATGTTAGAGAAAGAATATGTGTATCCGTGGTTCAATTCCTTTGCAGCCGGTGCGGTGCTGATCTCAATTCCGATTATCATTCTGTTCATGTTTATGCAGAAGTGTTATCGTGAGAGCTTTTCCGGTGGTGTAAAAGGTTAAGGGATCATATGATTATTTGCTTATAGTTTGGTTGAAACAGAGGAATGTATATGATAACAGGTTCGTATTTAAAAAAGATTATTTTATGTGTGCTGATTATAAATTTATTGATCTTATGTGGATGCGGTGATTCCGGGGCTACCCCCTCCACCCGGGAGAATGCAGAGACAAAAGAAGAATATGAAGCTGCGTTATATACAGCCCGCACGACACCTTACGGAAAATATCCGGAACAGCTTACCTACACACTGGGTAAGCTGTCCGGAGCAAATAATTCCAATCTTCCGGATGGCGAAACGTATGAAAATAATGCTTATACAAGGCTGTTGAATGAAAGGCTAAATGTTCAAAATCAGGATGTGTTTGAGGCTATGGATGAGCAATATACGGATAATGTGACCATGGTGATCGCACAGAATGATCTGCCGGATGTGATGATCGTGGAGGATCTGGATGAGCTTCAGTATCTGGTGGATAATGATATGATCGCAGATCTGACAGACAGCTACAATAACTGTATGAGCGATACGATCAAGAACATATATGGAAGCTATGGTCGGGATATCCTTGATGTTGTAACCTTTGACGGGAAGATCATGGCGATACCGGAAACGAATATCTCAGACGGACCGAATCTGATCTGGCTTCGTAAGGATTGGATGGATGCACTTGGGCTGTCCGCACCGAGAACACTCTCGGATGTAGAAGAGATTATAAGACAATTTAAAGAAAAAGATCCCGGACATAATGGGGCAGGAAATACCGTAGGGCTTGTATGTGATACCAGTCTCTGCGGCGGTTGTGGTTATAGCAGCGAATACACATTAGATATTATATTTGCTGCATATGGTGCATTTCCGAAACAGTGGATTTATGATGAGGACGGCAATGTTGTCTATGGTTCGGTTCAGCCAGAGGCGAAAGAGGCACTTGCCCATATCCATGAGTTGTATAAAGAGGGAATTCTGGATCAGGATTTTCTGATGCGGACGAGCAGTAACCTGATCGAGCTGATCGTGGATGGTCAATGCGGTTCTTTCTTTGGTCCCTGGTGGGCACCGAATAACCCGCTGATGCAGGCAGTGGAACAGAATAAAGATGCTGAGTGGCAGCCTTATCTGATCGCAACAGAGAAATCCGGACTTACCAGTTATCATACACAGAATCCTTCCGGTAAGTATATTGTAGTGCGTAAGGGTTATGAATATCCGGAGATTGCATGTAAGATTGTTAGTGTATTATTTGACTATTTGCGGTATAATGACAGAGACAATCAGGAGATTGTCGATTATTATAAAGAAAATGTAGACCCTACCGCCAGACCGTTTGCGATCAATGTAGATTACAACAATGCTTTGCAGATCTGCTATGGAGAACTGAATCATGTATTTGCGGGGGACAAATCCGCAGATGATCTGAACGTACTGGAATATTCCTATTATGAGGCATGCGAATCATATCTGAAGGATGCGGAGAATGCCAGTGCGGAAGATTGGGCGGCGTATACTTCCCGTATCACAGCCTGTAAGATCTTAAACGATGGAAGAACGAACAAAGTAGAGTCGTTATATTTTGGAGAAACGGAAACGATGGTTACAGACTGGTGGAGCCTTGAGAATCTGGAAAGTGACACCTATCTGAAGATTGTAACCGGTGAGAGTTCACTCGATGAATTTGACCGTTTTGTCGAGAACTGGTATCAGAATGGCGGTGAAACGATCACAAAAGAGGTACGGGCTGAGATAGAATAAGAAGTTTCCGATGTTTTTATACGGAGGCATATTAAGATGACAGAAAGAGAAAAAATGATAGCAGGATCCGTTTATGATCCATCTGATGATGAATTAATACGATTAAGACAGAATGCGCATCGGTTGAGTAAAGAGTATAATGACTGCTTTGAGACAGATGAGAAACGCGAGAAGATCCTGGCAGAGCTGATTCCGAATAAGGGTAAGAATGTATATCTTCAGGGACCGGTTCAGTTCGATTATGGCTGCTTTACCGAGATAGGCGAGAACAGTTATGTGAACTTTAATTTTACCTGTCTGGACTGTGCACCTGTTAAGATCGGCTGCAATGTATTTATGGGACCGAATGTTTCTCTGCTGACACCGATGCATCCGTTTCGTTTTCAGGAGCGTAACATTTATAAGAGGGAAGACGGCGTGTATACAGACCGGGAATATGCGAAGCCAATCACGATCGGAGATAACTGTTGGCTGGCAGGAAATGTAACAGTATGTGGCGGTGTAACGATCGGCAGCGGTTCTGTGATCGGAGCCGGCAGCGTGGTTACGAGAGATATCCCATCGGGAGTATTGGCTGCCGGAAATCCATGCAGAGTCATTCGCGAGATCACGGAGGAAGACCGTTTAAAGTAGAATTATATTGTTGAGAAAATGAAATGGGAGTCTGTCAATGAAAAAGTTGACAGGCTCTTTTTGAATCATTAAACTGAAAGAAGAGTAATTTTGCAAAGGAGTATGAAACATGAAAATAGGTATTTTAGGATATGGTAATCTTGGACGGGGTGTTGAGTGCGCGATCAAGCAGAATCCGGATATGGAGCTAGCAGCGGTATTTACCAGACGTGCACCGGAGACAGTATCGATATTAACAGAGGGAGCAGCTGTTTGTTCTGTAAATGATGTGGAGCAGTGGAAGGATAAGATCGATGTCATGATCCTCTGCGGCGGAAGTGCTACCGATCTGCCGGAGCAGACACCAAAGTATGCAGAGATGTTCAATGTTATAGACAGCTTCGATACACATGCAAGAATTCCGGAGCATTTTGCAAATGTAGATGCTGCCGCAAAGAAGAATGGTCATGTCGGCATCATCTCAGTAGGCTGGGATCCGGGTATGTTCTCTTTAAATCGTATGTATGCAAATGCGATCTTACCGGAAGGTCGTGATTATACATTCTGGGGAAAAGGTGTCAGCCAGGGACATTCCGATGCGATCCGTCGTGTAGAGGGTGTTAAGGATGGCAAGCAGTATACGATCCCTGTAGAAGCAGCACTGGAAGCAGTCAGAAATGGTGAGAATCCAGAACTTACAACCAGACAAAAGCACACAAGAGAGTGCTTTGTTGTATTAGAGGACGGTGCAGATCCTGTAAAAGTTGAAGAAACGATCAAGAACATGCCAAACTATTTTGCCGATTATGATACGACGGTTCACTTTATCAGTGAAGAAGAATTAAAGGCAAACCACAGTGGAATTCCTCATGGTGGATTTGTGATCCGTTCCGGTAAGACCGGCTGGAATCTGGAAAATAATCATGTGATCGAATACAGCCTGAAGCTGGATTCCAATCCAGAATTCACATCCTGTGTCATCGTGGCTTATGCAAGAGCAGCATACCGTCTGTACAAAGAAGGACAGAGCGGATGTAAGACTGTATTCGATATAGCACCGGCGTACTTAAGCGCAAAAGACGGAGCAGAGCTCCGCAAGAGCTTGTTGTAATAAGGAGGATTTTAAGATGAGCGTTGTTTTGGATGAGATGAAGACGAGAAGAAGTATCCGGAAGTTCAAACCGGATATGGTTCCGGCGGATGTTCTGGATCAGATCATTGAAGCAGGAACATTTGCTGCAAATGGCAGAGGCTTGCAGTCTCCGATCATTATTGCGGTAACAAATAAAGAGATGCGGGATAAGATCATGGAGATGAACCGTAAGATCGGCGGCTGGGAGGAAGGCTTTGATCCATTTTACGGAGCACCTGTTATATTGATCGTACTGGCAGATGCATCCTGTCCGACTGCTGTCTATGACGGAAGCCTGACGATGGGAAATCTGATGCTTGCCGCACATGATCTTGGAATCGGAAGCTGTTGGATCCATCGTGCAAAAGAAGAATTCGAAAGCGAAGAAGGAAAGCAGATCCTTGAAGGCCTTGGAATCACCGGCGACTATATCGGTGTCGGACATTGCGCACTTGGATTTACGGATGGAGCGTATCCTGATGTTATTCCAAGAAAGGATAACAGAGTATACTATATTCGCTAAGCAGTTATTGACATTCTGAAAAAATATGGTAGAATAGCCACGAAAACGAATGAAGTGGATTTTTCCGGATAATAAATAAGTCATCTTTTCGCCACACAGCTATAAGTGAAACCATTTATAACTGTGTGGCGTTTTTATGTAGAGAGGGAGAAATGTATGAACGAAGAATTTATGAAAGCACGACCGGTGCTGCCGCTGCTTTTGTCAATGGCACTTCCGATGATATTATCGATGTTGGTCAATTCTTTGTATAACATTGTGGACAGCTTTTTTGTAGCGAAGATCAGCGAGGATGCAATGACAGCTCTGTCGCTTGTCTTTCCAATCCAGAATTTTGTAAATGCGGTAGCCATCGGTTTTGGAGTGGGAATCAATGCGGTGATCGCGTTCTATCTCGGCGCAAAGGAGCCGGACAAGGCAAATGCAGCAGCGTCAAAGGGTACGCTTCTTTCTGTTGTTCATGGTGTGATCATGATGGTAGTCTGTATTCGGATCATGCCGGGATTTCTGCGGATGTTCACATCGAATGAGATGGTTGTTCAGATGGGAATTCAGTATTCGATGATCGTATTTGCATTTTCTGTTATTATTTCCATTGATCTGTCATTTGAGAAGATCTATCAGGCAGTTGGAAGAATGGTTGTTACGATGGTCGGACTTGGTGGTGGATGCCTGATGAACATTGTATTAGATCCCCTATTGATCTTCGGTATCGGACCATTTCCGAAAATGGGAATCGGGGGCGCGGCACTTGCAACCGGACTTGGACAGGTGTTTACCCTGTTGATCTATCTGTTTGTCTATGTGTTCCGTCCGATATCCGTAAAGATCGGCAGACGGTATCTGCATACGGAGGATCGTCTGACAGGGAAGCTGTATGCGATCGGTATTCCGGCTATTCTTAATATGGCACTTCCGTCCCTGCTTACAACTGCACTGAATGCGATATTAAGCACCTATTCACAGATCTATGTCGTGATCCTTGGAATCTATTATAAATTGCAGACATTTTTATACCTTCCTGCAAATGGCATGATCCAGGGTATGCGTCCGGTAATTAGCTATAATTACGGAGCGGGAGAGCATAAGCGTGTCCGCAGCATTTATAATATTACACTTACGATCATTGGTATGATCATGGTATTTGGAACAGTGATCTGTCTGATCTTTCCGGATAAATTGATCGGAATGTTCTCGGATAATCAGGCAACGATCACGGAGGGCACGACGGCACTTCGGATCATCTGTGCCGGATTTATAGTTTCTTCGGTATCCGTGACTTCATCCGGTGCATTAGAGGGACTTGGCAAGGGTACGCCATCATTGATGATCTCCCTGCTTCGCTATGTGGTTGTCATCATTCCGGCTGCATTTGTACTCAGTCGTATCTTTGGTGTTGTCGGTGTCTGGAATGCGTTCTGGGTAGCAGAACTGATAACAGCAGTTGCCGCACTTTTCATTTACCGACAGGCAGTTAAGAGAAAAAGTTAAGATTTCATAGATTGCACAGTTGCATGAAAAAGAAGATAATAAAAGAAGAAAGAAGGATTTATATGTGGTTTGTATTTGCATTGTTGTCGTCTGTATTTGCGGCATTGACATCAATTCTTGCAAAGGTAGGTATTGACGGAGTAAATTCGAATCTTGCAACAGCGATCCGAACAGCAGTTGTGCTTGTGATGTCATGGGGCATGGTGTTCCTGACACATACACAGTCCGGAATCAGCGCGATCGGGAAGAAAAGCTGGTTGTTCCTGATTTTATCAGGACTTGCAACCGGAGCATCGTGGTTGTGTTATTATAAAGCACTTCAGATGGGAAATGCATCCAAGGTAGTACCAATCGATAAATTAAGTGTCGTTATTACATTGATTCTTGCATTTGTATTCCTGCACGAAGAATTCACGATGAAGTCGATCATTGGCTGTGTACTGATCGGACTGGGAACTTTGATGATGGTGTTATAAATAGATTAAGATAAGAGCGCAGACGGCACAGATAAGGTGTATATTTTAGTAGAAGTCCGGATATGGCAGAAATGCTGTATCCGGATTTTTTTATGGTTAAACTTGTTTTCCCCGCTGATATCCGTTACAATCAAACATGGAGAGACGGAGGCAATATACAAAGCTAAAATATGCATGTTATTCTGTTCTATCGGGAAAGGAGATGGGACATGGATAACGAAATTGTATATTCCTCCAAAGCTACTGATCAGAAAGCACAGTATGATGCTTGTGCCAAGCGGCTACTGGGTCAGAAGATCATATTGGCGCATATACTGATACGGGTAGTAGACGAATTTAAAGGCATGGATGCAGAGACGGTCGCTTCGCTGATCGAGGGCGAACCGTATATCAGTCAGGTTCCGGTAGAACCCGGACTAACGAACAAAGAAATGGTAGATGCCGGAACCGGTGAACGGATTGTCGGCTTGAATACAGAAAGCTCCGAGATAGACGAGGGAAAAGTGTGTTTTGACATCATTTTCTATGTACGGATGCGAGATGGACTGGCAAAAATGATCATCAATCTGGAAGCGCAGAAAAATGAACCGACGAAGTATCATATCTTAAATCGGGCAATCTTCTATACGGCAAGACTGGTGTCATCCCAAAAAGAACGGGAATTTACAGGTTCCGACTATAACGAGATCAAACAGGTGTATTCCATCTGGATCTGTATGAATATGAAAGAGAACAGCCTAAGCCATATCCATATGGTAAAAGATGATCTGCTTGGAGATCAGGACTGGAAAGGAAATCTGGATATTCCTAATATCGTGATGATTGGGCTGGCGAAGGAGATTCCACCAAAGGAAGAAAGATATGAACTGCATCGATTACTTGGAACACTATTGTCGCAGACAATGACGGCAGAACAGAAATTGAAGCTTATGAAACAGGAGTATGACATACCGGTAGACAGACACAGTATAAGGGAAGAGGTGAAGATCATGTGCAATCTGAGTGAAGGCGTAGAAGAAATGGGATATGCCAAGGGCGAAGCCGCTGGAATGATCGCTGGCAAAGCTGCTGGCAGGGCAGAAGGCGAAAAAATAGGCGAGGCACGAGGCAAGGCCATTGGAAGGTCTGAAGGAAGATTAGAAGGAAAATCTGAAGAAAGAGCTGATATTATCCTGAAAATGCATAAAAAAGGCTACAACTTAGAGCAGATCATGGATGTAACCGAGATAAGTGAAGCTGAAATCAAGGCAATTATAGGATAAGAACATAAGCAGAACAGATAACATGTATATTTTAGTAGAAGTCCGGATATGGCAGAAATGCTGTATCCGGACTTTTTTATAGGTAAAATTCAACTATATAAACAAAAAATGAGAAAAATTCTGTGGACTATTGACAGCCGTTTTTTTTTTATAATGTTTATGCTTTTTTACAGGCATCGGGGAAGTTTACATAAGTAGAGTTAAAAAGCAATGTAACTTAAGAAAACATAGTGTAAAGGAAAAGGAGATCAGAAAAATGAAAACAAAGCAAATGAAAAAACGAATCATGAGCATGATACTTGCTCTGGTGATCGGTATCTGCTGTATCGTACCGGCAGCGCCGGCGATGAAGACAGAGGCAGCGTCCATGAAAGATGTGGCTAAAAAGGTTACTCTTGGTGAATATAACCAGATCACATTAGATGGCACAAATGAAAGAATATTAAAAATCGTTTTAAAGTCAAAGGGAAAATTCTACCTGAGATCTACAATGGCAAATTGCCTGGATGGAAGTTTAAATATGGAATTGTATGATTCTAATTTGAGAATGCTCGATGGAGAATATAGGTTTTCACTTTGCCCTGAAATATCAAATGACGAATTTGATCAGGGAGATCTGAAGGCAGGTACTTATTATGTGCGTATCTGGAATACAAACTCAGATGCAAATCCGGATCGGCTTACGGCTACCTATATAGCAACATTTGAACCGTCCAAAGCACCAAGCATTGACATCAGCATTTCATTAAAGAGAAAGAAATCTATCCAGTTAGGTGCGATCTTTAACAACTGCTCTAAGAAAAAACTGATCTGGAAATCTTCTAAGAAAAAAGTTGCTACTGTTACATCTAAGGGTAAGGTAACAGCAAAGAAGAAAGGAACAGCGATCATTACAGTATTTACACCGGACGGTGAACAGTCTCGGATCAAGGTCGTTGTAAAGTAGACATGTTGAGGTAGTTATAAAACTTATCTATAAAAAAACTGTAGAAACACAATTATAGAACAGAACCACAGGTCGCGTTCCGGTGATTTGTGGTTCTGTTAGAAAATGTGTACAGTTTGTGAGATTGAAAGGAGATGGATCTATATGAAACATTTTTTTAAATCATATGCAATTTTAATCGGCATATTTGCGGTTCTGTTAGGATGCATGCTTTATCCGAGTCAGGCAGATGCAAAGACGAAGACTTATCAGACACAGGACAACTATTATGGAGGCGGAAGTTGTTCTGTAG
>NZ_WWTL01000001.1:0-345000 GCF_009874105.1 Clostridium sp. BIOML-A1 | reverse complement strand
TCTCCCCCTACCAAAACAAGAGAACCGTTTACGATTCCTCCTCCAAGTACTCTGTTCAATTCTTCCAGTCCTGTGGAAAATCTTGTCTCATCAGCCGTTTTTACTTCTAAAATACTTGTAGGCACCACAGCAGTCCGTCCTCCGGACTGTTTTCTGGCGCCTACCGTTACTTTTTCTTCACAGAACGTATTCCAGGATCTGCAACCCGGACACTGTCCCATCCATTTTGCTGACTCAAATCCACATTCCCGGCAAAAAAAGATCTGTTTTTCTTTTGCCATATAAACTCCTAGTCAAATGCTTTTCTGACGTCTACCTTTACTTCTCTGCCCGGTTCAAGATCTACACTGATGCTTAACTTGCCACCGAGATTTGTTTTATTCTTTCCTACATATATATCATCAATATGAATCTTGTAATCTGTTTCCGGTTCCAGCTCCAGTGTAATAGATGAGGTCTCTGTTCCTTCTACTATAAATGATACATCTTCTTCTGATGAACGGAAGCCATGTACCGCCGTACCCGGTACTGATTCATATACAAACATACCATTCTTCTCAAGTTTGGTGATCTCATTGAAAGTCTTGATCTTATAGATATCACCTTTATATTCAATACCATCTTTCTTTGTCTTTGTTGCTAATTCATAATTTCCGAAATCCAGTGAATCGGACTCTATGTTAATTAAATCGTTGATTACTGACATTTTTATCCTCCTGTACATTATACTCATGCCATACCCGGCACTTTTATAATCTGATTATACAATAATGCTCCGGCTTTTGCCACACCAAATATAATCAGTTCACAATTATTTTATAGAATTGGAAGCAACTACTTTTCAGGTTCATTTTTTACTACAAACTTCACCTTATCGTTGCGCACAGTCACCTGAACGGTATCTCCCCGTTTGATCTCACCTTTTAAGACTGCTTCTGCAAGCTCATCTTCTATATTCGTCTGGATCGCACGTTTCAACGGTCTTGCTCCGTATTTCTTATCGTAGCCTTTCTCAAAGATCAGTTTCTTAACTGCATCTCCAAACTTCAACTGAATCTCCATCTGCGATGCAACACGTTGCTTTAATTCTTTTAATAGAAGATTCGAAATATTTCTTACATCATCCTCTGTCAGTGCACGGAATACGATAATGTCGTCAATACGGTTCAAGAACTCCGGCTTGAAGTTCTGTTTTACCTCATCCATAACATTCTTCTTCATATCTTCGTGCTCTGTATCTGCATTTGACGCGGTAACAAATCCAAGCTTCTTCGGATCAATAATCCTCTGTGCACCGGTATTAGATGTCATGATAATTATCGTGTTCTTAAAATCTACTTTTCTACCCTGAGAATCTGTAATATGTCCATCATCCAGTACCTGCAATAATATATTAAACACATCACTATGTGCCTTTTCTATCTCATCAAACAATATAACAGAGTACGGATTGGAACGGACCTTCTCGCTCAACTGTCCTCCTTCCTCAAAACCAACATAGCCCGGAGGCGACCCGATCAGCTTCGACACACTGTGTTTCTCCATGTACTCCGACATATCGACACGGATCAGCGCGTCCTCGCTGCCAAATACTGCTTCTGCAAGAGCTTTCGACAATTCAGTCTTACCTACGCCGGTAGGTCCAAGGAATAAGAACGAACCAACCGGACGTTTGGGATCTTTTAAGCCTACACGGCTTCTCTTGATCGCCTTTGCTACCGCATCAACTGCTTCATTCTGACCGACAACTCTCTTATGCAGCTCCTCTTCCAGACGTTCCAGACGTTTGGATTCCTGTTCGGTCAGTTTATTTACCGGAATCTTCGTCCATACAGATACAACATCCGCAATATCCTCTGCATCTACTACAACATTTTTCGCATTTTTATTCTGTTTCATTTTATCAAGCTTTGCTTCCAGCTTTCTCTGTTTCTTTAACAGCTCTGCCGCTTCATCGATACCTCCAGCCTCTAAAAGGTTCTCAAGATCATCGGAAAGCGCTTGTATCTCAAGCTCCAATGGCAGGGTCTTCTTTGCTTTTTTCCCGAATCCCAGACGTTTTCTGGAACAGGCTTCATCCATCAGATCAATAGCTTTATCCGGCAGGAAACGGTCACTGATATATCGAACCGATAATGATACCGCTGTTTCCAGTGCCTGATCACTGATCTCTACATGATGATGTTCCTCGTATGCAGGTCGAAGTCCCTTTAAGATCTCTACTGTTTCTTCATTGGTCGGTTCTTCCACATAGACCGGCTGAAATCTTCGCTCCAACGCTGCATCCTTTTCTATATATTTTCTGTATTCTGCACGCGTCGTCGCTCCGATCATCTGGATCTCTCCGCGCGATAAGGATGGTTTTAAGATATTAGATGCATCGATTGCTCCCTCTGCTCCACCGGCTCCGATGATCGTATGAAGCTCATCCACAAACAGAATGACATTTCCGGCATTTTTTACCTCTGCGATCACCTTCTTGATCCGTTCCTCAAATTCTCCACGGTACTTGGAACCCGCTACCATACTGGATAAATCTAATGACAGCAGTCGTTTATCCCGCACCGTATCCGGCACATCTCCTGCAGCGATCAGGTAAGCAATCCCCTCTGCTACCGCAGTCTTACCTACACCCGGTTCTCCAACCATACATGGGTTGTTCTTCATACGCCTGCTTAAAATCTGAAGCACACGCTCTATCTCTTTCTCTCTGCCTATAACTGGATCCAGATTGCCCATACGGGCATCCATCGTCATATCTCTGGAGAACTGGTCCAACGTCGGTGTTGCCGATGCCTTGGATTTATTCTTTCCCTTTTTAAGACTTACAAATTCTTTCTTTGCCGTACTGCCATCCACTCCGCATGCAGACATGATATCTACATATATTTTCTGGATATTTGCCTTTAATGACAGTATGATCTTTACCGCCGTACAATCCAGATGCTTCAAAACGGCAATCAGAAGATGTTCACTTCCTATCTCTGTACTTTCCAGACGTTTTGCCTCATTTCCCGCAAGCTCCAGGATTGACTCTGCGGATTTTGTATATTTGCTTTTTTCTGCACCAAAGGTTCCTCCGGCTAATGGTATCTGGCTTAAGATATTAATGATCGACTGTATCGTTACTCCATTTTCCCGCAAAACAACAAACGGCGCCGTATCACTGACAAAGGTAAGTGCCATCAGTAGATGTTCGCTTCCTATATAATTCTGTCCCAGCTTCTTGGATATCCGTTTAGCTTCTTTTAATATTTCCTGTAATTTTTCACTGTTTGGAAGTTTCAAATTATGTCACCTCTTTTTTCATAGTATATGACATTTTCTGTCCTACTATCTTCTGTTATGATACAAAAGTCCCCGGCTCCCATATATTAGTATGTTCCCCAGAGACTTTTTTCTTTCGTATATCTTTCAATAATAATTAACACTCATCAATCGCTTTACCGATATCATGACGCATATATTTATTCTCAAATGTGATCCACTCGGTTGCCTTGTATGCATTTGCACGGGCTTCATGAAGATCCTTTCCTGTAGCTGTTACTCCAAGTACACGACCGCCATTTGTTACAACTTTGCCGTCTTCAAACTTAGTTCCGGCATGGAATACATAGTATCCGTCCTTGTCTTTGAATGTCTCAAGGCCTGAGATCGGATAGCCTTTCTTATAGGAAACCGGATAACCGTCAGATGCAAGTACTACACATACAGCAGCGTTGTCTTCAAATTCAAGCTCTACCTGATCCAGTGTTCCGTCAATACAAGCCTCAAATACATCAATGATATCATTCTTCATTCTAGGAAGAACAACCTGCGCCTCCGGATCTCCAAATCTTGCATTATATTCCAGTACCTTTACGCCCTGTGGTGTGATCATAAGTCCGCAGAATAATACGCCCTTGAATTCTCTTCCCTCTGCCTTCATGGCTGCCATTGTAGGCTTGTATATATTCTCCATGCAGTAATCTGCGATCTCATCTGTATAGAATGGGCTTGGTGAAAATGTTCCCATTCCACCGGTATTCAACCCCTGATCACCGTCCTGTGCACGCTTATGATCCTGTGCAGAGGTCATTGGTTTGATCGTTGTACCATCACAGAATGCAAGAACAGACACCTCACGTCCTGTCATGAATTCCTCGATAACCATAGTATTTCCCGCATTTCCAAAATGCTTATCCAGCATGATCTCTTTTACGCCGGCTTTTGCTTCTTCCAGATCCTTACAGATTAGAACACCTTTACCAAGTGCCAGTCCATCTGCTTTTAATACGATCGGAAAGCTTGCCGTTTCAAGATATGCAAGTGCTGATTCTGCATCTGTAAAATTCTCATATGCGGCTGTAGGTATATTGTATTTTTTCATAAGATCCTTGGAAAATGCCTTTGAACCTTCGATGATCGCTGCATTTGCACGAGGACCGAATGCACGGATACCTGCCGCTTCAAATGTATCGACTGCACCGGCAACCAACGGGTCATCCGGAGCTACAACTGCAAGATCAATTGCTTCCTTCTTTGCGAAATCAACCAGTTTATCAAATTCCATAACACCGATATCCACACATTCTGCCAGTTCTGCAATACCTGCATTTCCCGGTGCACAATAGATCTTTGTTACTTTACTGCTCTTTGCAATACTTGTAATAATAGCATGCTCTCTTCCGCCGCCACCTACAACTAAAATCTTCATTTGTTTTCCTCCTGTCAGTCTTCTACAACTGTTATGCCGTCTTCGATCCGAACCTTTCCATGTGCGATCTTATCAATAGCAGCAGGTAGAATATTCCACTCTGCCTGCTCCATGACTCTCTGCTGAAGCACCTTCGGAGTATCTCCGTTTTGTACTGCAACCGCTTTCTGCATAATGATCGGACCAGTATCGGTTCCTTTATCTACAAAATGTACCGTAGCACCTACTACTTTTACACCTCTTTTTAACGCTGCCTCATGAACCTTGAGTCCATAATAGCCTGTGCCACAAAAAGCAGGGATCAGAGAAGGATGGATATTGATAATCCGATTCTCAAATACATCGATCACGCTCTCCGGAATAACTACAAGGTATCCCGCAAGTACGATCAGATCCGGATTCACTTCCTGTAAAGTCTTCAACAGGTTCTCATTAAATACTTCTCTTGTTTCAAAATCCTTTGGTGATACTACGATATCTTTTATACCTGCCTGTTTTGCACGTTCCAGTGCATAGGCATTTTTATTATTACTGATAACTGCTGCGATCTCGGTGTCTGTGATCTTTCCTGCTGCGATCGCATCAATGATCGCCTGCAAGTTCGTACCGCCACCGGAAACCAGAACTGCTATTCTTAGCATAAATCTACTCCCTTTTCACCGGCTACTACTGTACCGAGAACAAATGCCTTGTCTCCGGCACTCTCTATAGCTGCTATTGTCTTATCTGCATCTGCAGGATCTATTGCAAGGCACATACCAACACCCATGTTATATGTGTTGTACATCATATGCTCATCTATATCGCCCTTCTTTGCAAGGAGCTTGAATATAGCAGGCACTTCATATGAGTCCTTCTTCACCTGTGCACGAGCTCCGTCCGGAAGCATTCTTGGAATGTTCTCATAGAAACCGCCACCTGTAATATGGCTGCAACCCTTAATCATTACACCGGCATCCTTTACTGCCTTTAATGCTTTTACATAAATTCTTGTCGGAGCAAGAAGTGCTTCGCCAAGTGTTGTTCCGAGTTCATCATAATATGTACCCAGAGATTCCTTTGTCATCTCAAATACTTTACGAACCAATGAGAAACCATTGCTGTGTACACCGCTGGAAGCGATACCGATCAATGTATCTCCGGCTTTGATATTCTCTCCTGTGATAAGTTCATCCTTCTCTACGACACCTACAGCAAATCCCGCAAGGTCATACTCATTCTCCGGCATAAGTCCCGGATGCTCTGCTGTCTCACCGCCAACTAAAGCTGCACCGGACTGGTTACAGCCTTCTGCAACACCACTTACGATCGTAGCGATCTTTTCCGGATAATTCTTACCACATGCTATATAATCCAGGAAGAAAAGAGGTTCTCCACCAGAACATGCAATATCATTCACGCACATAGCCACAGCATCGATTCCGATCGTATCGTGCTTATCCATGATATATGCAAGCTGTACTTTTGTACCGCATCCATCTGTTCCAGACAGTAATACAGGCTCTTTCATCTCTTTGATCTTTGCAAGACTGAACGCACCAGCAAAACCTCCGATACCACCTAATACCTCTGGTCTCATGGTTGTCTTGATGTGCTTCTTCATAAGTTCTACTGACTTATATCCTGCCTCAATATCAACGCCGGCATTCTTGTAATCCATTGTAAAATCCTCCTGTTTTATCCATTATAAAGTGCATTTTCATGCCAATTGATTCTTATAAATTATACGGGATTAATTTCTGTTTGTAAAGAAGCCATTCTCACAAATATACCAGCCCAAAACAGGTCTCTGTTCGGCACAATTTTGTTCATCAGCAAAGCGTGTTTCTTTTTTTAAAAAAATACTATATAAATATCAAATATAATTTGATAATGATTCCCATTTATGGTAATATAATATCATATGCAGAGTAACTGTATTTTCATTAACAAGAGGTAGTTGTATGACAAATAATAGATTAAACATTGGATTATTCATATGTCATCTCGACAATGAATATGCAAATGAAATATGTAAAGGAGCTGAATACGCAGCGAAAGAGCTAGACGTGAATCTCATCGTCTTTCCGGGCATGTTTTTAAATGCTTCATTTAACGATCCTGAAAACGAAATTTATGATTATCAGTACAACTCTGTTTTTTATTATGCTAAAAAAGAAAATCTGGATGCCCTGATCGTGTCCGTTGGCACGATTGCATCTTTTATATCACAAAAAAGTATCGAAGCATTTTTGGATACCTTTAAGGATATTCCGATTCTTACTCTGGAATCTAAGGTTTCAGGTTATCCTTGTTTACAGACCGACAGTACTGCCGGTCTTCGAGATGCCATTGAACATCTGATTATTCATCACAACCGAAAGCATATCTGTTTTGTTGCCGGAAGAAAGACAAATGAAGATGCTCTGGAACGTTTGAATGTATACCGAACTACAATGAAAGCTCACAACATACCGGTCACCGAAGATATGATCGTATACGGTGATTATTCTGAATACAGCCGTGAGATTGTCGGTAAACTACTTGATGATAATCCGGATGCTGATGCAATTATTTTCTCTAACGATCAAATGGCTATCGGTGGCTATCAGGAATTGAAAAGCCGTAACATCCGAATCGGAGCTGATATCAGTGTAATCGGTTTTGACAACTCTCCCGGTTCCGTAACTATGGTTCCACCCCTTACAACCGTAAACGCGAACACCCCGGCATTGGGCTATCGTGCCGTTGGCAAGATAATTCAGGATATTAAGACAGGCGAATTCTGTTCTTCTGTCTTGGATTCCCACTTTGTAAAACGATTATCATGTGGGTGCATTCTGCATGAAAATACCGAACATATGCCGATTGACAATTTCTCTACTGTAACAGATATTCTGGAATACTGTGATGATTCTATTTTAGGCAACATTAAAAACAGCTTTTTTGGTACGATTGTTCTTGATCAGATCAACAGCATCTGGAAGGATATAATAGAAATTGCTATTTTACCAAAGGCAAAACCATATCCAAAGAATCTGATTGTAGACAAACTGATGACATTATTGTCATCTCCTGTCACAAGTTTCTTTTCAGTAACCAATATTGCATTTTCATTCCGTTGTTTTTCCAGTGTCATCATAGCATTAATCAACGATCCGGATAAACGGTCTGAATACTATCGGCTAAATTCTCATATTACAAGTGCTATCGCACAGTTTTTGTCAACTTCTTTGTACCAACAGGAACATGACAGCAAAACGGGATCATGGTCTTCAATCTATATTACAAGAGATACTCTTACATATGGAACCGATACAGCAAAAACCTTTTCATCTATGCTTGCTAAATTAAAAGACCTTGGATTTGCAGCATCTTATTTATATGCGTATGATGAGCCCGTCGCCATTCAACCGGACGGAAGCTGGAAAACGCCGGATACTTTGTATCTTCAAGCTTTTTACAATCCAAAACATACAGCTGTTTTATCAGGTGAAACACGTCGTATTGCATCTACCGATATCTTCGACAATGAATATACCGGTTTTGAAGATAGATTTACCGTTGTTATTGTTCCTATTTTTACAAATGAACAACATCATGGTCTGTTTGTATGCAATACAGATGTAAATCACTTTGGACACATTTATACAACTTCTCTTCATCTTGGGGCTTCTTTTAAATATTTATCACTTTTAAAAGAACAGATCCAGACAAAAGAACAATTAGTAATGTCCTTAAATGAGATCCATGAAAAAAATGAGCTGTTAAATCACCTGTCTACCTCCGATGAACTGACCGGAGTCAATAACAGACGTGGATTAATGGAAAAAGTAGAATACCTGATCAATAAACCTGCCAATCATGGACGTAAAGCAATGCTACTGTTTGCAGACATGGACAGCTTAAAGATCGTAAACGATAAATTCGGACACAACGATGGAGATTTTGCTTTAAAGAATATTGCAAATATCCTGATGACAAGTTTCCGGGCGAGTGACATTGTCGGTCGAATCGGCGGTGATGAGTTTGTATGTTTTGCTTTCATTGATGATCTTGATTTTCCTAAGACTGTACAGGCAAGGATTCAGGAATTGTCCAATGAATTAAATGAAACCTGTGGCAAACCATATTATATCGAAATGAGTGTCGGTGTATCGGAATTTTCCTGCGATCCGGATATCAAGATTGAGGATCTGTTAAGCCAGGCAGACAGCGCACTGTATTCAAATAAACGATATAAGCGAATGTCTGTTTTAAAATAATAAAATACGATACGAATACTAACTTCTTTATAAAAGCACAGATAAACGCTGTGAAATAAAATAAACCATATAAATGATAGTTTCTCTCCCATGTTCAGGATGATGAATCCACTCTCATTTATATGGTTTATTTTTTATTTTGCCTCTTTAAACGGCTCATTTAACATCTCTGTTCCCGGAAGAACAAATCTGCCATTTTCGATAATGGCAACTTTGGTTCCATCTGCATGAACCGAATAAATGCCTCCGATCTCATCATATGGTATCGTAATATCGGTATGGCAGTTAAAATATGCCTTGCTGATATCCGTCTTTCGAAGGATCGAGCACTCATTATCCTTTGCAACGATTTCCTTGCCGTCCGGATTATGAAGGATATTTTCTTCGCTCCAGCTATAGCAGGTATCACCGACTGCAAAATGCGGCCCCATCTTCTCTACGATCAGAATCGGCAGTTTATATACCATGTTATATTTATTTGCAAGTACATATGCGGTCGTATTTGTTCCGATTGCAAACTCTCCGATCGGCAGTGTCTCCCGTCCGCCCAGAAGATTGTCCTTTACAAATTTGATATTATCTTCTTCTCTGTCAAAGTTCTTGCAGGTATAGGTTCTGATCTTTCCATCTTCAAAGGTCAGCTTGAGATCGACATATTTCAGATCATTCAGATAGACCTCACTTACATTTAAAACTCCATGCGTTCCGGTAAGCTTCGGCGATGTAAAAACCTCGCCAAGAGGAATATTCACATCCGCCAGACAGTTCTCAAAATTTGTCTCTGTCTCCGGGTGCTCTAACACATGCAGCATTACCTTCATATCAGTCTGATTGCCATTCTGTCCAATCACATGTACCCATTCTGCCTGATCCAGCTCATCGATGATCGTCTGATGAATCGGACGATATGCATTACTCTCCAAATTGTTTATTCGAATGATCTGTTCAAATATCTCCTCATAATTATCTCCGATCTCAGGCATTGGATATGCGATGATCGTAAAGCTATACTCATCTCCCGGTATATATTCATTCACGATCTGTGACAGTTCATTGGTATATTCCACACCAAGCTCCTGCTGCTTCTTGCTAAGCGTAAGCTGTCCTGGCTTGCTTACCGGTTCAAACGGTGTCTCACCAAAGATCTCGATACACGCCGGTCCTGCATATACGGACGCCTCATATCTGTATTTCTCATAAGCGCCTCGCATTATCTCTAACTTTCGTTCCATCAGCTTACGATCAAGGAATAACGCCTGATCCATCTGATGATCGTAATCCATCTGCTTATTTACCGGAGTACCTACATAACCAATCCGGTTCATTCTGATCCGATTGATCCGGTTGGTATCATAACGGAAGCATAACGGTTCCAGCCCCATATCACGGAACTGGAGGATTGCAGCTTTTACGATACGCTCCATACCGATCGAATAGCGGATGTTTACATGCTTCTTTTTTGACATATCAATTCCGGCCGCTACAAAGCCCTGTCGAAACCCTTCTGTATAAGTCCGGGCGATCGACGCCACTTTTTCTGATGACATCCTGCGAAGAAACGCTTCCGTTTCCAATTCATTCTTTCCGATGTATTCGCCATATTCATATAAATAGCTGTTATCTCCGTCTTCACATTTCATGACAATATCTGTCGCAAAGGAAAGAATCGGATCCATCTTCTCACGCACACGATAATCCATGAAGAACTCCGCATAATCATGTTCAAAATAATAAATGGCATCTTTTACTGCTTTAACAGATGGAAAATCCTCAAAGATCCCATATACCTCCACAAACAATTCAAACCATACAGTAAGGTCTACAACTCTTCCTTCAAATGCTGCCGCGATCAGTCCATGGAATTCATAACAAAGGAATGTCAGGTAGTCAGCATACGAATATTCCCGCCACTCTGTATCTTCGATCTCATCCTCTGTTATCTTCTCACCAAACATCTGGCGGGTATATTCATAGTTGCAATAGCTTGTTCCATAATTTTCGGGTATAACATCCTGATAAAGTGCTGCATTTATCTGCTGTAATTCATCTGCTGTACAGCTCTCCGAAATGGGTATCCCACTTTTTACCTTTTCAATCACTTTATCTAACTGCAGTAAAAATTCTCCGGTCTTTACAAAATAATCCCGATACCGCATGTCCACTGTTTCCTCTTTTGTGATCGAACGGATCCGTTCAACCATCAATTCGTAACGGTCTTCGATATCTTCATATTCTGCTGTTATATCCTTATAATATGTCATTTATTGTCTCCCTTTATGTTTCCAAGTTGAATGTTCTTCCGGAACACCTCATCAATCACCTGATATAACGTCTCTGATCCCTCCGGTGTCCGCTTGTTTCTACCATACACCTGGTTCTCGAAAACGCCATGCTCTTTCCAGCCTTTTCCTCCAACGGCATCACCTAACATAACCGGCGCCAGATTATCCATTACATGTGCAAATTTAGCTTCCGGCGTCTGATACTCCTCAAATTCATCCCAGAGTCCACGAAGCTTCTTCGCCTGATCTTCCGGCAGGATATTAAATATCCGGTCAGCAGCCTTTAATTCCCGTTCTCTTTTTGTTGCATTTGCATTTTTATCATATGCATATGTATCACCTGCATCTATCTCGATCAGATCATGAACCAGCAGCATGGAAACTACTCTTAATACGTCAACCGGTTCATTTGAATATTCCGCCAGTAAGATTGCCATAAGTGCAATATGCCAGGAATGTTCTGCATCATCTTCTTTTCTGATTCCATCTGTCAGATACGTCTGTCTGACTACAAATTTACTCTTGTCTACTTCCAATATAAAATCCAGCTGTTTCCTTAATCTTTCGTCCATATACTACATCCCCTTAATAAAAAAGATACCCGCTATCACAAATACAACAATATTCAGGTAAACAGCCATTTTTTTAGATGTGACACCGCCTTCCTCAGAATGGTATCCGATTACGCCAAATACGATTCCTGTTAATGCCATCAAAAATGCACTGATCATCAATACACCATAGATACGTTCTACCGCACCTCTTGATATAATAGATTTGATCACGGACAGTACTGTAAAAACACCACCGAGTATTCCTAATATATACGAAATTGTTGTATCTCTTGAATTTCCGGAAGGAGCCATCCTGAAATCACTGTTTTTCAAACTCTTTTCTCCTTTTTCTGTCAAATCTTGCTAAAATATAATAAATAATATATCCAATCATACCGCCAAAGGTATTCATGATAATATCATCCACGTCAAACACCCCAAGTTTTGTTATCAACTGTACCAGTTCAATACTTAACGAAAACGCAAATGCCGCCAGAGTCGCTGTAAAAAATCCGGTCTTTTTACCTCTGACCCAGCGGATCAACATTCCAAATGGTACAAAAGCAAGAACATTTCCAACCAGATTCAACATCACGCTTGTGGTCGTCATATAACTTCTGTACTTTACGAAACGCTTAATCTCGAGAAACGGTGTCAGATTGTACCGCATCTCTTCATATCCATGTCCCCTTCCAAACATATCACTGAATATCAGAAAATAGACAATGGATATACTGTATAATATAAATAGCACCAGGCATAACACCCGTAGCTTTTTCTTATTTTCTATGCTCAATGCCAGCCTCCAGGTAATATTATTTCCTCATTTTTATTAACTGGGTAAGAAGTCTGTCTGCACACTCCTCTTTACTCATCTGTGGCAATTCAATATCCTCATCCTGTGTGATCAATGTCAGCACATTGGTATCTGTCCCAAATCCAGCCCCCGCTGTCTTTAAATTATTTGCTGCGACCATATCAATCTTCTTTTTTTCCAGCTTCTTTCTGGAATTCTCTAACAGATTCCGTGTCTCCATCGAAAATCCGCATATGATCTGTCCGGCAAGTCTGCTGTCCCCATTTGTCTTTCTTGCCTCTTCTCTCTGCATTCCAAGGAATGCAAGAATATCCTTTGTTCTTGTAAGCGGAATGCTCATATCAGCATCCGATTTCTTGATCTTGTTATCTGCTACCTCTGCCGGTCTATAATCAGCAACTGCGGCTGCCTTAATAATGATATCCTGATCAGCACTGGCTGCCGTTACAGCTTCATACATATCCTGTGCAGAAGTAACCGGAACCACTGTTACGAATTCCGGTGGTGTAATCGCTACCTTTCCTGTTACGAGGGTTACGTCTGCCCCACGGAGCATCGCCTGTCTCGCGATCGCATACCCCATTTTACCGGTTGAATGATTTGAGATAAAGCGAACCGGGTCGATTGCTTCCATCGTAGGACCTGCAGTAACAAGTACTTTTATTCCCTGCATATCTTTCTCTGCTGCAATATTTTTTAATATATAATCAACTAACAACTGCTCACTCGGGAGCTTTCCCTTGCCTGTATCTCCACAGGCAAGGTATCCGCTTGCCGACTCTATGATCTCATAGTCATAGGACTGCAGTTTTCTGATATTATCCTGAACGATCGGATTCTCTAACATATTCGTATTCATTGCAGGTGCGATCAGCTTCGGACATTTTGCTGCCATGATCGTAGTACTCAACATATCATCTGCAATGCCGCCTGCAATCTTCCCAATAATATTTGCCGATGCAGGAGCAACCATAAAGATATCTGCCCGTTTTGCAAGTGCAACATGCTCTACGTTAAACTGAAAATTACGATCAAAGGTATCCACCAGACACTTATTTCCTGTTAAGGTCTCAAATGTGATCGGATTGATAAAATTGGTCGCATTTTCTGTCATGATGACATTTACATCTGCATGCAGTTTTACAAGCATACTGGCAACATTTGCCATCTTATATGCTGCTATACTTCCTGTTACACCTAAAACAACGGTCTTATTCTTTAACATCATTTTCTCCATTCTGCATCGTATCATTGAAAATCATTCTGTCCGGAACGAATCCTGATACGGCTGTTATTTGTTCATATCAAGGATAAAGTTATCGATCAATCTTGCCTTGCCAAATCTGACTGCCATAGCACAAAGGACATGTCCCTCTACTATATCGATTGACTTCATAGTATCCATATCCACCATCTCAACATAATCAATATCTGCAAGTGGCTCTGATCCGATCAGGTCTTTCATTGCTGCTACAATCTTCTTCGCATCTCGCTCACCATCTTCGATCATTTTCTGTCCAAGCTTAACTGACTTGCTCAGTACAACTGCTGCCTGACGTTCTTCCGGCTTCAGATAAATATTTCTGGAACTCTTGGCAAGACCATCTGCCTCACGGATGATCGGACATCCAACGATCTCAATATCCATGTTCAAATCTGTAACCATACGCATAATGATCGCAAGCTGCTGTGCATCCTTCTGACCAAAATAAGCACGATCCGGCTGAACGATATTGAATAATTTATTTACAACTGTACATACACCTTTGAAATGTACCGGACGAGTCAGTCCGCATAATGCATCCGGAAGCCCTGTCATATTGACATAAGAACAAAATCCCGGCTTATACATTTCTTCCGGTTCCGGATGAAAGATCACATCTGCACCTGTTGTCTCGCATAACTTTGCATCTGCATCAAGATCTCTTGGATAACTCTCCAGATCCTCTGTTGGTCCAAACTGCATCGGATTGACAAATACAGATACAACGGTTCTGTCATTCTGTTCTACGGATTTCCTGATCAGACTCTGATGTCCCTCATGGAGATATCCCATTGTTGGTACAAGTCCAACACTTAAGCCTTCTTTCTTCCATGCCTTAACCTGACTTCTTACTTCATCTACTGTTTTTAAAATCTTCATTTCTGATTTCCAGTCCTTTCCTGATCCTGTCTCCCGGTTTTTACCGGTTCAGACAGCTTCTATCTCTTAGTATAATTTATCGATTACTTCGTCATCAATTTTGTAGCAGTGTTCTTCTGCCGGAAATGTTCCATCGTCAATCTCTGCTATATAAGTCTTTACTGCTTCACGAATCATGTCTCCTGCATTTGCAAAATGCTTTACAAACTTCGGCTTAAAATCACTGAACATGCCAAGCATATCGTAAATTACAAGAACCTGTCCGTCGCATCCTGCTCCTGCTCCGATTCCGATCGTAGGAATGTTGATGCTCTCTGTTACAAGCTTTGCAAGCTTTGCAGGGACACACTCCAGTACCAGTAAAAACGCACCTGCTTCTTCTACTGCCTTGGCATCCTCGATCAGCTTCTTAGCTGCTGCTTCTGTCTTACCCTGAACCTTAAAGCCACCGAAAGTATTGATTGACTGCGGAGTCAGTCCCAGATGTGCAACAACAGGGATTCCTGCTGATACGATTGCTTTAATCTGTGGGCAGACTTCTTTACCACCTTCTAACTTTACAGCTCCAGCTCTGCCTTCCTTCATCAGACGGCCTGCATTTACGACTGCGTCATATACACTGGTCTGATAGGACATAAATGGAAGATCGGTTACAACCAGTGCATTCTTGGCTCCTCTTGCAACGGCTGCGCTATGATGGATCATGTCTTCTACGGTTACGGAGATCGTATCCTCATATCCAAGGATTACATTTCCGAGGGAATCACCGACAAGGATCGTATTGACTCCTGCTTCGTCCAATAATCTTGCTGTCGTATAATCATACGCTGTCAGCATAGAAATCTTATGCCCGGAATTCTTCATCTGCATAATTGATGTTGTTGTGTTCTTCATACGTCTTATTCTCCTATTCTGAAATCATTTCGTACTTTGTTCATTTCAAAATCCTGTTTTGTTATATCCGCCGGCTTACCTGTCATAGTCCATCCGGCATTGCAGCATTTTCGTCTTTTACTCCTGCTTTGATAGAATATTCTTCATCTCTGAATAATCACGGTCAGGATATTTCTGTTCTGCCAGAGTAACTACAGCTCTTGATACACCGGTATAAATATATTTCTCATTTTTTTCAAGAACATTCAGATGTTTCTTTACTGTCGTTGTGTCATTTCTCTCAATCGGTCCGGTCAGCCCTGCCACCGGTCCATCTTCTGCTATATGCGATGCATTTCCCATAAATAATGGAACAAGCGCACGTTCTGCCTGTTTATTTTCAAATCCGCAGTCTTCCAGTAATGAAACTGCCGATCCGTACAGACCATTTACCAGATTACTGGCAAATACTGCTGCAGCATGATATTTTGTTTTATTTTCTGTTGAGAGAAGTACACAGTCATTTCCTAAAAGACGAATAAAGCGGCAAATTTCATTTCCCCACTCTTCATCACCTTCTACTGTAAAAAAACATTTCTGCATTTCCCTGTAGGATTTTGTCTTTGAACTGATTGCATACATAGGATGAATCGAATAACCAAAGGCTCCTGCCTCTGTTACACCTGAAAAAATATTAGATGTCATAGCACCACTACAATGACAGATCAGTTTGCCCTTGATATCAAAGGCTTTTATACTGTCCCACACTGCTTCTATTCTTCCATCCGGAACGGTAAGCATCAGGACATCGCTTGCACAAACGATCTTCTTCAGATCATCAAACACTGCGGTATCGGTAAATGCTGCAGCTTCTTTTGCGCTCTCCACCTGTCTGCTGTAATATCCGGATACGGTTACTGTCTCCGGAAGATTCTTTTGTATCTTTTCTTTTTTCAAATTCTGCTCAAGATACTTTCCAAGTGTAAAGCCTACTTTGCCTGCACCGATAAATCCAATCCTCATATGATCACCTGCTATCGCCTGTTCTATCTGTGGTGTAAATCAGGTATAGTTTCTTTCGAATACCATCCGCCCTTTACAATACCATTTACAAGGTAAAAAGTAAAGCAGGAGAACCTGAATTTATCATCATTTTTTCTCCTGCTTTTCTTCTGTTTTCACTCTATGCAGATCACATATCTACATATGAAATCATCATTTTATATGACCTGCAACTGATTAATTATATTTTGCTATTACTTCTGCATTTGCCTTCATAGCTGCAGCTTCCATGGACTCACGTTCTGCTAAAAGTTTCTTTCTTACTTCTGCATTGCTATTTCCAATGATCTGAAGTGCCAGGTATGCTGCATTCTTGCTTCCGTTGATCGCTACTGTTGCTACAGGGATACCGGATGGCATCTGAACGATAGAAAGAAGTGCATCCATTCCATCTAATACTGAACCGGAAATCGGTACACCGATAACCGGAATAACTGTCTGGCTGGCTACGACACCCGGAAGTGCTGCTGCCATACCTGCGGCAGTAATGATAACCTGTGTTCCGTTATTATTTGCTTCTTCAATAAACTCCGAAAGTCCCGCATGCGCTCTATGTGCAGACAGACATCTCACATCAACAGTTACTCCATACTCCTTTAAAATGCCGATTGCCGGCTCAACCTTTGGCAGGTCACTTGTTGATCCCATTATGATTGCTACTCTCATGTTTTACATCCTTCTTTCTTACTTTATTATATTTTTAATATTCCTGTGCACTACATATCTATGTATTACACAATAGTATACTACTTACTGTTCAGATACTGATCGATAATCTCACTTGCACCTTCATAATCCATCGCATCTACCGTCATCCTTAACGCATTTAAGAATTCTATGTCAGCATCGCTATATTCATATTTTTCTATCTCGATAAATATCTCTTTAACAGACTTGATATCCGCATCCCGTAAGAAGCTACGCATATCCTTCAGCTGTCCACGATCAACAGAATCTTTCATTATCTTTTCCTGTGATTCTTCTGGATTGATCTTATCAAGATAAAGTCCGATATCCTTAAATAATCGTCTCAACATTGACACAAATTCATGCGTATTCTCTTTTGCATACTGCATATTTCCTATATTAATTGCCGATTCAAGATTGGCCGCTTTACGTTCGATGCTGTATGCGCCGATATTACCACTGCTGCTCTTAATATCATGAATGATATTCCGATATTTTCTGACATCATCGTCGATATATTCTTCCAGTCTGTCCGCATCCTGTTCATAATCTTCCTTAAACGCCATAATAAATCGGTTAAATGTATCAAAATTGCCACCAAGCATCTTCAATGCATTTTCTACAACAATACTGTTCTCCAGAATATAAACATCATCCTTAAATCTGGATTCACTGATATATTGTCTGATATTGCTTGTCTTTTCTTTGATCTTCTCCTCCGGCAGGAATAACCGGAACACCCGTTCAATTCCATCCATTTCAAGGGGTTTTACCAGAACATCACTGAATCCCTCTTTAACAATCTCATCCCTGTTGCTCTCTACATTATTCTCTGAAAGCGCAACAATCGGAACTCTCTTATACTCTTCTCCATCCAGGCCTCTGATCTCACGAACAGTATCTGCTCCATCCATAACAGGCATCACGGTATCAATAAATATCATGTCATATGGTGTCACCATTACCTTATCGATTGCCTCAAAGCCCGATAATGCCGTATCACAGACCAACTCATATGATTCAAATATAACTTTCTGGATTCCCAGACTGACATCAGAATCATCTACAAGAAGTATACGTACATCCGGCAGCCAGATTCTGGAACTCGAGTTACGGAAGGCCAACTCTTTTCGCTTGCTAACATTATAATTTACATAGCTGTAATCAAATACCTGCTGTATGATCGAGAACCGGATCGTCGTTCCTGCTCCATATGTGCTGTCAACCTCAGGAGTTCCACCCATACTCTCAATCAACTGTCGCGCGATCGCAAGCCCGATACTGACATCAAAATTACCGATATCTGTTCTGTCGTAAGAATCATCCAGATCAAAAAAGCTGTCCAAACGTTCTTCCTTTACACCCGTGCCTGTATCCGATATCTCTATATCCAGATATATACTGTCTTCTTTCTCGCATTCCTCAGGCGGAATCGTACGCCAGTCAACCGAAATACTTATACTTCCCTCTTTCGTCGTCTTAGCCGCCCTTTGATATAGATTAAGCAATATCTCTTTTATCTTTGAACAGTCACCAATCAGTCCATTTGGAATATCATCCTCAATACTTACTTTTATACTTACAAGCTCTCGATTGATCATCTCTTTAAATTGTATTGCCAGTTCTTCGATCACATCAGAAACTGCATATTCCTTTTCAACCAGATCAATTGTTCCATCCTGAAGATTTGATAGTCTGGAAATACCATCAATAATTCCAAGTATCTCATAACCGGAACCATAAACCGTTGATAATTGCTTTAGCTCTTCTTCATTTTGAGAATCTACATTACGGAGCAGCATCTCACTGATTGCAAGAATGGAATTCAACGGAACACGGATCTCACGGCTCAGATAATTAACATAATCATTCTTTGCCCGATTTGATTTTTCTGCTTGCTCATTCTTTTTACTTAATTCTTCTACCTGTTTATTTTTTCTGCCAAGTAATATGAAAATATATCTGGCAACCACTATGATCGTAATACAGGTCAGAATCACAAATAAAGCGATCAGAACCTTTGAAAACGATGTTTCCCAGAATTTCAATTCTTTTACGATTGAGAAAGACAGCGGTTCTTTACAGGCTATACCATCTGAATTCTCGGCCGTCAGGACAAAAGTATAGTCCCCGCCTTCCAGATTTGTATACTCCGCTTCAAGATAATCGGTCCCTGATAAGACACGATCCTTATCTTCAAAGCCTTCCAAATGATACTTTACCTGAATGTCTCCACGATTCACATAACTAAGAACCGAAAATTTCACAACGATACGGTTCGTATCTCCCGGAACGCGGATTTTACCATCCAGATCGGAAAATGCATATTCTTTATCATCAACCGTAACTGATGATATACGGACCTGTGGGGAAACTTCATTTGTATATATCTGATTCAGATCCAAAACACTGAGTCCCTGATCACAGCATACATATACTTTTCCAGTTGCTGATATATATTCTGTAGAATTATCCGAAATACCGGAAATCAATCCATCATTTTTTGTATAACTCTCACCTTCAGGCGCCGCTGAACTAAGCAGATCCCCCTCGTAATATTTCTGAATACCTCTGGATCCGAAGATCCATAAATTGCCGGATTCATCCATGATCAGATCTGCAATAGAATTTGATGAATCAATGGCGCTAATCTGACGAATCACGCCCTCCTGATAGTACAGACCATTGTCTGTTCCGATCCAGATTCCATTACTGCCACCAACAATAGAAGAAACAATATTGGAATCCAGTCCGTCAGCTGCAGATAGTTTTCGAAGATTTGATTCTATGTCGATCGTATACAGACCGGAACCATTAGAACCTGCATACAGCGTTCCATCATCTCCCTGATACAGTGATATGATATCCGCATTTTCCATTCCGGAAAATCTGCCATAACTTGCTGCCACTTTACCATTACTGAGTATAGTAATACCATTCTCTGTACCGACTGCCATGCTTCCATCTTTCAGTTCAATTATACAGTTAACGGCATTACTGGTAAGAAGCGCTTCACTCTTATTATATACTTTATATTTCCCTCTCGGATTAACCTTGATTACACCATAGAGACGATAAGAACATATCCATAAATTGTTTCTGGAATCCACACAAAAATCACGGATACTTTTGCCGGAAAGCATGGTCACCAGATCTGATTCTCTGTCCAATGTCCCATCTGCATTAATGATGTCCAGACCATCATCTGTACCAACATACAATCTCCCCTGATATTCTGTCACACAGTTTACAATGGATTCATTCATGCCATATTTCAGTGTCGCATTCTGGAATTTGCTTCGACCGAGAAACAGAAGTCCTTTTCGATAAGAGGTCATCCAATAATTACCTTCAAAGTCTACCAGAATATCACTCATCGATTCATTAAACGCAAGCCCGGTCACATATTGTATACCGCCGTCCTGATTTATGTAACCTATACCATCATCCGCAAGCACCCAGAATCTATCTCCATATAAGCCAAGCTTATTGATACCACTGAGGGCAGCTGTTGAAATCAGGGTAAAATTTTTATTCGTCGTTAAACGAACAATCGTATGCCCAACCGTACCAATATAGCGATTTCCATCCGAATCCACATACAGGCTGTTCAGATCTTCTTCAGTATATGCCGCCTTATTTGTCTTACTGACGATCTCATTATTTTTAATATTGACAATCGTATCACTGTTTACTATCGCATACACATAAGATTTGTATCCGCCGATTGCAGTCACATCCGGATATACGATATCTTCATCAGCAACTAATGTCATATCTCCGTCTGAATAATAATAAATACCCGAAGATGTTGCCAGCCATATCTTACCCTCTTCATCTTCATACATACTATGGATCGTTGTTATCTCTGCATCGGATGGATTTGTTACACGAAAAAATTTGCCTTTATCATAGACAAACAAGCCATAATTTTCTGTTCCAACATATAACTCACCGGAAGATGTTGATAAAATACTGTTTACAGAATAAGCATTGCTTCCTTCATCTTCACCAAGTGTAAATTTACGGAATTCACTTCCGTCATATCGATACAGACCACTATCCGTTCCAATCCATATATATCCACTGGAAGACTGGACTATACAATTCGCCTCACCGCTCTCAAATCCATCTTCTTCTGTATACTCTGTCTGACTGTAATCAGAGGTAAAATTCTCTCCGGCAGACACAACTAGCCGTGGTGAAAAAAATATCATCACGGCTGCTGCTATTAAAATAATCATTCTGATTTTTGAATGTAACTGCTTCATAGTTTTCTTATGCACCTAATAAAAATACTACATATCCTTTTTTAGTTTCGTAAATATCCGCTTTGGAGGTGATCTCCCATGGAGCATGCATGTTTAATACTGCCACACCACAGTCCACAACTTCCATTCCATATAATGATAAGATATAAGCGATCGTACCGCCACCGCCAACATCTACTTTACCAAGCTCTGCTGTCTGATAGTATACTCCTGCATCATCCATCACCTTACGGATAGCTGCGAGATATTCTGCATTTGCATCGTTGGAACCGGATTTGCCTCTTGCACCTGTAAACTTGTTAAATACCATACCTTCACCAAAGATAGCTGCATTCTTCTTGTCAAATGCACTTGCAAAGGTTGGATCATAGCCTGCAGATACGTCAGAGGATAACATTCTGGAGGATGCCAGACATCTTCTGAGTGCCAGTTCATTATAACAGCCCATCGCATTCATGATCTCAGCGACTGTATTCTCAAAGAAATGAGACTGCATTCCGGTTGCCCCCACGCTTCCGATCTCCTCTTTATCTGTCAACAGACAACAGGTCGTCTTTTCTACATCTTCTGCTTCCAACATCGCAACCATAGATGTATATGCACATACTCTGTCATCCTGTCCGTATGCCATGACCATACTCTCATCGATTCCACAGTTTCTTGCCTTTCCTGCCGGGACGATCTCAAGCTCTGCTGAAATGAAATCCTCTTCCTTCATTCCATATTTCTTCTTCAGAAGTGCAAGTACCTGTTCCTTTACTGCTTCTTTTTCTTTTCCCTTTAACGGCTTACTTGCAAATAAGATATCCAACTCTTCTCCTTCGATGACCTTATTTGCCTTTTTTTCCATCTGGGTACCGGCAAGATGGATCAGCAGATCGGTAACGCAAAATACAGGATCATTCTTGTCTTCCCCAATGTTTACCTCTACAACTTCTCCGCCTGTCTTGGCAACTACACCATGGATAGCAAGTGGTAAAGTTACCCACTGATACTTCTTGATTCCACCATAATAATGCGTATCCAGATAAGCAAATCCCTCTTTCTCATATAATGGGATCTGTTTGATATCCATACGTGGGGAATCAATATGTGCGCCAAGAATATTCATACCCTTTTCGATATTCTTCTTACCGATGTTAAATAGCGCTACGGTCTTATTCATCCATACCGCATATATCTTTGAACCTTTTGTCAGCTTCCTGCCTTCTTTGATTACATCCTGAATATCTTCATATCCGGCTTTTTTTACCTGTTTTACGATCTCTTTTACACATTCCCGCTCCGTTTTTCCTGCATCCAGAAATTCACGATAAGCTTTACATAATTTTTCCAGCTTTGCAAGTTCTTCCTTGTCATAACTGTTCCATGCATTTTTATCTTTCATTTTTATGCCTCCTAAACATATAAGTCATTGCTTATACTCTTTTTTATATATATAATGGCATTTCTGCGGATCCTGTATGTCACAAGTCCGAGAATTACCAGATAGATTGCAAAGATCATAAAAGAATCCATCCTTGTAAACTTAAATAAACAAAAACCGATTCCACATAGGATCATGGATACCAGAATTGCAATCGCCATATTAAAGAACGCATTCAAATTGCCTCTGAGCGCTCCGTATTCATCTTCCCAGTTTAATTTCGGATGTGTTGCGTCCAACCAAAGGCCGATATAAGTACAACACATAACCGACAATAACGCAATAATAATAAAATAAATTGCTGTCGGCACACTGATATGCATACAGACACATAATACGATAATCGTAATTATAACCGTAATTCCGCTGTATACCAGACTTACACCTGCTTTGATCCCAATCTGTGTCCGATAGCTGACCGGTACATATTTGATAAAGCTGAAATGTTCTCCCTCTCTTGTAAATGAGGTTGATGCGATACTGTTCATTGCTGTTGCAAAGAAGGAAACGATCAGCACCAGCAATAATGCGATCAGATCGGATGCTACAAAACCTTTGGAAAGCAGATTCTCAAATGAAGTCATAAAGTTCTTTGTTGCAGGCAGAACAAACAATGCCACCGCAAGAACCGGCCATATAATATTTACCATTACACAATATTTGCGATATGCCGGTGTCCGGTATAGTATCTTACATTCCTTCAGAAAATATGCTTTGTGAATACTTTTTTTCGCATATGCCGCATCAGAAACCACATCTTCTTTCTTCTCTGCTTTTCCGACAGATGAAACCAGATATACACCACGCAGATACAGCTTGCTTCCAAGAAAGAACAACAGTCCTGCCATAATCACATTTAGCAGAATGAACAGCAGAAAATATGCAATATTATTCGTTTCAAGCGCTTTTAAGAATACAGGAACCGTAAAGAATATCTTTCCCATGATCACTGTAAACATATTGTTATGATTCATCAGACCATCAATATAATTGTTAATATTGATGCTGTCCATCTGAATAAACGATAATAAAAAGAGTCCGAGGAAAATAACGGTTACCAGTCCTGTCATGACATCTACATTCCGAAACAGTTTTATCCGGCTTAAAAATGCCATACAAAGTAAGGCGAAAATACCGCAATATACAAGCGGAAGGATCGGAAGCAGTGCAACTCCGACCAATGCAGTCAGTGCAGATACCGGCTTAAATCCGGCAGCTATGAAGTAGCCTACAAATCCACTGAATAAAACCATAAACTCCATAACACTCTCTGCGATATATACATTTACAAATTTGGCTGCTACGAGCTCACCCGGCTTTACCGGAAGCGGAAGCAGATGATCCAGATCTGATGAAAAAAACAGTACATTAAACAGTACCATCACCGAAAAGATCATGCCAAATACGGACATCAACTGTATGATCAGCTCTACACCTTCGGTCATTCCTCCGGCTTCTATCAGTGCTTCTGTCATAATATATACAATAAATCCAACGACCAGACAACAGGGAACCATGATACAGAACATCGCAAGTGAACCAAGTGTCTTATATGCCTTCGCTTTTTCTCCGGTGTCCGGCATCGTCATCTCTGTATCCTTTGCCATTACTCTGGTCAAATACAAAAAATTCTTCATAAGCACTCTATTCCTCATGTGTCATTTCTATAAATATATCTTCCAGTGACTTATTCTTATGTGCGGCAACCAGATCATCCAGCGTTCCCTGATAGATATCATGACCTTTCTTGATCATGATGATATTATCACACAATTTCTCTGCAACTTCCAGAACATGCGTTGAGAAAAATACGCAGTTACCTTCATCCGCATGCTCCCGCATCATCTTCTTTAATTCATATGCCGCATTCGGATCCAATCCGGTCATCGGTTCATCTAAGATCCAGACCGGTGGTTTATGTACTAATGCGCCTATTACCATCATTTTCTGGCGCATACCATGCGAATAGCTGACCATTTGTTTATTTAAGCTGTCTTCCATACCAAAACGCCCAGCCATTTCCTCTAACCGCTTCTTACGGTCAGTCTCTGATACACCATAAATATCTGCAATGAAATTCACATATTCCAGTCCTGTCAACCGTAAAAAGATATCAGGATTATCTGCAATATATCCAATCGACTGTTTCGCCTCAAGTGGATCTTTCCGGATATCATGACCATTGATCTGAACTCTGCCCTCTGTCGGATTTAATATGCCTGTCAGCATCTTGATCGTTGTCGTCTTCCCCGCACCATTCTGCCCTACGAATCCGACGATCTCACCTTTCTTAATATGAAAGCTTAAATTGTTTACGGACACAAAATCTTTACCGTAAATTTTCTTTAAGTTATTGGCTATTATCATTCTTTATCTTCTCCCGGTTCTTATCTGTCACACCATCGTTTCTATCTGGTCTGTCATTTATCAAAATACTTCTTTCCATTTGGTTTTAATTATACCAAGCCCCTAATCTCTTTACAATATAAATATACCAAAGGCAGCCTGAAAATACTCTGCATAGTAACAGGCTGCCATCTTCTTTAAATGATTGTCCGCGGACATTTTACTGTTTATAAGTTGATACTGTCATCAAAATGAAAGGCATAGATGATCTTCTCTGTTACCATTCTTCCGGTAAGCTGATGTATCGTCTTTGCATACATATCAAGCTGCACATGATAACGGCTGACCAGATCCGATATCTGATTCACCCGGTCTGTCTTGTAGTCCATTAAAACCACCTGATCTCCTTCCAGAAAATAGGCATCGATCACTCCCTGAACCACGACCATATCCTTGCTGTCTTTATACTCCGGTGATATATCTTCCGGCTTCATGCCGATATAAAACTGCTGCTCCCGGTATAAGGTATGGTTCTTCTGTGCTTCTGCCATACGGATTCCTAGCGGACTGTTGACCATGTTATAAATCTTATCTGCACGGACATGCTCTCTGTACCGTTCTTCCAGATATCCATGATCAAAAAATGACCGGATCTGCTCTCTGATCTCATCCATGCTGTTTCTTGTAAAATCAATAAGCTCCATGATCTTATGGATCACAGTACCCATCTCATTTCCTTTTACAGGCTCCTCCTTCATGCGGGAATGAAGCACCGGTATTGTAAGCTCTGCTTCTGTCACAGGCGGCTGATACAGGTCAGATCCCGGATTCTCCTCTCCGCGGTGTGCCAGTCGTTTGATCTCTGTAACGGACATCTTATTTTTTACTGCCTGCTCTGTTTTATACGGGTAGGTATAATCTAAAAGTTCCTTATACTTTTCATATAACTGACGATCTTCCTGTGCAATCATGCTCTTAGATTTATTCTCTGTTTCATTCTCTGTCTGTACAGCATTTTCTTCTGACATATCTGTTTTTGTTCCGGCAAGTATCTGATTCTGATAGCCGGTCTTTGCAAGTACCCAGGTTGCATAAGTATCCTTTCTGCATACAATATCTTCTGATACGATATGCATAGATAACGCCGATAAGATCCAGTCCATAAAACAGCCGGCTTCCATTCTGGTGATATATGGAAGCTCCATCCGCATCTGTCCGGACGCTTCAATAAGAAAATCAGTCTGCAGCGGATAATCAAAGACTGCCTTTTCCGCTCCGGGGTCTTTTACCGCCGCTGTCATATATAACTTCTCTTTTGCTCTTGACAGGGCAACATATAAGATACGGATCTCCTCCGCCAGCTTCTCTGCATTCATGACACTGAGCATGGCCGCTCTTGCAAATGTTTTCTTCTTCGCACGGTTCTTCCGGTCGATCGCATAACCTGCCAGATAGCTGTCTGCATTTACCGTCACCGGAGATAAGGCATCCAGATTCGAAAAACGATTTGCCAGTCCACTGACAAATACAACCGGAAATTCCAGTCCCTTGCTCTTATGCATCGTCATCATCACAACAGAATCGTCATCATCTCCAAGCACCGACGCTTCTGCAAAATCCAGATCATTCGTCTTCAGCCGGTCCATGTAACGCAGGAAATTAAACAGTCCACGAAAACTGCTGTCCTCATAGGTATCCGCTTTCTGGATCAGCATATCGATATTTGCCTGTCTTCGTTTTCCCGACTGCATCGCGCCAACAAACCAATAATATCCGGTCTGCTCCAATATCGAATGAAGCAGTTCACTGATACTCATATAGTTTTTATCTGCCTTCCAGCTATCCAGCATACGAAGAAACTGTCGAAGCTCCTCTGAAGCTTCTGAGTCCGGCTTTTCTGCATAATAACAGACCTTCTGATAAAAACTTGCCGTCCGCGCCAGATTCTTCTCATGATCCTTGAAGTCCCGATCATAGATACCTACAATCTCTGCAAGCTCCTGTTCCTTTACACCTGCAAGCGGTGAACGAAGGACTGCTGCAAGTGCATAATCCTGATGGGAATTATCGATCACCGCTAGCATATCAAGCAGGGTACTGATCTCGATCGCATCAAAATATCCACTCTCGCTCTCTACAAATAATGGAATCCCACGCTCCGCAAATGCTTCCTCAAAGGCTTTTGCATTCTTCTTCACACTTCGCATCAATACCGCAATATCCCGGTAAGAAACCCTTCTGGTCTCTCCGTTATCTCCATCCGGAATATAAAGTGGTTTATCACCCTTCACTAACTCATAGATCTCATCTGCGATCATCCGTGCCTCTATATCCACATTTGTTAACGACCGTATCTCTTCCGGCTGGGATTTCTCCGGATCTGCGCAATCATTCCTTACGATCAGGATCTCGGATCCATACCCCATATTATTCTTGTCCTGTCTTCCGATATGCAGCTTTGCCGATTCATCATAATCGATCCCGCCCAGATTCTCTGACATCAACGGTTCAAAGATCTGGTTGATCGTATCAATCACCTTTCCTGCACTTCGGAAATTATTCGAAAGCAGGATCTTCTGATCTTCTGCATCTTCCCGGTCAGAATATGTATTATATTTATTCAGAAACAGATCCGGTCTTGCCATACGGAAGCGGTAGATGCTCTGCTTGATATCACCTACCATAAACATATTCTTCCGATCTTCTCCGTGACCTGTCACACAATTTAAGATATCTTCCTGTAAAAAGTTGCTGTCCTGATATTCATCGATCAGGATCTCACGATACCGTCTGGCAACCGTCTTTCCTGCTTCCGATGGAATCACACAGCCATTCTCATCCGTTCCTGCACACAGGATATCATAGGCAAATTCTGAAATGTCACGGAATTCATACAAATTCCTGTCGAGCTTTTCTTCCTTTAACCGCTCCATATAGGAACGTGTCAGGGATAATAAAGCTGACAATGGTCCTTTCATCATCGCACATTCTGCAAGTATGACACCTGTCGGACGGAACAATGCCATCATGTCCTTTACACTTCCACGATAGGTCTGCATAGTCGTCTTTACATACTGCTGTTTCTCCGGATCACAGGCTGCGATACGCTTCAGATTGGAAAATTTGGAAACCCGTTTATATGCCTCATCCATATCCTCGGCCTGTCTCAGATTCCGCAGTAATTCCAGATCCAAGCGTATAATAGGATCATAACCTGCAGGGCCATCTGCTTCGCCTGCGATCTCTAAGCACTGTTCTGCCTGACCGATCGCTGAATCAAGCGTGTCTGCTACGATCTGCATATAATCCCGATACCATTTTAAGGTATACAGTTCTTCCTTTGTTGATACTTCAAGTGCTGTTTCTGCTTCATTTATCCAACGTTCCGGCTTCGGATAACCGGAAGCAACCCGGTAGATCTGATAGACCAGCTCCCGGATCTTCTCATCCGATTCTTTTCTCGCAAAGCTGTCTACCAGTCCGATAAATTCATCGGATGCTTCCTGATATTTCTGTTCTAATACTTCATCCAATATATCATTCTTGATCAGATCCATCTCTGCATTATCTGCTATATCAAAAGAGGAATCGATCCCGATCATCTGAAAATAGTCTTTTACGATTCCAAGGCAGAAGCTGTCGATCGTCATAATATCTGCCCGTGGCAGCAGGGATAACTGCTTAACGATATGCTCATCCTCCGGATGTTCTTCGGCTGCCTGCTCAAGCTTATCGGCAATCTTCTCTTTCATCTGGGCAGCCGCAGCTCTGGTAAATGTTACAACCAGAACCTCATCAATATCGATCTTCGCCTCTGTCTTCCTGCCATCCGCATCAATCCCCATGACCATCTCAAGAATCCGTTCTACAAGGACAGCCGTCTTACCGGAGCCTGCCGCAGCAGATACCAGAAGATTACCATGTCTGGAATTAATGACTGATTTCTGTTCATCTGTCCATGAAATACCCATCTCTGCTACTCCTCCCTGTACCGCTTAAGCTTCTCGTTATCCGGTCTGCGATATTGATTTCCGCCATTCTTGACATCAAAATGACAGATATTCTTAAACTCACAATAATCACAGCCTGTATTGCTCTTATTCTTATATGGCTCGATCGCGATCTTTCCCTTTGCGATCTGACTTCCAAGTTCTTCTATATTCTCTCTCGTCAATTCCATGATCGTCCGGATCTGGTCTGCCGATACCACATTCTCACTTTTCTTGATGTCACCATTTTTATCAAGTTTTACCGGAAGTGACTGATTGCAGGTATGATCCATCTTCTGTATCACGGCAGGTGATTCATTGACAAATCCCTGCAGCTTCATTTTCTCCATTCTCTCAGCGTCTAATTTCTCCTGATCCGAGAATTCCGGCTGCTCTGTACCGGTATCAATCTCCGAAGATTCAATCTCAATCACCGGATCATCAAAGCTGTAATATAATAAACCGGCGATCTGAATATTCTTATCGGGATAGATCATTTTTTCAATCTCATATGCGATCGCAGAATAGGTCACAAGCTGAAGCTGTTCTCCATTCAGGACTTCCTCCAGACTGAGTTTTCTGGTGGATGATTTGTAGTCGATCACCTTGATATAAACCGTTCCATCCTCTTCTTCCACATCTACACGGTCGATCTTACCATTGATACTCATCTGTATCTGATTTGGAAGCTCAAACAGATAAGAACCGACTTCATCCTTTGCGGAATCAAAGGTCTTTTCCAGCATTCCAGGCTTCATGCTGCCAAGTCTTATATGCTTCTGTAACATACCGGCGGATGTCTGTGCCATACGTTCGATCATCTGAAGCATGTAGGCATTTCTTGCATTATCTTCAAAGAAATCTCCTGCCGATTCCTCTGCTGCACGATTTACAAGCTCCGTGACCATCAGCATTCTCTCATCTTCCGGAAAATTCTCCCAGTCATTATTTCTGGTGTCTCTTACCTGCTTAAACAGTCCTTCCATTACACTGTGAAGGATAACTCCGACATTTCTGACATCGACCTGATACATTTCCCGCTCTTTTAAACGCAGACCATATTTTAAGAAATATGCAAATCCGCATCTGGCATATAATTCAAGCTTCGATACTGATGCATGCAGATATCTGCCATATAACAGGGCGATCGTCTCCGGTGGAAGCTGTTCTGCCACGTTTCTGTATGTTCTGCCTTTATAAATGGCTGTCAATTCTCCGGCAAATCCCTTTTCTGTCAAGATTCTTGTCAGTATCCGGCTCTCTGCATCTTCGCTATCCTCTGCACGGAGAATCCGTCTTAATGAACGGTTGACGGTATCCGGCATACAGGAAGCAGCATCATACTCCTCTGCCTGAAGGGATGGAAAAATATTGCTGATCCTTCCAAGCAGATAAGACGGACGCATGCTTTCAAGTGATGCGCTTAATTTATGATACGATATATACAGATGATCGGATGGTTTCGTCAGTATCGTATAAATATAAAACTGCTCGATATAGCTGTTCTGTTTGTCGGATGGAGCAAGCTCCAGGCCGCAGTCTGACAAAATATCCCGGTCTCTGTCACTTAGGATTCTTCCCTTTTTCGGTGCTTTTGGCACGATTCCATCATTGACCGATGTAAAGAATAACACCTTTATGTGATTTAATCTTGACCTTGTGATATCTCCGATCAACACCCGATCAACCGTAGGCGGTACAACACCGACTTCAATATCTGAAAGTCCGGTATCCACGATCTCATAAAACTCTTTCACGCTCATCTTTGTATCGCCTAAGAGTTCCGCTATCTTATCAAATAACCGGACCGTTTTCTCAAAGATCTGACCATAAGCATCTCCTTCATTGATCCGGTTTTCTTCATATAATTCATTCTTTCTGGCTTCTAACTTCTCATACATATGAATCTGAAGCAGAAAGTCATAAAGGGCTTCCACATAATCTTTTGTGACTGCCTTTTTATCTGCAAAGACCTTACGGATATCCCCAAACATCTTCATAAATGCCTGACGGATCTCTTCTATATTTACCGGAGAGGTCTTCTCATAGTTTTCAGATACTGCCCGGTTCCATCTGCTGTAGCCACGGACACCACGCTTTAATGCATAATTTTCCAGAAGCTCTATATCCTCAAAGGACAGATCTGTCATACCCGCTTTTAAGAACCGGAACACACTGTCATAGGAGAAATCATCTGCCAGAACCGCCAGTACACTTCGGATCGTTTCCGCACATGGATTTGCTTTCAGGCAGGCATTTGCATCGATAAATACGGGGATCTCATATTCATTCATCACCCGTTCATAGATGTGGGATGCCTGTTCCAGATCTCCCGCTACGATCGCGATATCCTTATAACGGTATCCTTTCTCCCGCACGAGCCTCCTTATCGTAGATGCGACAAATACGATCTCATCCTGCGCATCTCCTGTCGCTGTCAGATGGATCCGCTCTAATGGCTGCTTCCATTTCTGATACGGACTACGGAACAAATTCCGCTCCAGAAAAAACAGTTCCCGGTTCTCCCCCAGACGATAGTTGATTGTTCCAGGCAGAACGACCGGAGACTCGATCTCCACACCAGCGGCTGCTGCCGCTTCTGTTAATTTCTTTATCGTAGTCTTTGTCAGATAGAATAATTCGTAGTCTTTTATATGCTCATACTTCTGATCTCTGTCATCTAATGTAAAGGAAAAGGTCAGATCATCCGCACAGGTCATCAACTTCTCAACAAGTTCAAGCTGTACCGGCGTAAATCCGGTAAACCCATCAAAATACAGAGAACTGCCGCACACAAGCTTAGACTGGCCAACATGTCTGGTCAACAGCTCCACCAACTGTTCTGCCACAATATAGCGTTCACCTGCAAATGCTTCAAATTCTTCGTAAATGTGTCTGATATCCTGCATTTTACCTGCAACAACGCTGTCCTCCGGAATCTGCTCCATGATCTCATCGATCGTATCCTGCTTGATATTATACTGAAAGATCTCCGACATCATGGATTTCATCTCATCCACAAATCCAAGCTTGTCGTAATAGCTTCCATATACCTGTAAGGTGTCCTGCTGTTCACATAAGATCTTCTTGATCAGCATACTTTTTCCAAAGTCTTCCAGCACCTGTCCGGTGCTGATCCCCAGTTCATCAAATACACGATATGCCAGCCGGTTCATGCCGATCGCATCAATGTTCATCATGCCTCCGGCCGGATGCATTGTGACCAGTTCTCTCTGTGCTTCCATCGTATACTGTTCCGGCACGATCAGATAAAAATTCCGCTCCGGTTCTTTTATCGATGCCTGAATGATTTCATTGTAAATCTGTCTGGATTTTCCTGAGCCGGATGCTCCAAGTAAGAATCGAACTGACATAACGGTCTCCTTTCACTCATCTGTCAAGCAATACTCTTTTTCTGACTCTCTCTTTGCTAAGCCATATTTACTTCAATATTGTTTTACTAACCATCTGTTCTTTGGTTATATTTTGTTTTCTCCGTGAATACAATATAGTAATAATAAATGAGGGGAATATTTATATGGCATCCACAAAGCTTATCGTTTTAAAATCTAAAGAAATCATATACACGGTTATTTTTCTCGGACTTGTCGCCCTGTTTATCATCATACTGACGATCATGTTCAAAAAACCTGCCACCGTTTCAGAAACTGCTTCTTCGAATACCGCTTCCGAAACAACGGAGCCTTCTTATAACCCCGGTACATATGATTCTACTATCACGCTTGGCGAATCTACTCTGTCTGTTATGGTTACGGTTGATGAACATTCTATCCGGGATGTTGCGCTCTCCAACCTGGACGAAAGTGTCACCACCATGTATCCGCTCCTGTCGTCTTCTTTAGAGGCGATCAACACCGACCTGCAGTATGTGTCATCCGTTGACAACCTCACCGTTTCCGGCGATACCAAGTATACCTCAATGCTGCTGATCAACGCCATCAAAGAGGCGCTTGCCAAGGCTGTGGTTCAATGATGCCACCGTACGATATATGCCGGTCAACTGCCTATTGTTACGCAAAACGTTCCCACTCTATCCTCGACGTAGCGGTACATAAGGCTGCAAAAGACGCAGCCTAAGTACCGACGCTCGGACAGGTTTGCTACACAATATCAGTTGTCCGGCATATATCTGTTTATTGACATAACACCGTTTCCAGCCTTGGCTATTGATACGGTACAACCACCTAAGTACTATGCTCCTTATTTCGCAGAACGCTTTCATAAGTCCTTGAATCAAAATGAAAGATACATTACATATTATTCCGTAAGACGCTTCCGCTCGTATCCACGCTGTGTAACTTCGAACTAACCTCGGCAAAGCCTCGCTAAGGTCTCAGTTACTCGTGCAGCCGTACATAAAGTTGCAAAAAACGCAACTTAAGTACCGGCCTCGGATAATGCTTACGTCATAATAGTAATGCTATCTTCCATTTTAACTTAAAGTGCTAACATCTGGACAGGTCTGCTACATAAGGACATTCTACTCAGGTGATTTGTGTTTCTATACCAAGATGCGCTATATATCATTTCTGTACGTCAGATTTTTGTGCGCTGAGCCAGTATTCTTCCCAGCCTTGTCTGCGCTGCCTTTCAATCATAAATCGCATAGCCAAATATTTCTTTGTATGCTTACCACAATATAGAAGGATGATAGGTGTAGCCGGTACGCAGCTTTGATATCAAAGACAGAGAATGTGTGTAGATATTTTTATTTGACGGCCTTTTCTCACGTCGGTACTTAACGAATCGCATAAGCGATGAGTTTAGAACCGCTACGTGAGAATAGAGTGAAAACGCCCGGAAAATAAAAGATATCTACATCACATTCTCGTCCTTATACCATAACGTAAAGGCTAGCGTCTAATGCTTGGTTACGATGTCGTTCCGGTCTTTGTAGATGCTGTTTGATGGCACATAACCTCTGACACGGGACAATGGGTAGATGTTTGAATGTGAGCCGATCACGGTGCCCGGATTTAAAACGCTGTTACAACCAACCTCTACATAGTCACCAAGCATTGCACCAAATTTCTTCATACCGGTTGCAATATCGAAGTCCGCGCCTTTGACATGCACCAGTGTTTTGTCTGACTTGACATTAGAGGTAATGCTGCCTGCTCCCATATGAGAATGGAAGCCAAGGATCGAATCACCTACATAGTTATAATGTGGAACCTGCACATTATTAAAGATAATGACATTCTTTAACTCTGTGGAGTTACCAACAACGCAGTTATCTCCCACTAAAGCACTTCCACGGATAAATGCACACTGTCTGACCTCTGTATCTTTTCCAATAATACATGGGCCTGCGATATAGGCAGAATCAAATACTGTTGCTGATTTATGAATCCAGATATTTTCACCATGTTTTTCATACTCTTCCGGATCTAAGCTGTTTCCAAGTTCAATGATAAAGTCCTTGATCTTCGGAAGCGCTTCCCACGGATATGTAACGCTTTCAAGCAATGGCTTTGCTGCTGTCTCTGTCAGATCATATAATTCTTTGATCGTTACCTGTTTTACTGTTTCATTATTCATTTTCTTATACCTCACTATCTTTTTCAGAATTTAATAGAAAACAATCATTCGCCCGCAAAGGACAATTTTTATCTAAAAAACAATCATTTATCCACAAAGAATAATTCTTTTCTAAAAAGCAATCATCTATCCACAAAGGATAATTCTTTCTATTAAGCAACTATGTTCAAGGTTATTTTTTATAATATACCCTTGTTCTGTCAAATACTGTTGTAATCTGGTTCTGATTGCTGATTCCTTTTACCAGATTTGTGTATTTTATCACAAAGGTGTTCATCTTGTCTGTATATTCTTCTTTCGTGATCGAGCCATCGGCAACGCCACATAGTCCTTTTTCCCAGCTTGCCGTCAGATCTGCCCGAAGCAGTCCGTTGATCGAATAATAAACAACATCATAAATGATCTCGCCGAGAAATGTAGGCGTTACGATCTGCGTTTTCTTATTCAGCGCAATGTATTTGTTATTCACAAGCTTGGTGATGATTCCATCTCTGGTCGCACTGGTTCCGATACCTGCGCCCTTGATCTGCTCACGAAGCTCCTCGTCCTCGATAAACTGTCCGGCATTTTCCATCGTCAGGATAAGCGTACCGGAATTGTAGCGTTTCGGGGGTGACGTCTCACCCTCTTTGATCTCGAATTTGTCAAGTGAAAGAATATCTCCCTTTTTCAAATGTCCGATCGTCTCGATGAATTCCGGGCTGTACTTTGTATCATCCTTTTTCCTTGCAAAGCGGTTCGTGGCAACATTCAGGTAACCTTCTTTTAACATATATTTGAAATTGGCAAATAAGAATTCATCCTGCTTTGCCAGTGTCATTGAAAGCTTCTGATATTCTGCTGCCGGATAAAAGATGCTTAAGAATCGTCTGCAAATAATCTCATACACATTTGCCGCGATCTCAGACAATCCCCTTAACGCACCCATGCCCTGTCCGGTCGGAATGATCGCATAATGGTCTGTGATCTGTTTATCATTTACATACTTGGTCTTTGCGATCGTCTTATAGCTTCCCATGTTAAGAACCTCATCGGCATAGGCAGCCATCGGCGTATAGCGTTTCAGGCCGGATATGTTCTTATAAATTTCCTTTGCCACAGCCGTTGACAACACTCTGGCATCCGTTCTCGGATATGTCACCAGCTTCTTCTCGTATAACTCCTGCACGATCTTTAAGGTGTCGGACGGACTGATCTTAAAGAGGGAAGAACAGTCATTCTGCAACTCGGCAAGGTTATACAGCATTGGCGGAGCCTTCTTTTCTTTCTTCTTCTCACTTGCAACAAGCGTGGCTTCCATTCCATTTGCCGACAGTTTTTTTACCAGATCTTCTGCATCCTTCTTCTGCTTGAAACCATTTTCTTTATACAGAAGCGGTGAATTAAAATACGGTGTATCCTTTACTGCTTTCCATTCTGCCTCAAATGTCTGCCCGGCAACATTTACCGTACCAACAACACGGTAAAATGGTGTCTTTACAAATTCACGGATCTCCCGTTCCCGCTTCACGATAATGCCAAGAACACAAGTCATAACACGTCCAACCGCAATCACACATTTGTCCAGTTTCAGATAATTTCTTATCACATAGCTGTATTTTAACGATAAAGCTCTGGAGAAATTAATACCCATCAGATAATCTTCTTTTGCACGAAGATATGCGGCATCACTAAGCGAATCATATTCTGAAAGCGGCTTGGCTTCCCGGATCCCACGCAGGATCTCTTCCTCTGTCTGGGAGTCGATCCAGACTCTCCGCTTCTCTTTATTTCCAACCTTTGCCATCTGATCCACCAGACGATAGATGTATTCTCCCTCACGTCCTGAGTCGGTGCAGACATAGATACAGCCTACATCATCCCGGTTCAACAGCCCTGCTACGATCTTGAACTGCTTGCTGACATCCGGTATCACTTCATATTTGAATTCTGTCGGAATAAAAGGAATCGTAGCCAGATCCCATTTTCTTAATTTCTCGTCATAGGCATCCGGATAGCTCATCGTGATCAGATGTCCCACACACCAAGTCACAACAGAATCTTCCGATTCCAGATAGCCCGCTCCGGCATTTCCTTTTACACCAAGCACATCTGCAAACTGCCTTGCAACACTTGGTTTTTCTGCTATATATAAATTCTTCAAATCAAACTCCTGATTCTTTTATATTTGATCAATATTACACATCACATCTTTTTATAATACCAGAAAAACGGGGTTTCGACCATAGCTTTTATGATATCCGTACAGTGATTCCATACGACAATGGCTCAAAGTAAAAAAGCACCCCGCCTTCTATTATAGAAAACGAGATGCCCTTTGACTATTTTAGGTTGTAATAAACATTTACTGTATTTGATCTTACTGCTCGAATAATAACTGCTCGTATGTAGGGAATGGCCATGCTGTCTTTGGAAGTTCTTTTTCCAATTCGTCAGCAGGTGTTCTTACAGAATCAAATGCTGCAAATACTACGTTGTGATAGTATTTTGCCCATGCTTCGATATCATCTTCGTAATCAGCAGCTTTTGCAACAAGCTCTTCCAGTTTTACAGTTGCTGTCTTCAGTTCTGCAAGCTTATCAGAGATTGTATTCAACAGAGATACCTGTACGCTTGGCTCGATACCAAGAGCTTTGATCTCAGCAGCGCCCTTTGCAAGCTCTGCCTGATATTCCATAACTGCTGGGATGATCTCTTCATTTGACATCTCGATCATTGTGAGTGCCTCAATGTTGATCTTCTTTGCGTAATTCTCAAGCATAACTTCTGCTCTGGCTGATAACTCTGCTTTATCCATAACGCCAAGGCCTTCAAAGATCTTAACGCTCTTATCTGCTGCCAGATATGGAACTGCATCTACCATACATTTGATATTTGGAAGTCCACGTTTCTCAGCTTCTGCGATCCATTCATCTGAATAACCATTTCCGTTGAAAATGATCTTCTGATGCTCTGTCAGAGTCTTTCTGATCAATGCCTTACATGCTGTCTCGAAATCTTCTGCACCCTCCAGTTCGTCAGTCATCTTCTTTAACTGATCTGCAACGATCGTATTTAATACCATCATTGGGAATGCGATGGACTGTGTAGAACCTACCATACGGAACTCGAATTTGTTACCTGTAAATGCAAATGGTGATGTTCTGTTTCTATCTGTAGCATCCATTGTAAATGTAGGAAGTGTGGATGCACCGGATACATAAGTCTTGCCCTTTGGTGATTCTGTAGCTTCCCCTTTCTCGATGATCTGCTTAACAATGGATTCAAGCTGTTCACCAAGGAATGCCGAAATAATTGCTGGAGGTGCTTCATTTGCTCCAAGTCTGTGGTCATTTCCTGCGGATGATGCGGACAGTCTTAACAACTCTGCATTGTTATCAACGGCTGCAAGAACGGCTGCAAGGAAGAACTGGAACTGAAGGTTTGTCTCCGGATGTTTACCAGGATCGATCAGGTTCTCGCCCTCATCTGTTGAAATTGACCAGTTGTTATGTTTACCGGAACCATTGACACCTGCAAATGGTTTCTCATGAAGAACACATTCCAGATCATGCTTTGCTGCGATCTTCTTCATCGTAGCCATAACCAGATGGTTCTGATCGGTTGCTATATTTGTTGTTGAGAAAATAGGTGCTAACTCATGCTGAGCAGGAGCAACTTCGTTGTGCTGTGTCTTAGCAAGAATACCGTATTTCCATAATTCTTCATTTAACTCGGTCATGTATGATGCAACCTTATCTTTGATCGCTGCAAAATACTGATCGTCAAGCTCCTGTCCTTTTGGAGGCATCGCACCGAATAAGGTACGTCCACAAAGCTTCAGGTCTGTTCTCTTGGCGAATTTCTTCTTATCGATCAGGAAATATTCCTGCTCAGGACCAACAGAAGCTGTAACCTTCTTTGCTGATGTATTTCCAAATAATGCAAGTGCCTTTAAAGCTTCCTTGCTGATTGCATCCATGGAACGAAGAAGTGGTGTCTTGTAGTCAAGTGACTCACCTGTATATGATGTGAATGCTGCTGGGATGCAAAGGATACAGGTTCCTGCATCTGTTGTTTTTACAAATGCCGGTGAGGTACAATCCCATGCTGTATATCCTCTGGCCGCGCATGTCTCACGAAGTCCACCAGAAGGGAAGGATGAAGCATCCGGCTCGGATTTGATCAGCTCTTTACCTGTGAACTGAAGAATAACTCCGCCATCGCCTACTGTACTTACGAATGAATCATGCTTCTCGGCTGTTGTCTCTGTCAGTGGCTGGAACCAGTGAGTATAGTGTGTTGCGCCAAGTTCCATTGCCCATTCCTTCATTGCTGCTGCAACAGAATCTGCAATAGATGTATCAAGAGGTTCGCCCTTATCGATTGTGTTCTTCAAGGATTTATAAACTGCTTTTGGAAGACGCTCTCTCATAACCTGATCGGAGAAAACGTGTGAACCGAATACGGCTGAAATTTTGTTCATCATAATTTTGTACTTCCTTTCTTCTGATAAAACAAAAAAAGAAAGGTGTCCCAATGATTTGGAACACCTTTGTTCATTTCGTCTATTTATTTGATACAATATATATACTCCTTTTGATTTGAAAAATCAAGAGGAAAAATAAAAATTTTGAGGGAAAATTTTTTAGAAAGTTAATAGCAGTAACAATATCCAAAACATACTCACTTTTTTATCCTATAACTGCCAGTTTATATTTTCAGCATTTTTTGCTACCAGCAGTTTGGTTCTGAGTTCTGTATCATCCAGATCTATAAAGTCACCATTTGAATAATACTTCCACTGTGCTACTTCCTGATTTCCTGACCAGTTCATCTCACTGATCACATAAAACTGCATCGAAGCCAACGGTTCCTATATTCCCAATTGAGGAAAATATCCAGTCCTTTTTATCTTTTATGCTTGGATTAACTACTTTTCGCGTACATTCTTCCAGGGACTGCACAGCCTCATTGGAATACAGTAAGGACAGAAAGCCCATTCCAAATCCTATTAAACATATAATCAACCCCATTAATTTCTTTTTCATATCTTCATCCCCCATATCTTATATATTTCTCCAACAATATATTCGTCACACCATCAGGCAAGAACCGCTTCTATTTCAACCCCAAGCACATCCCCAAGCGTTTCTGCCACCTTCTCCGCGGCATAAAGTTTATAATACAGTCTGGAATCCTGTTCTCCCATCTGGAAATATCCATCGATGATCGTATCCGAAACAGCCACTGCATAATATACTTCTCCCGGTACACTATCCTGATTGTTTGGATCAATATTTCCCGTTGTACCGGTAATACCGATTCCGATATCTGCACGATATGCCCGTTTACAGGCTTCTGCCATTGCCCTCGCTGTTTCTTTGGAATAGACACCATAAGTTTCTATCACAGCTTCCGGAACACCCTGCATGACCTTTGCTTCGTTGGAATAGGTTACAAATGCCCCTTTTAATATCGCAGATGCCCCTTCAGTATCTGTGATCAATGAAGCAATCTGCCCGCAGGTGATACTTTCCATGGTCGTGATCGTCATTTTCCTGTCGATCAGACAGCCTGTCAATCGTCTGTAATTATTCCGTATTGTCTTTTCCATCTGTTCATCCAGTTTTTTTCCTGCCATTTATCCTTCCGCCTTTGTTGCCTTTAATCTATTTATTATTATAATATATTCACAAAAGGATTTCCACAAGTGGAAATCCTTTTGTCATTTCTATTTATCTTATCTCTTCTCCACCACCAGGAGCTCCTCGTCGTTCTTCACCTTTCCGGTCTTTACCGGACGCAGTTTATAGCCATCCGGGAGCTCTGTTATAATGACAGGGGATATTAAGGATGGCGCATGCTTCTTCAGATAAGGAAGATCCAGCCGCATGACCGGCTGTCCGGCAGACACTATCTGTCCGGTCTCAACCAGTACGTCAAAGCCTTTGCCATTTAGCTTTACCGTATCGATTCCAATATGGATCATCACACCGATTCCCTGTTCCGTTACCAACCCTATGGCATGCTTCGTGTCGAAGACAAAAGCAATCGTTCCGGCAACAGGCGCGGTTATTTCAGGATCCGTTGGCAATACAGCGATTCCATCGCCCATCATTCCACTGGAAAATGCCTCATCTGGCACACTTGATAATTCAAAAACCTCTCCTGTAACCGGACTCAATATAGATACTGTATTATCATCCATATGCTTTTTCTGTCTGTTTCTTGCATTTCTCCCATTTTTCTCTTTGCCTGCAATGACATCCTCTCTCGGTCTTCCCTCATCTGCAATAACCACCTTCTCATCATACCCTTCCAGATAATCTTCCAGATTGGATTTGATCACAGACACCTTCGGGCCATAGATGACCTGTACGCCATATCCTTTTTTCACCACGCCGGATGCTCCGCTTGCCCGGAGAACATCTTCTTTTACAAGAGCTGCATCATATACCGTACAACGAAGTCTGGTTGCGCAGCAGTCAACATCCGATATATTGGCCTTGCCGCCGAGTCCTTCACAGATCAGTCTGGAAGTCTCCATCTGTGGGCTGTGATTCCGGAAAACATCCATATTCCGGTCATTGTCTGATCCCTGCTCTCCGGCATTTTCTCCATGCTTTCTGGCATCCATATCACTTCGACGATATAATTTCACTTCGTCATTGTTATCTCTACCCGGTGTTTTCAGATCAAACCGCCGGATCAGATGATAGAACAATACATAATATACGATAAAATAACCGATACCGACAATAACGATCCAGATCCAGTTCGTCTTTGCATTTCCCTGCATGATGCCGAACAGGGTAAGATCGATCAGACCGCCGGAGAAGGTCATTCCCACACCGACTTCAAATACATGCATCAGCATATAGGCAAAGCCTGCCAGAATACAATGGATTCCATACAGAGCCGGTGCGACAAATAAAAATGTGAATTCCAGCGGCTCTGTAATACCTGTGATCATGGCTGTAAGGGCTGCGGAAAGAAGCAGTCCGCCTGCTGCCTTCCGTTTCTCCGGTGCTGCTGTTTTATACATAGCAAGAGCAGCTCCTGGCAGACCAAATATCATAAGCGGGAATTTACCGGACATAAATCTGGTGGCTGATACCGCATACTTTGTAACGGATAGATCTGCAAGCTGTGCAAAGAAGATATTCTGTGCTCCTTCTACAACACGCCCACCAACCTCCAGCGTTCCTCCGACCGCAGTCTGCCAGAATGGCAGATAGAACACATGATGCAGGCCAAATGGTATCAGAAGACGTTCCATAAATCCATATACCCAGGTTCCTGCATAGCCGGAATTTAAAACCAGATCACCTATGGTATAGATGCCTTTCTGGATTGCCGGCCAGATAAAGAACATCAAAATACCAACTCCGGTATATACCAATGCTGATATGATCGGAACGAATCTGGAACCACCAAAGAAAGACAACACCTGCGGCAGTTCAATCTTATAAAAGCGGTTATGCAGGGCAGCCACACCAAGTCCTACCAGGATACCGCCAAATACACCCATTTGCAAAGATGTGATACCGCAGACAGAAGTAACCGCTCCTGCAAGCATTGCTTCCGTACCACCATTTATCGTGATCAGCGCATTGATCGATGCATGCATGATAAAGAATGCAATAGCCGCTGATAGCGCAGCAACTTCCTTCTCCTTTTTTGCCATACCGATCGCCACGCCCATGGCAAACAGGATTGGCAAATTGGCAAATACCACATTTCCTGCCTCACTCATTACCTCAAATACAGCAGCAAATATCGTTCCCGGCCCAAGGATCCGCATCAGCCCATATGTTTCAAGCATAGTTTCATTGGTAAAGGAGCTTCCGATTCCAAGCAGCAGTCCCGCCACCGGCAGGATCGCGATTGGAAGCATAAACGACCGTCCAACCCGTTGTAATATTCCAAATATTTTATCTCTCATATAAAAAATCTCCCTGTTTCATAGATACATATTCATACGGACTAGTATCTGCAAAACAAGGAGAATCATTCCATTTTCTTATGAAAATACTTCTTCTTTGTATGGTCTTCCGATCTTTACAACTTCTCCATTATCCAGAGTTACGGTTGATCTGGAATAATGCTTGACGTGCTGACGGTTGATAATACAATTACTGTTTACACGGACAAATACCTTTGGAAGATTTTTCAAAGCATTTGTCAATGTAATATACTGCACATAATCACCTCTTGTTGTACAGTATCTGGTGAGACGATCATCTCTGTGAATACAGATGATCTCCGAAGCTGAAAAAATATTGATCGTTTTCCCATAGCAGACTCGGATAAAATTACTTCTGCTCATATTCAGACGCTTGATCGCCGTATCAACGGCATGCACCAGCTTGATATCCCGGTTTCGCTTCATAACACAATTGCAGTGCTCCACGTCATAGATATCCCAGCCATCCGGAATATGGTCTGCATAAAATATAATCTTGCAATTTGGAACAGAACGATTGATGGCTCTGGCCAGACAGATCCCGTTATATTGCAGATTGTCAAATACGATCTCCGTGATAAATATATCACAGGAAAAGGTACTTTCTTCTACATCTATAGACGCTTCTTCCGGCAGATACAATTCAAACTCTACATTATCCAGATCCATACGGGATTCTATAAAATCCTTCACAGCTTCCACTTCATGCATAGATGAATCACATATACCAATTTTCATTTGTATAACACTTCCCTCTCATTTGAATGCCACTTGTAAATTTTAGTATATTTCTTAGATATATGCAGTATTATTGTTAGTTTTTACATATAATAGAAGTGTCACTATCTGTTTCTTTTTTGATATTTATTAGAAAATACTTAAAAAGAAAAGGAATACCATCATGACACTGAATTATAAAATTATAGGATCACGCATAAAAATACGCAGAAAAATGAAAGATGTCACCCAGGAACAGATGGCGGAAGACCTCAATCTGTCTGTAGGTTTTATCAGTCAGCTTGAACGTGGTATCTGCAAAGTGAGTCTGGATACGCTTGCAAATATCACCGAATATCTGGATTGTACTTTTTCTGATATTCTTGAATACAATCAACATTCTGAAAGCTATAATCAGTCGAAACTGAATGCTCTTTATTCATCCTTATCCCCTGAAGACCAGCATGTTATGCTCAGTCTGATGGAGGCTTACACAAAGCACCGCTAATATCCGGAAATTAGAATACCATAAAACAGACTAAAAAAAACATAGATTGTCAATTCTACGTTTTATCATGCATAAATGACATGTACAACTGACATTTCTGCTTTTTTTCTGCATAATTTACATCATAATAACAAAAACTCCGACCATCAGGATCCATACTCGAATCCAGATAACCGGAGTTTTTATTATGTTTATTTTATTATTCTTTCGAATCTGTTATTTACTTACCTTACGGAAGTTCTTCTTACCACGTCTTACAACGATTCCGTCTCCATCAAACTTCTCTTCCGGGATTGTAACTGAGATATCAGGTATCTTGTCACCATCAACAGCAACGCCGCCCTGCTCTACCGCACGTCTTCCTTCATTTCTGGAGGATACCAGACCGGACTTTACAAGTACGGATACGATATCGATCGCACCATCCTTGAAATCATCGGCTGACAATGTAACAGATGGCATATCAGCAGCAACACCCTGGGAGAATAATGCTCTTGCACTCTCCTGTGCCTTTACTGCTTCTTCTTCGCCATGAACCAGCTTTGTAAGTTCAAATGCAAGGATCTCTTTTGCTGTATTTAACTGACTGCCTTCCCAGCTGTCCATCTTGTCGATCTCTTCCAGTGGAAGGAAGGTCAGCATACGGATACATTTTAATACATCGGCATCTGCAACATTTCTCCAGTACTGGTAGAACTCAAATGGTGATGTCTTGTTTGGATCAAGCCATACAGCACCCTTCTGTGTCTTACCCATCTTCTTGCCTTCTGAGTTCAGAAGCAGGGTGATCGTCATGGCATATGCATCCTTGCCAAGCTTTCTACGGATCAGCTCTGTACCACCAAGCATGTTGCTCCACTGGTCATCACCACCGAACTGCATATTACAGCCATATTTCTGGAATAACTCATAGAAATCGTAGCTCTGCATGATCATGTAGTTGAACTCTAAGAAGCTTAAGCCCTTCTCCATTCTCTGCTTGTAGCACTCTGCACGAAGCATGTTGTTAACTGAGAAATGAGGGCCAACCTCACGAAGAACATCTACATAGTTCAGGTCAAGTAACCAGTCTGCATTATTTACAAGAAGTGCTTTGCCTTCTGAGAAATCAATAAAACGGCTCATCTGCTTCTTGAAGCATTCTACATTATGAGCGATCGTTTCTGTTGTCATCATCTGTCTCATATCGGTACGTCCGGATGGATCACCGATCATAGCTGTACCGCCACCGATAAGGGCAATCGGCTTATTACCCGCCATCTGTAAACGTTTCATCAGGCAAAGTGCCATGAAATGTCCTACATGAAGACTGTCTGCGGTTGGGTCAAATCCTATATAGAAAACAGCTTTTCCGTTATTTACCAGCTCTTTAATTTCTTCTTCATCTGTTGTCTGGGCAATCAATCCTCTTGCCACTAACTCATCATAAACCTTCATTTTTTCCTCCTGTAACAGCATCTGCTTAGATGCTGACCTTTTATATCATAATTATTATCTACTTTTTATTCTGTGTCCAACCAGCTACCGGCAAAATATATGTCTTCGACCACTTTCCGGCAGTTGTTTCATCTATAGTACACATACTTTGTGATTATACAACGAAATATAACACTTTGACAAGCCTGTACTTCCACAATCCCATTAACTCCTGTCAACTTCTCCTTCTCATTCCTGCCATAAGCGCAAGAAACAGGAATAAAAACGGTGTCGTGATCGGCTGTTCCACATTTACAAATGCCTGTACGACATATCCTATCATGCCTGCAAGAAGCGGCATACATAAAGGATTTTCCTTTACCAGCTTCACTCCATTCACAATGGACGAAATGATAAGCCCAAGGTATGTGATAAGACCAACGATACCCATAGTTACCAGATATTGCAGATATTCATTATGTGCACTGTCATAGACTGTTCCTGTCACTTCTATCATCTCATCACTGTACCTTGCGGACATCAATGTATAGATACTCTCATTTCCCGTACCAAATACCTTATTCACAAATGGAAGATCCTGATAAATCCGGAAAAGTCTGTTCCAGACATATCCCCGGTAATTGCCCCATTCATCGTCAAAGGTAAATATCTCCCACTGGTTGCCGACTCCTGTTACCACTGTTACAAATGCAGTAAGAATCAATATTCCAACCACGCTCCAAAATATTACCTTCCAACATTTCATTGTAGATGCCTGCTTTTTATCCTTAACAGACCTTAAACCTTTCTTTTGGGCAACTACACAATCTGCCTTTTTTCTACTGCCCCATCCGTAGAGCAGACTGCCTATCACCAACACTATAGATTCAATTGTTAAAATCAGGCGATGATCCACCAGCTTTGCAAGCCCTGTCAGCTTATCGTATCCCTTTCCGGTTCCGGTCGTAAGAAATGCCATCACCGTATAACCAAGAACGATACCGGCATGTCCTATAAACCAACCTAAAAACGGGTCACAGGTGGAATTTTGTCCGATCACCATACGATCATCATATGTCTTTACCCGATTTCTTATCCCTGCTAATAACAGCACCACCATCGGTACTCCGATACCAATATAAGCTACATCACTATTTGCGGCAATAACTGCCATTCCTCCAAGGAACAAAACGAGTGTATATAACACACGCTTCCAGCATTTGTCTGCATACATGCCTGCCGCCATAAATAACGGGATCGTCAGGCAGAGAAAACTTGCGTACATATTAATATTGCCAAATGTCGATATAAACATCGGTCTCTGGTCAAATCGAATCGACGCATACAGATGAAACAGATCAATCTCCAGATGCTGCAGAATACTCATCAGATATGTAAGTCCACTCACACAGGCAAATACCGGATAGATCCATTCTTTCACGCTGCATCCTACTGCCACGCAGATATAGGCTGCTCCGACGAGAAGCAAAAATGCGAAACCGCATCTTCTTCCCAATTCCCCGGTGAATGCCGCCATCCGATCCTTTGCTGCTAAAAAAGCAAAAAATCCTGCAATCAAAAACAAAACCATAAAGACATCCGATGCCAGTATGGTATGTTTTTTTGATACTGCCCTATCACTTCCCGGATGACCTGTATTTCCCGAACGATCTGTCAGATACAGAACCAGAAGCAGTGCCATGATTATAAGAAGTGCCAGAACACCGTTCTTAAAAAAATTATATTTTGTTATGGTAATATCTTTATATCCATCATGCAGAACCAGAGGAAAAATCACAAACATATAGACCAGATACAGATGGATCACTGCATCCGTTATCTTATAAATATCTCCTCTTTTGTTCTTCTGATCTACTTTTCCCATATTTTTATATCCATTCTACAAAAGCATTTTTCATTTATTTCCAATTCTGTTTAAAGCAGTGGCGATAACAGTCTGAGGAAAGCATCCACCAGTGTAATTCTTGACATATGCTCCTTACACCAGTCCAGTGTGATCTCTTCGGATTCCTTCATCGTTGAAACCATATCGTACTTCACTTCTGCAATGATACTAGAATCATATACCAATACACCACATTCAAAATGATGATAAAAACTTCGGTTATCCATATTGATAGAACCGATCGATGTCAGATTATCATCCGTCAGGATACATTTGGAATGGATAAATCCCGGTGTGTACTGATAGATCTTCACGCCGGCACGAAGCAGCTCTTTGTAGCTCGACTGTGTCATACGAAAGATCATCTTCTTATCCGGAATCGCCGGTGTTACGATTCGGACGTCGATGCCTCTCTTTGCCGCAAGCTTTAATGCTGTCATCATCTCATTGCATACGATCAGATATGGTGTAAAGATATATACATACTCTCTTGCGTCATTGATCATCTGCATATATATGTTCTCGCCAATCGGCTCTTTCTTGAGCGGATTTGTCGTATATGGTTGAAGATATCCATCGTTCAAATGTTTCTTCTGCTCTGTTGGACGATAGCTTAAGATATGCTTATCTTCATTTCGGATACTGTTCCACAGCTGTAAAAACAGGATTGTAAAACGCCATGCAGCATCACCTTCCATACGGATACCATTATCCTTCCATTTGCCATAAGGCGCTTTCTTATTTATATACTCATCGGACAGATTAAAGCCGCCGGTATAGGCAACCTTACCATCCATAACCGCGATTTTCCGATGATCCCTGTTATTAAAGATCGTTGCCAGAAATGGAACCACCTGATTAAATGCCATACATTTGATCCCATAGCTCCCCATCTCACGCCAGTAATACTTTGGCACATAAAAGACTGAGCCGATGTCATCATAGATCAGACGGACTTCCACGCCCTCTTTTACTTTCTCTTTTAGGATGTCAAGAACCGTATCCCACATTTCACCCGGATTAATAATAAAGTATTCAAGGAAAATATACTTCTTTGCCTCTTTCAGATCATCAACAAAATCCGGCCAGACATCTTCACCCATCGGATAATACCGGACATCCGTATTCTGATATACAAGCGAACCTGCATAATCTTCTGTATATTTGAACAACCGGTATGGCTGCTGCCCTTTTATCACATCACTAAAATATGCCATATTGGCATACAGATCCGTCTCGTAGTCCCATTCTGCCGCATGCTTCATGTATTTCTCTAACTTCTTCGGCATAATGATATGTCCATAGAGCAGATAAAGCAGACCACCGAGAACCGGAAACATCAGGATCGGAACGATCCATGCCAGTTTAATTGACGGATTCACATCCTTTAATAACAGATGCATCACAGCTATAAAACTTAACAAATGCAGAATAGCCGCCACCAATACATAGTATTGCTGCAGCTTGAATACTTCTACCATAAAGAAGATCAACTGCGCCGCTACCAGCAGACATGTAATTACCATTCGACTAAATAACCTGTTCAATAGTTTCTTCATAGACAATTTCCTTCTTATTAATTTATGACAGGACACAGTAAACCGTGCCCTGCCATTTTATCTTTTATCCCGTATTTCTATTTTACTTGATCGAAGTTACCTTATATCCGGCTTCCTTCACTGTATTCTTAATCTCTTTATCGGATAACTCGCCACTTAAAGTAAGCACCGCCTGCTTCTTCTCATGGCTGACCTCCGCTTCTGTTACCTGTGGAAGTGCCTCAAATGCTTTCTTCACTCTTGCCTCGCAGTGTCCGCACATCATTCCTTCTATATACACCGTCTTATTCATCGTACCAGTCTCCTTTTCTATCTTATTATTTCCCTCAACATTTTTTGATACCATTTTTTGGTGTATTCTGTATTTACTATTATTAACATATATCTTCACAAAATTCAACCGTAATGCATTCATTACTACACAAAAACTGGAAAGGCTCATGGCAAATGCTCCAAACATCGGGTTTAATTTCCAGCCAAACATCGGATACCAGACACCTGCGGCAAGCGGTATTCCGATAATGTTATAAATAAATGCCCAGAACAGGTTCTCTTTGATATTTCGTATCGTTGCCATACTTAACCGGATCGCTGCAGGAACGGTTCGAAGACCTTCCCGCATCAGTACCACATCTGCCGCATCGATCGCAACATCGGTTCCGACTCCGATCGCCATACCGATATCCGCACGGGTTAATGCCGGGGCATCATTAATGCCGTCACCAACCATGATCACACGGTGCTCCTTCATCAGTTCTCTTACTACCGCTTCTTTTCCATCCGGCAGTACATCAGCGATCACTTGGTCAACACCTGCCTGTTTACCGATTGCTTCTGCTGTCTTTGCATTATCTCCGGTTAACATAACAACTGAATAATTCATCTCTTTTAATTCTTTGATCGCAAGGATTCCATCATCTTTGATCGTATCTGCAACTGCAAGGATACCGATCAGTTTATTCTCATCGATTGCCAGATAGATCGGCGTCTTACCCTGTGAGGCTAATTCTTCTGCCAGTGTCTTATCCGTCTCGGATAAGGTTACATACCGGCTGATGAATTTTTCATTTCCTCCCAGCAAAATATGATCTGATATCTGAGAATGGTTCTGTCCTGCATAAAATACACTTTCATTCTGTGAAGCCGCCCCACTGCTTAATCTACAGCGGAGTCCATTTCCCGGAAGCACCTGAAAATCTTCGATTTTCTGTGGCTTAATTTCCTTCTGTCCGACATATTCCATAATGGCTTTGCCGATTGGATGCTCACTGTACTGCTCCAGACTTGCTGCAAAGGTAAGCAGATCTGTCTCACTGTATCCATTTTCCGGAACTACATCTACCACTTCCGGCGTTCCGTTTGTGATCGTTCCTGTCTTATCTAATATAACCACATCTGTTTTTCCTGTCATCTCAAGTGCCGCTGCATTCTTAAATAAGATACCCTGTTTTGCTCCGACACCATTACCTACCATTACGGCAACCGGCGTTGCAAGTCCAAGTGCACACGGACAACTGATCACAAGCACCGATATCCCTCTGGCAAGTACAAATCCTGTGCTCTCTCCTGCAATAATCCATACAATAATAGTGATCAGTGAACAGATCAATACAGCCGGAACAAAAATACCGGATACCTTATCTGCGATCTTTGCGATCGGAGCTTTTGTTGCTGCTGCATCACTGACCATCTCAATGATCTGGGATAAGGTCGTATCTGTACCGACTCTGGTAGCCCGACATTTCAGATAACCGGATTTATTGATCGTTGCGGCAGATACCTTATCTCCCTCAGCTTTATCAACCGGAAGGCTCTCACCGGATAAGGCAGACTCATCAACCGCACTGTTTCCTTCTATAACCACACCATCTACCGGAACACTGGAACCCGGACGGACGATAAATACATCTCCGACTGTCACATCCTCAGCAGCGACTTCCTGTTCTTCTTCACCACGAAGAACAATAGCTGTTTTGGGTGCAAGCTTCATTAATCCCTTTAAGGCATCTGTCGTACGTCCTTTGGAATATTCCTCGAGAGTCTTACCAACCGTTATAAGTGCAAGAATCATCGCTGCCGATTCAAAATAAAAATCATGCATCAAGGTCATAACACGATCGTTATCCTGTCTCATCACAGCATCTGTCATTGCAAATAATACATATGTGCTGTAAATAAAGGATGCACCTGAGCCAAGTGCTACTAATGTATCCATACCCGGTGCTCCATGGATCACACCTTTAAATCCATTAATAAAAAACTTCTGGTTTACAACCATGATCGCAATTGCAAATAACATCTGGATCAGTCCCATAGCGACATGGTTATCACTGATGATCGCCGGAAGCGGCCATCCCCACATCATATGTCCCATGGAAATGTACATCAGCGGAATTAACATAACGATAGATGCGATCAGCCGGACCTTCATCTTGTGCAGAGCTGCATGATTATCCAGTTCATCTGCATCCATCGCCTGCTTCTTCCCGGCATCCTTCCGGTCTTCTCCTGTCATCAGACTGGCTCCGTATCCTGCCTTCTCTACTGCTTCGATAACTGCTTTTGGATCAGCCTTTCCTTCTACCGTCATCGAATTTGTAAGCAGACTGACTGTACAACTGTCAATCCCTTTCACTTTCTTTACTGCCTTTTCTACACTTGCGCTACAGGCACTACAGCTCATTCCTGTTACGTTATATTTATCCAAATCATTCACCTTCTTATCAAGCTTTTTTATCATGTGCTTCATACATTCTATGCATTCCGCAAAATCAGCATCCTTGCGAGCAAATAATTTTGCGTTCATTATATCATGTGCTTCGCACATTCTATGCATTCCGCAAAATCAGCATTCTTGCGAGCAAATAATTTTGCGTTCATTATAATTTTTATTATGTTTCAGATCGAAACAATCATACGAATATATTATCCTTTCCGGCTGAAACATATCTATGTATTTATTTCATTAATTTTTTAATAGTATCAACCAGATCATCCACTGTATCCTCTTTTCCTGCTTTGATATCCTCGATCACGCAGGTTCGGATATGCTCTGCGAGAAGTTCCTTATTAAAGCTGTTCAATGCAGAATTGACAGCAGCAACCTGTACTAATATATCCGTACAATATGCATCCTTTTCCAGCATCCCCTTGATTCCACGGATCTGACCTTCGATCCGATTCAGCCGATTCATCAGCTTCTTATATTCACCTTCTGTTCTCTGTTTTGTTTTATGACAATGGCAACATGGTTCTTCCATTCCTGTTTGCTCCTTTCTGATCTGTTATGCAAATTCATCTATTTATAAATATCAGACTGTATCTTATCAGCCATCAGGTTATTTATACGATATATTTTATATACCCCATAGGGGTATTTTGTCAAGTCAGCTAATGATAAAATATTGCAATTATAAAAAAGAGTCACCAGCGGCTCTTTCCTGTAAAATAAAAACAGAGAATCTGATATCTTCTATCAAACTCTCTGTTCTATTCTTAATTATTATAGCCCTGATTACTTCGTTCTTTATTCTACATCGACAATGGCATCATCGCTACTTTCCAGTGTATCAATATCTGAGCTGTCTTTCTCATTATCTACATCACTTGAATCGATATCTGTATCGTCTGAACCATCATCTCCACCTATAATGGTGTCATCATCATATTCATCTGATCCGTCTTCTTCTCCGTCGATAGTATAAGTGCTGTCCATCGTATCATCATAATAAGCGGATGCATCTGTACTCTGAAGAACTTCTTTCAGATCATATATCGTTCCGTCAACTGCATTTACCATGATTGCCTGTACAGGATAATCAAAATCATAATTTCCATCTTCTTCATCTGCCTGTGCGAATATCCATACCGGTACATATTGATATATATTCTCCTGCGATTCATCCTTCATGCAATAATACGTAAGTCTTACATCGTTATATTCAATATCATTATAAGAAGTCTTATTTTCTGTATAATATGCCGGTACATTCTTATTCAATGCACTTAACAGATCTTTCCAGCTCATCAGTTCTACATTCTTCTGCTCATCTCCTGTCGGTGCAAGGAGCGGATAACAGCTTGCATTGATCACTCCGTTTGAATCAACCTGTATCGTAAATGTCTCAGATGTTGAATCATACCAGACATCATCATCGGATGAAAGAGAATCTACCATGGACAGATCCGCACTATATGGTGCAGTACCATTTACCGAACGTCCAAATGTCATGATATATCCGTCGTATTCTGTCGCTACAACGTCATATGAGGTATCGTAATATTCCCATAAAAGCTGGGATGTATATGTAGGGATCACATCATCAATACCACAGCTGTTCAGAAATTCCTGTGCAAGAGAAACTGCCTCGTCCTGTGTAAATGTACAGCTGTTCGGCATACTTTCATCTACATCTTCATCACCATACTGCGCATCATATGCATAAACATATGTAGCGCCCTCATGTGGCTTATAATTTATAAGTCCTTCGGACGGATAATAGGACAATTCAAAATTTGCTCCCAATCCCTCTTCTGAATCTGAAAATGAAAGCATATATTCATTATCACCGATATTACCTATAAAATCTGTTGCACTGTAATCACCCGCACCTGTACGTTCGTCTGTTGCATTCGTCATCTCATCTTCCAGATAAGATATATATTCATTACAATAGCTCTCTGTCTCTGTGTCTCCCGATGCCTTTGCCTCTTCTAACATTGCCTGAAAGGAGTCAATCTGCGACTGAAGATCACTCTTTGTCTGATGTTCCCAGTCATATACATAGATTCCTTTTGATTTATCAAACACTGCCTCGCAAACTTTCTGCTTATATGCATTGTCAAATGTATTACTTTTATAGTTAATGATGGACATACTGTCAGATGACGGAACACTTATATCGTCATCTTTTATCTTAATACTCTTTAATCCGGAATCACCGACCTCAATATCTCCCTCATAAGATTCAGGAATTCCCAGACGTGAAGCAAGCGCACCACTATCTCCCGAACCACTGTTTTCACTGCTGCCGTCTCCATCCACATCATAATCCACCTTTTTATTACAACCAGAAAAAACGGTTGCTGCTGACAATGCTGTTACTAAAAGCAGAGCTGTCATTTTTGTGAACTTTTTCTTTCTCATGATTTCCTCCTAGAAATTTTCAGACTATACACTGATTTTATTCAATTAAACAAGGTTATTATAATCGAGTGAATATTTAATAGCAAGAAAAAACACGCATAAAAAAACGAAAATACTGTGAACACACAATATTTTCGCCTTTATTTCAATTATTTTTATTCTTTTGATATAACAACTTTTCCGTCAACAACCTGAATCTTTACTTTATTTGTGTCAATTCCTGCTGCCTCCAGAATATCATCACTGATCTGAACACGATGTGCCTTATCCAGAACTGAATATTCCTCATGAGAATCTGATCCGTTGAAATTAACGCCTTCCATGTCATTAATTCTTTTCCGATAGTCCTCTTTCATAATCTTCTCTGTACTGATCTTGCCATCAGCGATCATAACCACACGGCTTACTTTATTTGCCAGACTGATATCATGTGTTACTATGATAACTGTAATACCCAGTTCCTCATTCAGTTTACGGAACAGATCCTGTATCATATCCGATGTCTTGGAATCGACTGCACCTGTCGGCTCATCTGCCAGAAGTATCTTCGGGTCATTTGCAAGTGCGATTGCGATCGCAACTCGCTGCTGCTCACCACCGGACATCTGAGACGGATAAGAATTCACCTTTTCCTTCAATCCCACTTTACATAACAGATCATATGCTTTCTTTTCTCTGTCCGCTTTATTATCTTTGTCAAAATACATCGGAACCTGAACATTCTCTAGTGCTGTCATATAAGGAAGCAGGTTTCTGGAATTCTTCTGCCATACAAACCCAACCGTATGCTTTCTGTATTCCACCAATTCCTTATCAGTCATGGCAAACAGATCCTTACCATCTACATACAGCTTACCCGCCGTAGGACGTTCCAGACCACCAATCATATTTAACAGCGTTGATTTACCGCTACCGGATTTACCGATAACCGCCATCAGCTCACCTTTTTTGATTGTAAGCTCCAGTCCCTGAAGTGCCATAACCTCAACTTCATCTGTCTTGTAGATCTTAACCAAACTGTCACAATCAATGATATTGTCAGATTCCACAGAATCTGTATCAGTCCCAGCTGCCTCTGATGCTTCTGTATCCGTTTCAGCATCTGCTGCCGGCGTCTCCATTGTCTCGTCATTTTCTGCAGTTTCATACATTTCCGTATCAGTCTCATGCTTTTCGGCTGTATCATCAGCTAAGACTGTAAGCCTGTCATTCTTCTGTCCTTCCATATCCTGTTGAACATCTGTATTGTACTCATCTGTAGATACAGAATCAAGCATCTCCGCCCCAGATACATTCTTTTTTTCTTTCTTCTTAAATAATCCACTATGCTTTGCCAACGATCTCACCATCCTCTATCTCAAATACAACATCTCCGAGTTCCATCAGGTTTGGATCGTGGGTCGTCATAACAATGGTTATTCCCTCTTTTGCAACCAGATCCTTGAACAACCGCATAACATTCAATCCGGAAGCCGTATCAAGTGCTCCCGTCGGTTCATCTGCAAATATAACTTTTGGCTTATGAGCAACTGCCCTTGCTATAGCTACACGCTGCTGCTCACCACCGGACATCTGATTTGGCATATGATACATTCTGGAACTCAGTCCAACCATCTCCAGTACTTCGCGAATTCGTGAATCACGATTGCCTTCATACTCCGCCAAGCGGAGTCCGAAATCAACATTTTCGTATGCATTCATGATCGGAATCAACGCAACCGACTGAAATACAAATCCAATATCAAATCGTCTTAATTTCTCTTTATCCGCAACAGACATCTCTGACAGGTCATTATTTTCTATAATAACCTGTCCCTCCGTTGCATCATCAAGAGCACTCAGTATATTTAACAATGTCGTCTTACCAGAACCGGATCGACCTTTTAATATTGCAAGCTTGCCTTCAGGAATATCCAGATCAATTCCCTTAAGAGCATAAAATGGTTCGCCGTTTCCAACCGTAAAGCATCGTTTTATTCCTCTTGCAGTAATCATATCCATAGTTTAATCCTCCCCAAGCTTCAATGCCTGTGTAATGTTCATCTTCTTTAATATTGTACGAAGAACAATAAAACAGATAACAAACATTACTACAATAACGATTGTCAGTTTCAAAATATCAAACAGATTAACCGTTATACTTATCGCTATATTATGAGCCTCCGGCAAATATACAACAGCTACCAGCTTTACGAACAGTGCTGTTGCTGCAGCTCCGACTCCGTAACCGGCAAGACTTGCAAGTACGGAGCTGAACATCTGCTCATTGATCAGCATCTTATTGATCTCATGCATACTCATACCCATAGCACGGTAAATACCAAACAGAAGCTCTCTCTGCTTGATGGATGTGATCCAGTAGATCAGGAATCCGATCGTACAAAGAATGACTGCAACTAAAAAGCTCAATGAGAATAAACCATTTGTGATCAGAACCAATGGAGATTCCAGCATGTCTCTGACATCCTGATCAACACTTTCATAACTGTTCAACTGAATGTCCTGCTTCTGTATTGCATTAACGGCTTCTTTATAATCATGCCCTGCTGCGAGTCTTCCCCATACCTGATATGGTGTCAACCCAAATGATCCAACTACATATGCATAATTGGCAACAACCAGATAACGTTCATTTTCGACGATCTTACCACTGCTGTCTTTTTCATATGTATATTGATTGAAGCCCGGCCATGCATCAACGATCGCACAGATCGGACCGCTTGCCGAACCAAGCTCTACATCTTCGCGTCCTTTGATATCGCTGTATCTCGTATACTTGATATTATCTCCGATCGACAGATCATATTTTTTTGCCAGATTAGATGAAATAATTACACCATTTGAAACAGTCGCTATGCTGTTCAGGTAATTAAACCAGTGTTTATCATTAAGACCGGATTTCAATTCTGCGGTCTCACCAAATTCTTTTGTATTAATACCCATCATAACAGAACCTGACAATTCTGAACCGGCAACGTTAATTGATACATTATCATCATAAATAACACGCGTCAGATCGGAGCAAATACCCGAAAGGCTTTCTGTATATCTCTCATAATCCGGTTCCTCATAATACCAGTGGCTCTGCTTATCCTTATCCAGATATGCACCAGCTTTCCAGCGTTCCTTCAAGATCAGATCCGTTCCCATATTATATTCGATACGTTCCTGATTATTTTCATTGATCGTTCTTGCCATATTCGAATTGAACATACCCATAGCGATCGTCATTACAAGAAATACAGAGATAAAGCCCTGTTTCTTAACCGTTCTTGTAATCTGAAGGAAAGACGCATATACTGCCGGAGACCACTTCTTCTTACCTACGAAATAGATGAACTTAATCAGATATTTAATCAGACGAAGCACCAGAAGACCTACCGCGAAAATAAACAGTGAGGAATTCAGGAAGATCAATGGATCCGGCTTCTTACCGGCTAAAATATTAAGTGCAATATCACTTTTCTGTTTATTGTAGTTGTACAGCAGATATACCGATACCGCTACCAGGATCACATCGAGAAATGCTTTCTCCCAGAACGGTTTGGTACTGATCTTGCCCATTTTGCTCTTTTGTTCTACGATCGAGTTCTTTGCATATTTCAAAACCGGAAGTGTCACAAACAGAACTGCCACCAAAGCTGCAACGAAACTGTATAACAACATTCCCCATGTCAGTTTATAGAAATGAGTATCACCAAACGTAAATTTCAGGAAGGATGTTGCACTTGCACATAACTTACATAACAGATAACCGATCGGAATACCTATTACAATTGCGATTCCTGAAAGAATTGCCGATTGTCCGAAATATATTCCAAGGATCTGTCTGGTACTTGTACCTCTGCTCTTCAACATGGCGATCTCGCCATCTTCCATCTCAAGTATCTGACTGGATACCATATAGATAAATGCCAGCAATAATACAATGATCGGAAGCTCCAGTACCCATATGATGATCATTATAGAAGTTGCATCATCCTGATACTCTGCGAGGATACTGCTGAAATTCTGTGTAAAATTACCATCTGCCTTCGAAAAAGCACTCAGGTAATAACGAATATCCGCTGCATTTGAATGATCGATATATGCATAATCAAGCATATCCGAATTCGTATAATATACAGTAAGTATATTATATTTCCGGATCATCTCATCAAAGGATGCCTTATCGGTAAACATCATTTTGTCAAAATCTGCCGGAGTCTCTTTCCAGTAAATATCACTTTCATCTGATGGTTCAAAGATACCAACGATCGTACATTTCAAAGTATTACCATCCGAATCGGTAAGCTTGTCAATAGATACTACCTCACCAACGACCAGATTATATGTGTCCATATCCTGCTGTGTCATCAAAACCGGATAAGTTCCTTCTTCTACCTTTCCGTTTTCCAGATCATCTCCAAATGCTACATTGATATGTTTCTCCATATCCGGCATATAGTTAATACTGAAGAATCTTCTGGAACCGAGGCTGGTCGTTGCATATGTACCTTCAATAAACATACGGATCTGTCTGCTTAAAACCGGTACATCGATATAACTGAGCCATTTTTTCTCATAAGCGCTTACTCTTGCTTCTACTGCATCTGAGTCCGGATATTCCTTTGTATCACAGGATCCTCCTCTTCCGATCACCGCCGAATATACATTGTTATCTTCTATCGCTGCGTCAAATTTCGATGATAATGTCATATCCATAGCACCGTTTTTGAACATCGGATTACAGGATGCTACTGCAACCAGAAGTACAATACCAAGAAGAAGACATGCATTGAGCCATTTCTTGTTTAATAACTTATGTCCTAAAAATTTAAACATTCCTCTTCTCCTTTCTACTCCTCTGAATCATCCTTCGATTTCTTCGATGTATTCTTACCTTCGTCCTCTATCGCACTCTTGATAATAACATCGCCTTCCGAAAGTCCTGTCAGTATACATACTTCCGTCTGTGTCTCATCTCCCAGAGTAACATATTGTTTTACGATTTCATCGCCTTCAAGTTTCCATACATATTTGTATTGTTTTCCGGATGTCTTATTCTGCTCTTCATAGACCAGGTTTCGCGGAATCGTTACAATACTGTCGAGTGACAGCTGAGCATAATTTACAAAATAGCCTTTTGGTGAGTCATAGAATTTTTCATCATCCACCTTGATATAGTATCTTGTTTCATCTGATGAAGCACTGCTTGTTACATATACTTCACCATCAATTGTTGTTACATATGCTTTCTGTGAATCCGCTGTTGCTCCGATACATCTTCCTGTATACTTATCGCTGTCATCCTTCTGGTTAACCAAAGTTATTTCCTGATTGATCAAAAGCTTTGCATTTGCATCGCCTGATCCGCCATCGGAACCATCGCTGCCGCTGTTATTTCTTCTGCTGTTTCCGCTGTTATCCTTTAACGACAGAGACATCATTTTAGACTCATTACTTCCTATACTGACAACCTTGTCGCCCTCCTGCAACTGGTAACCGGTACTTACATATACATTCTGAACAACACCATCACTATCTGCATATACACTGATATTGCCTTTTCCGTCATTATTCTCATTCAGCTTATCCCGTTTTGCAATCAACGGATTTACAGTTGCATTATAGTTGATTTTTGCAAGCTGTTCATTATATTTCGCTACTTCTATCTGACATGACAACTGTTCAACCATATAAAGGGTATTTTCACCATCTGCATCACCCGGGGTTGCTGCCTGCTGCTTTTTCTTACCTGATTTATATTCGTTGATCTGTTTTCTGAGATCTGAAATCTGTTCCTCATATCCTGATATATTAGAATCATATTCCGTCTTTGCATCCGTAATCTGACCATTCAGCTCTAAAAGCTCTGCGCTTCCTCCACCACTGTCAACTGTAAATAACAGATCACCTTTCTTGACCTCCTGTCCTTCTGCCAGATCAAATTTGGTAAAATAACCCTCTACCGGTGATGAATATGTTACCTGATTAGTGTCCACCATCTTATAGGATCTGCTGGTTCCTGTTTTTTTGAAATTATTTAATTTGATATCATACGTTGTGTAATCGCTTGGTATGGCCGAATCAGAATCGTAATAAACAAGCTCTCCCTCTGATAAGCCGCTTACTACTTCTGTATAATTATCATCTGATGCACCGATCTTAATATCACGTCTCTCTTTATCACTGCTTTCTGTCTTCACATATACGAAATTCTTATCTCCATCCTGATACAGGGAATCGTTTCCGACAACAAGAACCTGAGATGCATCCGAAGTACTGAAATAAAGAGGTGTAACAGTTCCGGTTTTCAGGATTTTCTTATTATCCGCACCTTTTAGTTTGAATCTGACGTATGGAAGCTTGGATGCACTCTGTGCTGCTGCAATCTCCTGGTTGGTATAACTGTATTCTTCCAGATCATATCGTTTACCGTCGATCATCGTATACATTGTATTATAAACTGCCGCATACCCGTCTTTTGTGATCTGTTCTCCGGTAATCTCAATATATGGATCATTATAATCTGAAATAATTACAACATTTTCACCGCCTGCAGCAGTTCCGCTGTTTTCATCTGATCCTGACAGATTCTTTGCATATGTAACATAACCGCTCTGGTTTGCCACTAATTTACTGTCAGTTGCAAGTGATTCTTTTTCCTTGATCTGCTGATTAAGTTTTTTTACCTGATATTTATACAGCAGATTATCATAGCGGTTATTTTCTGCATTTACAGCCTTTGCACTCTGATATTCTTTGGCTCCTGCCGTATCACCTGCCTCTTCACAGGCTTTTATCTTATAATCATTTTCTTTCTGTGTCTGCTCATATATCTTTTCATTAATAGTGTGTGTCTGCTCCTGTGTAGATAATGAAGCCTTTAAATCATCAATTCCTGATGTGGTCTCATCATCATCTGCTTCAGCAAGTACAGTTCCTTTTTCTACATAATCTCCGACATTCACATAGATCTTAGAAATTGTTACAGAGGACTTATAGAAATAGCAATAATCCGTTGGAACTACAGAACCATTCTTTATGATTTTCTTACCAACATCCCCTTTTGATACCGGACGATATGCTTCATTGGTTGATACCGGATCCAACAATTCAGGTGCTTTCTCCGGTTTCTTGCCACAGGAAGTCACACACAACATCAGTGCCATAGATAGCGCTACCAGTCGGGCTCCGTAAGATTTTCTTTTATAATTCATATTTATCTTTCTCAATTTATCGTCACCTGCTCTCCTGCTGTTAATCCTGATTTAATAATCGTAGATCCATCTACGGTCTCACCAACTGTTACATCTACTGCCAAACGATAACCATCATCATTAATTGTGTATACATAATACTGGCCTTCTGACTTTTCACATACTGCCTTTTCAGGAACATATACTACATTTTTAATTACCGGTTTATGAATAGTCATCGTCAGTTTATTATCTTCGGATATACCTGCCATATTGTCTACCGGCTCAAAAAGGATCGTCTGCATATCTTTTCCGGTTGCATCGTCTGTATATTTCTTAACATCAATAACTTTCATATTGTATTTTGCGACCTCATAATCTGCCTCGTATTCATCTCCAACCTTAAATTCATACGTATCATCTGTAGTTACTGTATAATTTGAGGATCCTGATGCCACCGTTATCAAATTGGACGCGGAATTTGCATATCCATATCCCAGACTGTCGTCAACATAGGTCACTGTTCCGTCTTTTTCAGCAATCAGACAGTAATCCTTCATCTTCTCATTCTGCTCTTTAATATATGTATCTGCAATTGTCAGGTCTTCTTTCAGGCTTTCAATATCATCTGAATAATCTTCCGATCCATCAATCTGCATCAATTTCTGATAATGCTCGATCAAAAGCTGTTTTTCTTCCTTTTCTTGTGTATATTCATCAATCGTCTTTTGAATCTCATCTGCCTTAAACTGTACCATGATATCACCGGCTTTTACACGATCACCTTTTGCCACATTTACTTTTTCAACTTTATAATCATCCTGTTGAACTTTATATGACTTTGTTTCATATTTATCCGGGGAAAGATCTAACTCCAGAACAGGAGCAATGTCACCCGACTGAACTGTAGCTGTATCATATCCTACCTTGGTATATTCATCAATATGGATCGATGGCTTACTGCTTTCCGTCTTCCTGCTGCTACATCCACTGAGAAGGGCTGCAACCATGCCGGCACATAATATATATGTCATACCCTTTTTTATATGTTTTCGCATTGTTTCCTCCTTATTACACATCATTATTATGTATCTGTTTATTTTAATTTAAGAAAAAACCATTGTAATTTTACTCTGTCTTCCTGCTTTATTCAAGCAATGTATCAGCATATTAAACAATCTTAAGGTTTTCTAGATAATATTGTCATTACTTAATATTACAGTCTTCTGCTTTGGTATTATAAAAAAGAAATGTATCATATTTGCATCTTATAATTTTCTTTTTGCACATACATATAGGAAGTAGTATAGCATATAAATATGTCCATTTTGTGGTGAAAAATTCTGTCATACCGCGTGTGTTTGAATTTTTTGAAAAAAATGAAAAAACTTGTTGACATTTATATAGCACAGTGGTATTATCTTACTTGCGTCGGCGGTAAGCCGTACGGAATAAGACATGCGGGAGTGCTGGAATTGGCAGACAGGCTAGACTAAGGATCTAGTGCTGGAAACGGCGTGTGGGTTCAAGTCCCATCTCCCGCATCTTTATTTTTAGAAAACCTTTGAGGTTTTCTTTTTTTATGTCCACAAAAGCCTGATGCCGGAAGTTTTGCTTCTAATGTCAAGATTTTGTCTGTAGATATATCTTTATGTAGCAGACCTTTTCTTACATCGGTCCTTAACGATCCACCGTCAGGGGGGGAGTTTAGTACCGTTATGTAAGAAACAGAGCGAAAGCGTTCTGCGGAATAAAGGATATATCTACAGACAAAATCCCTGACGCGGATACAGCTTCCGACATCAGGGATTTTTTCCATCTCAAATTTTTATCATATTGGTAAGCTTCTTTTCTACATCTTCTAACAGATGTGCCTTAAATGCACTGTAGTACTCATGTGTAAACTGTGTATAAAGGAATTTGTTCCACAGGTTACTGCAATATGTACTGTCAAAATCGTAGTAAGAGTCTGTGTACATCATTCCGTTGCTGTATCTGGTCACATCCAGATATGGCTCTTTTCCTGCATAATTCAATCTCATTACCAGATTCTTCTGTTCGCTGCAGCACGCGAATGTCTCTAAAAACATCTTCATCTGCTCTCTTGTTACTCGTTCTACAAACATAATATGTCACCCTCCATGTCCCATAAATTAGCTCAATATATAGTTCTATTATAGTATGAACAGGACAACTCTGTAAAGGCAATTATGTCGATGTCCGCCTATTATTTATGACCTTTAAAATAACGGATCACTTGACCGAGCAAACTTTCCGATAACACAAAAACAGACCATAACCATCTTCTTCCGAAAATCATTATGATCTGTTTTTATCTGCTTATATTATATTAAATTAAGCAAGCTTTTCCTTTGCAACAGCAACAAGTTTTGCAAATCCTTCAGGATCACTGATAGCCATCTCTGAAAGCATCTTTCTGTTGATGTCTACGCCTGCAAGCTTTAATCCATGCATTAATTTGCTGTATGAAATATCATTCATTCTTGCAGCAGCATTGATACGAGCGATCCATAACTGTCTGAATTCTCTCTTTCTCTGCTTTCTGCCAGCATATGAACTTGTTAAAGCTCTCATAACTGACTGCTTTGCTACTCTATACTGCTTTGATCTGGCTCCTCTGTAACCCTTAGCCAGCTTAAGTGTTCTGTTATGTTTTTTCTTAGCGCCAACGCCGCCTTTTACTCTTGCCATTCTCTAGTTCCTCCTGATTTATTAGATATAAGGTAAAATCTTCTTCATTACCTTTTCATTTGTTGAATCTGTCATTGTTAACTTTCTAAGATTTCTCTTTCTCTTAGTTGTCTTCTTTGTTAAGATATGGCTCTTGTAAGCCTTGCTTCTCTTAAGACCGCCGTTAGCTGTTTTCTTGAAACGCTTAGCTGCTGCTCTTTTTGTCTTTAATTTAGCCATGTGTGTATTTCCTCCTTAATATATGTCATATTGTAAATTAACGTTTTTCAGTTAAAAACATTATCATACTTCTTCCTTCAAACTTGGCAGGCTTATCGATGACCGCGATGTCTGAAAGCTTCTCGGCAAATTCATCAAGAATGCCCTTTGTCTGTTCTACATGGGCAAGCTCTCTACCTCTGAAACGAAGTGTAACCTTTACTTTATCGCCATGTGTCAGGAACTTTCTTGCCTGATTTACTTTTGTATTCAAGTCGTTAGTATCAATGTTTGGAGATAAACGAACTTCCTTGATCTCCATTGTCTTCTGTTTCTTTCTGGCTTCTTTCTCCTTACGAGCAAGCTCATAACGGTACTTACCATAATCAATAATCTTGCATACAGGTGGTTTTGCCTGTGGAGCGATCTTAACCAGATCAAGCTCTGCTTCCTTTGCAAGCTTCAGTGCATCTCTGGAGGACATAATTCCGATCACCTGACCATCCTCGCCGATCACGCGCACTTCTCTGTCTCTAATCTGTTCGTTAATCATTAATTCGCTAATGACTTTTTACCTCCATTGCATAAAAAATAGTGGACAGCGCAAACCATCCACTATTATATATAAGTACAAATTATAATCTACTTAGATATGAACCCGAGTCACTGTTCTTCGTGCTAAGGTGAGAGTGGATACTCTGCTTTCTTGTCTGTCTCTGCTAAACAGCTTCTATAGGTTAGCACATACATGTGCAAATGTCAAGAAGTTTTTTACTGTATCCAGCAACTTTTTTCGTTATATTTAGCAACTTTTTAATTCTCGCTCTCTTCCGCTTCGATCGGGATAAATACCCGGTCATGGGAGATTGCGGCATCTGCATCCTCCGGCTTTGCAGAACGCTTACGGGCTTCTTCTGCGAAATACATCTGGGAATCCAGTTTTACCTTGCCACGAAGATCCTGCTTCTCGTAACTGCCATCCGGCTGCATGATGTGAGCCTTTAAAGTATCGGCAAGCTGGATCTTTAAGATGTCCTTGATCCGTTTCTTCAGATCAGGATCTTCTACCGGGAAGGTGATCTCGACACGCTTGTCAAGGTTTCTCGGCATCCAGTCCGCACTACCCATATAGATATCTTCAAATCCATCATTATAGAAATAGAAGATTCTGGAATGTTCCAGGAAATTACCAACGATCGAACGAACCGATATGTTCTCGCTGAGTCCCGGCACACCTGCTTTGATACAGCAGATACCGCGGACGATCAGATCGATCTTAACACCGGCAGCCGATGCATCATATAAGGCTTCCATCACCTTCGGATCACAAAGAGAATTCATCTTAGCAATGATCCGTGCCTTCTTACCCTGTCTGGCATTTTCCGCTTCACGGTTAATAAGCATCAGAAATTTATCCTTTAACCAGATAGGTGCAACTGCCAGTTTGTTCCATTTTCTTGGCTCTGAATATCCGGACAGCATATTAAATACTGCCGTTGCATCTTCGCCGATCGGGTCTGAACAGGTCAGGAGTCCCATATCTGTATATAACTTTGCTGTCTGATCGTTATAATTACCGGTACCAAGATGTACATAACGCTTGATACCATCTTCTTCTCTTCTGACAACCAGTGCGATCTTGGAATGAGTCTTAAGTCCGACCAGGCCATAGATAACATGGCAACCGGCTTTCTCAAGCTTTTTCGCCCATGCAATATTGTTTTCCTCATCGAATCTTGCCTTTAACTCAACCAGAACAGTTACCTGCTTGCCATTCTCCGCAGCCTGCTCTAACGCTGCTATGATCGGTGAATTGCCGCTGACACGATATAAGGTCTGCTTGATCGCAAGTACATTTGGATCGACTGCTGCCTGACGGATAAATTCAATAACCGGCGTGAACTCATAATATGGATGGAACAACAGACGGTCATGCTTCTTGATCTTATCAAATATATTGCTGTAGTCACCATTTGAAAATGCCGGCTGTGGAACATATTTCTCATATTTCAGATGATCAAAGCCCGGCAGGCCATTTACTTTCATAAGGAAGGTAAGGTCAAGCGGTCCGTTTATCTTATATACAACACGATCAACCACATCCAGATGCTTCTTTAATTCTTTTAACAGCTTCTTATCCATCGTATCTTCTACTTCCAGACGGATAACCTCACCCCACTGGCGCTGCTTTAACTGCTTCTCGATCTCCTTTAACAGATCGGCTGTCTCTTCCTCATCAATTGAGAAATCCGCATTACGCATAATACGATATGGATGTGCACATACGATATCATAGCTTAAGAACAGCTTATCCAGATTCTTCTCGATCACTTCTTCAAGCAAGATGATCTCTGTCATGCCCTGTCGCTCAGATGGCAGAATGATCACTCTTGGAAGTACAGATGGAACCTGAACGGTCGCAATATCTGTAACGTCTTTCTTCTTATCATAGATCAGCGCACCGATATTTAAAGATTTATTTCTTACAAGAGGAAACGGTCTGGAAGAATCCACTGCCATCGGTGTTAATACCGGATAGATATCCCGCTCGAATAATTTATCTACATATCTGGACTGTTCCGGTGTCAGATCTTCATAATGTCTGACGATCTTCAGTCCATTTGCCTCTAATAACGGAACCAGAGAACGATTATAGGTCTGATACTGATTCTTCATGAATTCCTTTGTTGCAGGAATCAGCTCATCAAGCTGTTCTTCCGGTGTCATTCCGGCGATATCCTTCTTCGTATATCCCGCATTCTTCATATCCTTTAAGGATGCGATACGCACCATAAAAAACTCATCCAGATTGGATGCTGTGATGCTTAGGAACTTGATCCGTTCAAATATCGGAATATTCTTATCCTTCGCTTCACTCAGGCATCTTTTATCAAATTCCAACCAGGACAGTTCCCGGTTGTAAAATAAATTCTTATCGCTCATTTATATGCCCCTCCTTTGTTTCAATACTACTTTTACACCATAGACCTTTTCAAATAAGATATTATTCGTTTTAAACATGCCTGCTTCAAGTGTAATATCCTCCAGCGTATCTGTATAGATCACCAGTGTATTGTCATGTAATGAAATCCTGAGATTTGTAATCTTCTGTTTATAGCTCTTATCAAGCACATCTGCCAGTCGAAGGATAGCGGTAAGCTTGGCCACCTTCATATAATCTGCCGATCCGATCCGCCCGGATGCCCTTAATTCCGACGGAAGGTAAAATCCATTATAATAAACCGCATTTGCGATCTCCTCTCTCTCTTTATGAGAAAGTCCAAGGATTTCCGTCGCCATCACGATATGATAAGAGATCAGGGATACATCCTTCATATTTACAAATTTACCACAGTTATGCAGGATCGCCGCGATCTGTAACTGCAACCGTTCCCGTTTACCAAGTCCGTGTAATTTCCGTATGCTGTCAAATATTGCAAGTGCATTATCCGATACATTCTGGACATGCGCACGATTTACTTTATATTTCTTTGCAATCGTATTCACAGATGCAAGAATATCCTGATCAAAATTCTTGTCCATCAGGAAGGTTCCCTGCTTATCCATATAGTCGGCAATAATACCATCACAGAAGATCACGTTCGGAGTCAGGATCTCCTCTGCCCTGGAATTATCCAGAAATGACTGATAAATAATCGCCATCGGAAGCATCAGGGTGGCACGCTCATATGGAATACCATATCGTTCCGCCAGATCTTCCGGTTTTATGTCAACTACCCGTTTATAGAGAATGCGGAATTGTTCTCTCGATATACTGTTCGCAATCGAAAGCTCCGGACCAACTTTTTTCAGGTTGTTGATACCATCACCGATTGCAATAATACTCTTAATATCTTTATCATTTAAAAACAGATTTCTGAATTCTATGATCGCATTTGATGCGTACTCTTCCATCAGTGTTTCAAGATCTACCGTATCGGAACCGAACCGGGTCAGATAATCACGGATTCGGACTGCACCGATCGGAAGATTCTGTGTCTGTACCAGATTTCTTCTGTCAAAGATCGAAATCTGTAAGCTTCCGGCTCCGATATCAAGCAATGCGTTATTCTTATGAGTTGCCACATCCACATCCATCCCGGTTGCCACGAATGCTTTATAATTCATAAAACGTTGTTCTGAATTACTGAGTATCTGCACATCAAAATCCGTACACATCTTAATTCTCTCAATGATCATAGAAGCATTCTCCGCTTCTCTGACCGCACTGGATGCATATGCCCTGTAATCAGATACATCGTATTCCTTCATCTTTCTCCGGAATTTAATCAACGTGTCACACAGCTTATTCAAATTATTTTCTTCGATATATCCTTTGTTATAGGTATCACTTCCAAGCTCAATGATCGTTTTTACGGTATCAAGCTCCCTCGCACCCTTTCTTGGTGTGATCTCGCAGATCTTCATTGATATCTCATTAGAACCTACATTGATCGCGGCAAATGTCTTTCCTGCCATACTTTCATACACCTCACTTCTTTTTTACACCCCTAATATGTACCGATCAGACGAAAATCCATCGCATCTTCACAGATTCCCTGTAATGCATGTCTTGTTCTTGAATCTAACAGACTGCCTTCCATTGTAACAAAAAAGGCATATTCCCATTTTCTACCGGTAAGCGGTCTTGATTCGATGCTTGTCATATTAATTCCGTTCAGATTTATATGGCTCAATATATTGTAAAGTGTACCACTTTCATCCGGCAAGGAAAAGCGGATACTTATATTTTCAGCCTTTTCCACAAAGATTTTCTGTTTTGACAGGATTATAAAACGTGTCGTATTGTTGTCATTGTTCACAATGTCCTTTGCAAGGATCTGAAGTCCATAAAGTTCTGCTGCAAGCTCACTTGCAATCGCTGCCTGTGTCTTATCTCCTTCTTCAATAACCTTGACCGCCGCTACTGCCGTATTTGCAACACTGCACTGTTTCCACGGCTTCCGGCTCAGATAATTCGTACACTGAAGCAGTCCCTGCGTATGTGAATATACGGTTTTGATCTGAGAAAGCTCACTGCCCGGCACACCCATTAATGCATGTGCTACATGAACCTCTTCTTCACCGACGATGGTCACATCATTATTTCCCACCATGTCATAGATTCCATTTACAAATCCGGCTGAAGAATTCTCGATCGGAAGTACACCATAGTCTGCCTTGCCGTTCTTCACCATCTCGATCACATCTCCGAAATCCGGTACATTGATATTCTGGATCTCTTTTCCGAAGAACCTGAACATTGCCTGTTGGCTATATGCTCCCGGAACCCCCTGATAACAGACAACAGTGTCCTTGTCTACTTCTAATTTCTTCACACAGGTAAAATCCTTCATTCCATCACAAACAACCTGAGAGCTGTCATTCGTCAGTTTCTTATTCTCATTTGCCATACCTGCCAGGATCTTATCTCTTGTCTTTACAAGAGAAGCAATCTGTGCTTCTACTGTCCGTAAATCTTCCATATTATATTTATCCATTGTTTTATCTGCTCCAAATACAGGACATTCCGCCTGCAGTCTTTCTATAATATTGATATTGTCTTCAAAATTATGCAATACGATCAAATGCACATGCTCATTCATTTTTCCCGGTTTATTCTTCGTTCCGTTCCAGCTCGTCAAGCAGCTCCCGGATTGTCCTGCCATTGACCGGATGTCTCTTATAGCCTGCTATATTGGACAACGGCTCTAATACAAATTCCCGCTTGCACATCTCTATATGTGGGATATGGAGATTCTCCTCATCACAGACAAGATCATCATACAAAAGAATATCGATATCCAGAGTTCTTGGTCCCCAGTGGATAAGGCGTTCTCTTCCGGCATCCTTCTCAATCGCATTGATCAGATGTAACAGTTCATCCGGTGAATGAAGTGTCTCCACCTCGATACAGCCATTTAAGAAATTATCCTGTTCCACGCCACCATATGGCTCTGTCTCGATGAAATCGGAAACCTTTGTCACCTTGGTATATTCATCTTTATTTAATTCATCAATCGCAAAATCGAGATAGGATTCCCGGTCGCCCATATTCGAACCAAGTCCCAGATAAGCAATGTGTCTCTTTCTTCGTATCTTTACTGACACTGTCTGAAGAGGCATCAATACCGGTGCCCATGGTTTCTCAACCTCTACTTCAACCTCTGACATCGTCGGATATGACAGAAGGATATTCGCCGCTACTTCTTCTGCGACTGCTTCGATCAGCTTATAAGTATGCTCTTTCATCGTCTTTTCAACCAGATTACAGATAGCTCCATAATCAATAGACAGCTTCAGATCATCCCGGATCCCTGCCGCCCTTGTCGATGTATACATATCAATATTAATTACAAATTTCTGTCCAAGCACATTTTCTTCTTTAAAAACCCCGTGATTGGCAAATATTTCCAGTCCTTTTATGCTGATTCTATCCATCCGACGCCTCCTGTCTGTTCTCCCTTTTACCAGATCAAACTTCATCTTTTTTATTTATGATTCATTGAAATTTTTCTTCTGTTCATTGAATCATTAAGTACTGCTTCATTTTCTCTTATTGACTGTATTAACTATGCATGATCGCCCATGCCATCTGAAGTGCGCGCGCATTTCCTTTTACATTATGCACACGGAAGAACCGGCACCCCTTCATAAGCCCCATGACCGATGTCGCGATCGTTCCTTCTTCCCGCTCTGTAACCGGAAGATCAAGAGTCAGACCGATCATGGATTTTCTGGATGTGCCAAGAAGAACCGGCAGCTCCCATTTGTGCAAAAGCTCCAGATGATTCATCAAAGCAAGATTCTGTTCTAAGTTCTTTGCAAATCCGATTCCCGGATCTACCATGATCTTCTCCTTCTTCACACCTGCATTCAGTGCCATCTGAACAGATTCGTCCAGATCTTTAACAACGTCGTTTAAATAATCGGTATAATCCATTACCCTTCTGTTATGCATCAGACAACATGCCACATCATGTGAAGCAACGATATCTGCCATCCTTCCATCCCATTTGAAGCCCCAGATATCATTGATCAGATCTGCACCTGCCCGGATTCCGGCTTCCGCCACGCCAGCCTTATAGGTATCCAGTGAAATTACGGTATCAAATCGTTCCCGGATCGCCTCGATCACAGGAACAACACGACCAATCTCCTCATCATCTGAAATTAATGTATAACCGGGTCTGGTCGATTCTCCACCTACATCTATAATATCTGCGCCATCCTTTATCATCTGCTCTGTGGCATACAATGCATCATCGAACTTATTATGTGTTCCTCCATCGGAGAAAGAATCCGGTGTCACATTCAAGATTCCCATTACGTATGGTTTTTCATTCAGTTTAAATTCTTTGTTCCCTATAATCATCAGTAGACCACTCCTTTGTTCTTTTCGTCTTCCTTCCAGTAACACTCGTCATAAACCTCACAGTCAAAACAACGTCTGGAAAGCTTGTCTGCCCTATATATCACATAGGAAAGCCCCTCTGCTTCCTTCCCTGTCGTATTATGTTTGCTGATCGCTTCTAGGATCAGCTCTGTTTCCTCACCGGAAAATCCGGTTGCCAGCAAAATACTCCGGCTGTTGCGGACACTTGCCAGATGATGTTCTTCGCTGGTCTGATAGCTGACCGCCCGTCCGATATCATGTAATAATGCTGCCGCATAGATAAGCTCCGGTTCCAGTCCCAGCTTCTCCTCCAGATTCATCAGCATTCCGATCCTTGCTACATCCAGACAATGATCAATCCCATGACAGCAGAATCTCCGCTCTTTCTCCGATCTCCTGATCTGCTCCATCCAGTCTTTATATTCTTCATTCGCTAATATTGCGTTGACTCTGTCCATCGTCATTTCTTCTCTGTAGTCCTCTCCTGGTTTATCGTACTACTTATCCGCGGTATCAGCGGTCCAATAAAAGATAATGAACCAAATACCACGATCACCGGCTCTGTCAATTCTTGTGCCAGTGTTTCCGCCTGTCTCTGCGCAGCAAACACATCCTCTGCCGTATCCACCGGCTTTCCGTATGAACGATAGCATTCTGCCAGAATCTCCTTATCAAGCGCCCGTGGATTATCCGGCGTTACCGTTATGATAAAACTTGCAAATGGTGCCATGATATCCACCATTTTCTCATACTCTTTATCTGCAAGAACACCACAGATATAGATCAACGGCCGCCCTGTAAAATATGCCCGGATATTCTCTCTGAGACTTCTCCATCCGCCTTCATTATGTGCTCCATCAATATAAGTCAAAGGCACATCCTTAATCTTCTGGAATCTGCCCTCCCACAACGTCTTTTTTAATCCGTTCTTTATACTCACATTTTTTAAATCAAACTGTTTTTTTATACAATTACAGACCTCAATTGCGGTTATACTGTTATAGATCTGATAGATTCCGGGAATCCCCAGCTCATACTCCTGTCCTTTATAACAAAACCTGCTTCCATGCAGATCTTCTGCTATGACCTGCAACTGGTCAGTATCTGCCATGATCGGCTCTATTTGCATTTTATCACATTTATCCAGCCATATCTGTCTTATCCCATCCTGCATCGGATATGCCACACACGGAACCTGTTCCCGAAGGATCCCCATCTTCTGTTCCAGAATTTCCTGCAATGTATCGCCAAGAAACTGCATATGATCTCTGCTGATGCTTGCAAGCACGGTACAAAGTGGCTGTTTCACCACATTTGTCGCATCGTTCTTTCCGCCCATTCCTGTTTCCAGTAATACGATATCGACCTTTTTCTTCACAAAATACAGAAATGCTACCGCAGTCTCAATCTCAAAAGCGGTAGGAACCGAAAGCCCGGCTTCCTCCATATCCTCGCAAACCGGGATCACGGTCTCCATGATCTGTGCAAATTCCGATTCTTTCATATAATGTCCATTTATCTGAAATCGTTCCAGATATGTAAAGATCGTTGGGGATATATAGCGTCCGACAACATACCCTGCATCTTCCAGAATATGCTCGACAAATGCGAATACAGAACCTTTTCCGTTTGTTCCGGCTATATGAACGACAGGAACCCGATCCTGTGGATTCCCCAGTCTTAAAAGTAGTTCTTTCACTGTCTCCGTTCCGTAGACACTGCCTCTTTTTCCCGCTTCTTTCATATATAGATATGCTTCTTCGTACGTCATTCTTTAGCCTCTTTACTTGATTATGTATAGATAAAATATAATGAACTATTTCTAATGTGTTCTATGTTGGATATGCGGTGTATCATCATCAATCGGAAGGATCTCATATCCATGTTCCTCTAATTGTTCAATCAGTGACGGCAGAGATTCCACTGTTTCATGACAGCAATCCAGATCATGCATCAATATGATCGTATCATCATAATTTAATGCATCCTTCAATATATTCTTTACAAGCTGATCCGGTGTCTGTCCGGCAATCACCGCATCATTATTCAATGCATTCCAGTCAAAATACGTCAATCCTGCCGAATCAAGATAGTCGATCAGGTCATTCACCGGTACCTGCGTAACACGGTTTGAACTTCCGCCCGGGAACCTGTAATATCGGCAGTCCACTCCTGTAACATCATACAATAATTTTCTTAATTCCTCAACATCATTCACGAAATTGTCATAGCTTGCATAGATCGTACTATATTCATGGGAATATGAATGGATTGCCAGTGTATGCCCTTCCTCCACGATCCGTTTGTACATGGGATAGTATCGTTCATTCCTTCCTATTACAAAGAACGTAGCTTTTACATCATATTCTTTTAAAATATCAAGGATCTCTCCGGTCTGATCGGACGGGCCGTCGTCAAAGGTCAGATATGCCCGTTTTCGTGTCACTGCCTTTGATGACATGGCAGCCACGCTGTCTGAATCCGGAAATTTATCTCTCTGATCGATAATGAATTTTCCTGTAAATAATAAAAATACGATCAGTGCAGCAACCAGAATTATATTTTGCCAATAAGCTGCAAAAAATCGGTCACACTCTTTTAACGCTTCATTGGCTTTTATGTGGGATAAAACTGTTTTTATTTTTTTCCTCATTTTTATAAGATCTTCCGTTTTTTATACATCTATACTCCTAATCTGATATTTTTATTCGAATAAAAAACAGGAAATGTCAGATACTATTTTTATCAAATGGAAAAGGAGAATAAAAAATGAAAAAATCATTTCTTTTATGCGCATGTCTGGTTGTCATGGCATTTACCCTGACTGCATGCGGCGAGAAAAATAACCCTGAAACAACCGGTACAACAACCGGGAGCAGTACAGAGGACAGCAGTTCCACAGAAAATGGAAATAATTCAAATGGTACAGGTTCTGTAGGTAAGGATCTCGGTAACATGATCGATGATGCCGGAGATATTGTAGATGATGCAGCAAAGGATGTATCCGATGCTCTGACCGGAAGCTATGATACTTATGACCATGCTTATAAGTATTTTATGGATCAGATTCCCGGTGACTCTAAAAACTATGAAGTCCGTAATAACGACAAGGATCTTACTGATTATAACTCCGGCAGCATGGGCTACCACTTTGAGCTTCATGACACCAGAAAATCTGACAACTCTAAGGTTGGTGACTTCTATGTAGATTCTACCTCCGGCAAGGTCTACAAGGCAGTCTCCGGCTCCGGCGTGTCCGAATTTGACTTCTCGACCTTGAAGTAGACCACCTTTAAAAAATGGAAGACAGGGTTACCTATTATTACGCAAGACGCTTTCGCTCTACCTTCGACGCAGTGGTACGTAAGGCTGCAAAGTACGCAGCCTAAGTACCAGCGCTCAGGCAGGCTTGCTTCATAACAGTAACCCTGTCTTCCATTTTCCCTACGGTATCAAAATTCAACAATCCTATTTTTTAAATATCTGTTGTTTTTATTTATATTTTTTTCGAGAATACAATGGTGGACTTGCTTTATCAGGACGATAAAAAGTAAGACGAACGAACCGGTCGATGGTTATACTATTATGTAGCAAGCCTATCCGAATGTCGGTCCTTGATGAGCTGTATAAACAGCGAATCTAGTACCGCTACATGAGGATAGAGTGCAAACGTCTTGCGTAATAATAGGTATAACCATCGACCAGTTCGTCCGTTTTAAGATTTATCGTCCTCTTTTTTGACAATTTCATGGGTGATGGGATTTACGACTACGCCCATCTCCTCTGCCATTTTGAGGTAGACATCCATCTCATGGTCTTTTCTCTGCTGTTCGCGTTTGCGGATAGCTTTTGACCGGATAATCTCCACGATACCGAATACGATCATACAGCATCCAAAGAAGATCATCACAGGGCTTAAGGTACCTATACACCCCTTTACCAGACAGATCGTTCCGATTCCGATCATGATGATTCCCATTACCAGATTAAACATTTAACTTTCCTTTCCTGTATAAAATGCATCTTTTCCTGCTTTTTCCATCATTTTGTCATACTGATCGTACATTTTCTGCACGCTGTTTTCAAGTAAATAATAATGCCTGATATATGGGATCAGCAGGACAAACAGTGCTGCCGCTAACAGTAAGATCTGTATTTTTTCCGTTACCACAAAGGTCACACAACAGCCTACCGTAAGGATTGCAAATAAGATCGTCACAAGAAGATGGATCAAACGCTCATGCATGAAAAATTCAATCTGCACCAGATGTCTCCGCATCTCCTCATCAAAATCAACATCATCCCTTGCAAGCAGTTTATCTACATATACCAGATATTCTTTGATTCGTTTTGCCATATTCGATCACCTAGCCCATATTTGCCTTATTCAGGAAATGATTCCATCCGGCAATTACCTTATCATAATAAAAGCTTACTATATAAGAATCTTCGTCAACATCAACGATCATCTGATAACACTTCTTATCTGCTTCCGGCTTACCACCATAGAAGATATAGTTCTCTTTGAACTTTCCAAATATCTTTTCATACTCATCTTCCGCAAGTTTCTGATCCGGAACTTCTTCTACCAGATTATCATTTGCATCATAATACTTATGCCCCTCCAACAATACCGCTTCGATGACCGGATTCTTAAACCGGATCTCCATCTGATCGGCATATTTGTCTGTATAGTATTCGTTCTGAGAATTGTTATCCTTTACAACTGCACCTTCTACATAGAGTTCCATCCATCTTGCCCGAAGTCCTTTAGGGGAAGCTGCTTCTTCCACTTCTCCGACTCCGACAAGCTTCATTTCTTTGATCTGTGCATCCCGTAACTGAATGGTTTCTATCTCATTTGTACTCTTAAATTTCATATTTCATACACCGTCCTGAACAATTTTAACTGCCTATAACTATAAACTGTTTTTCATAGCTTGTAAATGGAATTTAAGACAGAAAAATAAGAGGAACCCGTCTTACAGGCTCCTCCTGTTTATCTAATTCAGCGCATCATAGCCGCTTTCCTTCGTACGGATCTTCATGGCGGTGCGGATCTCATAACTGAAGATCTTGCCGTCTCCGACTTCTCCGGTGTATGCTGCCTTCTGGATCGCATCGATCGTCTTCTTCTCCCATTCTTCCGAAGAAACTACGATCTCAAATTTGATTTTCGGCTGCATAACGACATCAACCTCTGTACCACGTACCAGCTTCTTATATCCTCGCTGTGCACCGCATCCCATTACCTGAGATACCGTAATACCATTTACATCGATCGCATTCAGTGCTTCCTTTACATCTTCAAATACTTCTTCTCGCACGATTGCTTCTATCTTGATCATCATATTATCATACTCCTTTCCGCAACTTCTATGAATCCAGTCCGTTAAATGTCGGATATGCACTTTCTCCCTGTTCTGCGATATCCAGACCGATCTTTTCTTCCTTATCTGATACACGAAGCGGTGTGATCAGTCTTACAAGTCCAAGACAGATAAACGTTCCGACCACTGCAACTACTATTGTCACAACGATACCGATCAACTGTGCAACAAAAAGGTGATAGTCTCCGAAGAACAGTCCATCCCATCTGGCAACGCTGTTGATCGAACTCTTACCAAATAATCCGGTCGCGATACCACCCCAGACACCACCGATACCATGACATCCAAAAGCATCGAGTGCATCATCTATTTTCAATTTCTTCTTCAATAAAGTAATCATACCACAACAGATCGGACTTACAAGTGCACCGATGATAAATGCAGACCAGATCGGAACAAAGCCTGCTCCCGGTGTGATCGCAACCAGCCCGACAACAAGACCGGTCGAAGCACCAACCAAGGTTGGCTTTCCATCTTTTATCACATCGATCAGCATCCATGACATCATGGCACTCGCACTTGCGATCGCTGAGGTTAAGAATGCATGAGCTGCAAGGCCATTTGCTCCGAGGGCACTTCCTGCATTGAAGCCGAACCATCCGAACCAGAGGATAAATGCGCCAAGAGCAACGAATGGAATGTTATGAATACGATAAGCAGTATTCTCATAACCTTTTCGTCTACCAAGGATAATCGCAAATATCAATGCACTTACACCGGAGCTGATATGTACGACATTTCCGCCTGCAAAATCAACGGAACCGATCTCTGCAAGGAAACCGCCCTGTCCCCATACCATATGTGCCATCGGGTAGTAAACCAAAATCGACCAGAACATGATAAAGAAGAATAACGCCTTAAACTTTACACGTCCGACTAATGATCCTGTGATCAGTGCCGGCGTGATCATTGCAAACATCATCTGGAATGCAATATATACAAAATGCGGAATATTGTCTGCATATGGTCCGGCCTCATTCATAGATATGCCATTTAACGCAAACCATCTGAGATCACCAATGATTCCTCCGTGATTTCCCCCAAAAGAAAGGGAGTAACCAAATAATATCCACATTACAACCGAAAGTCCCATAATAAAAGTACATGCCATCATCGTATTAACGACATTTTTCCTTCGCACCATTCCACCATAAAAAAAAGCAAGTCCCGGTGTCATAAAAAATACCAACGCTGTACAGATCAGCATAAAACCAATATCACCAGTATTCATAACTATTTCCTCCATTTTTTCTGAAATTCTTTTTGAAATCTCCGGCAGGTGCGCATCCCCCGACAGGTTTCGCTTCACTTTTTACAAAATTCCATGGTACTTTTTTTGTAAAACAGAAAAGACGCCAATCGAACGTATCTCGTTCAACTGACGTCTTTGTCTGAAGACATACTAGCAGACCTGATTTATTTTTTCAAGTATTTTTTGCAAATCCTTTACCATTCTTTAGCCAGAACATCATTTTACCTGTTTTTCTAAAGCAGATCGTATTTGTTTGACTTTTTTCTCATATTACGCTATGATTTTTTAGTTATGTATTCTATTACGAAATTTAACGATTTTGTCCATGTTATGCATACGCAATAAAAAATTGGAGGATATCTAAATGTTAATGACAACTAACTTTTTCATCATGCTTGCAATCGTTGTCTACCTGGCGATCATGCTTGTGATCGGCTTTGTTTACAGCAAGCGTAACAACAGTACAGAAGATTTCTATCTTGGCGGCCGTAAGATGGGACCTCTCGTAACAGCCATGAGTGCTGAAGCAAGTGATATGTCAAGCTGGCTCCTGATGGGACTTCCGGGCGTTGCATATCTGTCCGGTATCTGCGATGCCGCATGGACTGCCATCGGTCTTGCCGTTGGTACATGGTTGAACTGGTTCTTCGTGTCCAGAAAACTCAGACGTTATTCAAATAATATCGGCGCGATCACTGTGCCTGATTTCTTTGCAAAACGATTCCATGATAAGAATAATGTTATCACAGCACTTTCCGCTCTTGTTATCATTATCTTCTTCATCCCTTACACAGCATCCGGTTTTGCTGCCTGTGGTAAGCTGTTCAACAGCTTATTCGGTATCAATTATCAGGTTGCCATGATGTTGTCCGCCCTGTTGATTGTTGGTTACACTATCACCGGTGGGTTCAATGCCGTATGTGTTACAGACCTTGTTCAGAGTATCGTTATGACCGGTGCACTTGCGATCGTTCTGATCTATGGAATCACAAGCGCAGGTGGTTGGACAGCCGTTATGGACAACGCAGCCGCCCTTCCGGGTTATCTGTCTCTGACATCTACCTTTGATGTTGCCTCCGGTTCTGAAGTCAAATATAACTTTTTGACAATTTTCTCAACCGCAGCATGGGGACTCGGTTACTTTGGTATGCCTCATATCCTTGTCCGTTTCATGGCAATCGAGGATGAGAAAAAACTGGTACTTTCCCGCCGTATTGCCTCTGTATGGGTCGTGATCGCTATGACCGCAGGTGTTCTGATCGGTATTGTCGGTCTTGGTATGACCAAAGCAGGCGCACTTGAAACTCTGACCGGTTCAAACAGTGAAACTATTATCGTTCGTATCGCAGGTATCATCAGCCAGCATAATGCATTAACTGCTCTTATCGCAGGTATCATCCTTGCCGGTATCCTTGCCGCTACGATGTCTACCGCAGACAGTCAGATGCTTGCTGCTGCATCCGGTGTTTCACAGAATATAGTACATGATTTCTTAAAGATCAAGATTTCCGAGAAGACAAATCTTCTGATCGCACGTTTAACAATCGTTGGTATTGCGATCGTAAGTATCTTCCTTGCAAGAAATCCTAACTCCAGTGTATTCAAGATCGTTTCCTTCGCATGGGCAGGCTTCGGCGGTGCATTTGGTGCTGTTGTGCTTTGTTCTTTATTCTGGAAACGTTGTAATCTTGCAGGTGCGATCGCCGGTATCATATCCGGTGGTGCTACCGTATTTATCTGGAAGTATCTGATTCGTCCACTTGGAGGAATTCTTGATATCTACGAACTGCTTCCTGCATTTATCGTATCCCTGATCTTCATCATTGTGGTCAGCCTGCTTACAAAGGCTCCTGATGAAGAAATCGTCCGGGAGTTTGAAGCAGCCAGCCAAAAGGCGTAGGCAAATCTCCCCCCTTACGAAAAAGGAAGCCGCTATACATATTATTGCGCAAGTCGCTCTCGCTCTACCTTCGACGTAGCGGTACATAAGGTTGCAAAATACGCAACCTAAGTACCGACGCTCAGGCAGGCTTGCTTCATAATAGTATAGCGGTTTCTTTTTTCTTATGTATATTTTGAAGTAACTCACATATCCAAAATTACGGCTCTGTTATAGTTCACTATTATGAAGCAAGCCTGCCCGAATGTCGGTACTTAGTGAACTGCTGTAAGCAGTGAGCTTAGAACCGCTACATGAGGGTAGAGCGAGAGCGTCTTGCGCAATAATATGTGAACTATAACAGAGCCGTAATTGGATAAAGAAAATAAAGTTGATTTTATCTGCTTTTGTTATATAATCAGTGAGAAATAACTATTTTCGACAGGATGATTTTTATATGGCTGATTATATTACAACTTATACCGGGGATCATTTTGATCCGACTCTGCCGGAGGCAGAACATCTTCATATCGAGGACATCGCACACGCATTATCACTAATTTGTCGTGGAAACGGTCATGTAAAGACCTTCTTTTCCGTCGGCAGTCATTGTATCAACTGTGCAAAGGAAGCGGCTGCCCGTGGGTATTCCGACCGACTGGTGCTTGCCTGTCTGCTTCACGATGCAAGTGAAGCCTACCTGTCAGATGTTCCAAGACCTTTTAAGAAGCATCTTCCTGCATATAAAGATCTGGAACAGAATCTGTTAAATGTGATCTATACAAAATATCTGGGTTCTCCTCTGACAGAGGAAGAAGAACGCAGGATCAAATGCATCGACGACGACATGCTCTATTTCGATCTTCTCACTTTGCTAAATGAGCCATCGAACAGACCGGAGCCTGAGCTTCACATCAACCTTTCTTATGAGGTTCGTCCGTTTGAGAATGTCGAACAGGAATATCTTCAGTTGTTTCATATACTGTATAAATAGTATTTATTTTTCCTCTTTCGGCAAAATGATATTTAAAAGGATTGCTACCATTGCTGCCGGTACAATTCCCGATCCGCCAAACACCAACTGTACCACCTCTGGTGTATGTACCAGAATTCCGGGATTAGCTCCCATTCCATATCCAACGCCCAGTGCTACTGATACAATGGAAAGATTTCTGGCATTCAACGGATTCTTCGTGATCAACTGAATACCACTGATTACAATTGACGAAAACATCATGACTGCTGCGCCACCTAATACAGACTGTGGCATGATTGATACCAACGCAGCAAGCTTTGGGCATAAACCGCAAAGGACAAGAAAAATGGCTCCGGTTGCAAGAGCGAACCGGTTTACAACCTTTGTCATGGCTACCAATCCAACGTTCTGACTGAATGATGTATTTGGCAGGACACCAAATATCGCTGCAAATGAAGAACCCAGTCCGTCACACATAACACCGCCTGCAAGTTCTTTATCTGTTGCTTCTCTGTCCAATCCGCCTTCCATAACACCTGAAATATCTCCAACCGTCTCAACTGCAGTTACAATGAACATAATAAGAACCGGAAGAATCGCACGCAGATCGAAAACAGGTTTTACAGGCAAAAGCTTCGGAACCGCAAACCAGGAGGCTTCCGCAACTTTATCCCAGTTCAACACCCATGCCTTTGTATATTCTACACCATCTGCCGTCACTCCGGTTTTCGGCAAAACAAAGCCCATGATCATTGCTGCAATGTATCCGAAAATAATGCCAAATAAAATAGATGAAGAACTCAAAAAGCCTTTTGTCGCATGTTTGAAAAACAAGATCGCAATAAGCACAAGCAACGCAAGTAACAGATTCTCAATGGAGCCAAAATCTTCTGCTTTATTTCCTCCACCAAAAGAATTGATACCTACCGAAATCAGACTTAATCCGATCGACATTACCACGGTACCGGTTACGACCGATGGAAAGAACTTACGAAGGGGCTTTAAGAAAAAGCCAAGCACTGTTTCAAAAAGACCACCTATAATAGATGCTCCCATGATCGCGCCATATGCCAGTATACCACCACCCATGGTTGCTGCTACACTGTTAAAGACACCTATAAATCCGGAAGATGTTCCCATTATGATCGGTACCCGGCCTCCTACCGGACCAATTCCGAACAACTGTACCAATGTCACAATTCCTGCGATCAGCATCGCATTCTGAAGCAAAGAAAGCTGTAGATCTGCGAACTCACCGCCTGCCAGGCCACATGCTCCTGTGATGATCAGAAGTGGAGTCAGGTTTCCTACAAACATTGCCAAAACATGCTGTAATCCTAACGGAATCGCCTGCGAAAGCGGCATCTTTCCATCCATCTGAAATGCTGTCTCAGACAGCTTAAATATTTTTTTCATTTGTGAATTCTCCTCATCTTTATTCTTTTTCATCCAACATGGACATCAATATCTTTTCCGGAGTGATCGGAAGTTCTCTGTGCCATACGCCTGTTGCACGATAGATTGCATGTGCAATTGCAGGTGCAGGTGTATTGATCACTATCTCTCCTATAGACTTGGCTCCAAATGGGCCTGTCGGTTCATAACTGTGTTCAAATTCTACCTGAAGATGTCCCATATCAAGGCGGGTTGGAATCTTATACTGCATGAAACTGGATTCAATCGGACATCCTCTTTCATTGTAGGTGACATTCTCAAACAGTGTATGCCCGATTCCCTGTACGATGCCGCCTTCTGCCTGAATACGCGCCAACGCCGGATTGATAGGAATTCCACAGTCAACAACAGCTACATAATCCAGGATCTTTACCTCTCCTGTATATCGGTCTAACTCAATCTCAACCATACCGACCATATAAGGTGGAGGCGATACAGGTGAAGAATGGGAAACCGTTGCTACTGCTGCGATATCATTTGCAATCTGGTCTTTTACACTAATCTCGGCAAGTGACACACTTTGATCTGTATTGACCCGACATGCCCTTCCATTTTCAAAGATCATTTCCTCCGGACTGCAGGAAAGCATACCGGCTGCTATCGCACAAAGCTTTTTTTTCAGTTTCTCACAGGCAAGTTCTACGGCCTTACCCGTAACATATGTTGTAGATGATGCGTACGAACCGGAATCATATGGTGATGCATCCGTATCTGCCCCAAATACAGCTACATCATCCACGGAACAATCCATACATTCTGCCACCATCTGAGCTAGGATCGTGTCACATCCGGTTCCCATATCTGCCGCACCGATGATCAGATTAAATGTTCCGTCATCGGCCAGCTTTACCGTTGCCGATCCGACATCCAGATTGGAGATACAGGAGCCTTGCATCGCCATAGCTACTCCGGCTGTTCTTACCTTCCCATCTACTGTCTCACGAACAGGATATTTCTCGTCCCAATGAAATAATTCTTTGCATTTTGCCATACATTTATCAAGTGCACAGGCATTTGCTGTCTCTCCATAATATGCCGGCATCTTCATTCCTTCACGGATCATGTTGTTTTCACGGATTACAGTCGGATCAATTCCAAGTCTTTCTGCAAGTTCATTTACAGCACTTTCCAGTGCAAATATACCCTGTGTCGCACCATATCCCCGGTAAGCACCGGCTGCCATCGTATTGGTATATACTACATCATAATTAAACCGATATGCTTCAAGTCCACCTGTATAAAGGGGAATCGATTTATGTCCGCTCAGACCAACTGTTGTAGGTCCGTGTTCTCCATATGCTCCTGTATTTGAAAGTGTATACAGATCCAGTCCGCGGATATGTCCGTCCCGGTCTGCTCCCAGGCGTACACGAACTTCCATCTCATGCCGCGGAGAACCGGCAATCTGACTCTCTTCTCTTGTGAATATAAGTTTGGCGGGTTGTCCGGTCTTCAGTGTGACAAACGCCGGATATACTTCACTGACTGCTGTCTGTTTTGCTCCAAAACCCCCACCGATTCTTGGTTTCTCAACACGTATCCTGCTCTTTGGAATGCCCAGTGCTCTGGAAAGGATACGACGCACATGAAATACAATCTGTGTAGATGAAATCACATGAAGCCTTCCATATCGGTCAAAACAGGTATAGGTGCGGAAGGTTTCCATCATTGCCTGGTTAAACGCCCGCATATGATATGTGTGTTCGAATACCTCATCACAATCCGCTATTACAGCATCCACATCACCATCTCCGTTTTTTTCACTTGCAACCAGATTCCGTCCGGGATCTCCTCCAACTTCCATAGGTGGAAACCAGTCCTCCTCCGGGTGTACAAGGACAGCACTATCCTTTGCCTGATGAAAATCAAGAACCGGTTCGAGGATATCATATTTCACTTTTATCAGCTTCATTGCTTTTAAAGCAGCTTTCTCATCCGTAGCCGCAATAATAGCAACAACATCCCCTACAAAACGTACATGCCGGTCTATGATCAGCCGATCATAGGGAGATGGTCCCGGATATGTCTGTCCTGCAATCGCAAACCTCTGCTTTGGAACATCCTTCCATGTATAAACATCTACAACTCCCGGAACTTTTTTTGCTATTGCTACGTTGATATCTTCTACAATAGCATTGGCATATGGGCTTCTTAAAAGCTTTACCGTCAAAGCATCTGATGATGTAATATCATCAACATAAACCGGTTTTCCTAAAAGGAGCTGCATTGCATCTTTTTTACGAACCGAATGATTGACTGAATTATACTTCTTTTCTTCCATGAATGCCCTCCTTTGATCTCTTATGTTCCAGATAATTTCGAATTCCCCGCAACTGGCCTTCATATCCGGAACATCTGCAAAGATTTCCTGCCAGATAAGCACGGATCTCATCATCTGTAGGATCCGGATTCTCTCGCAATAATGCAATCGTGTTCATGACAAATCCGGGATTGCAAAATCCGCACTGATCAGCTCCCTGATCTGCAATAAATCCGACAAATTCAGAAGCTTCCTCCTGAAGTCCCTCTAATGTCTGTACCTCATGACCAGCTGCCCTTGCTGCCGGCACTGAGCAGGAAAGCACAGGAATGCCGTCCAAAAAGACTGTACACAATCCGCAATTTGCAGTTTCACAGCCTCGCTTTACACTATAGCAGCCATGCTTTCTCAGAAAATCGATCAGAAGCAGATCCGGTTCAATAGAATCCACCAGTTTTTTTCCATTTACAATTATTGTTATCTCCATTTCTGCTCCTCTCTCAATTTATTTAATAATCTCTGACATAATACACGAATCAATCTGGAACGATACTTTGCTCCGGCTCGATGATTACTTCCTGTCGGAATATGTTTCTCTGCCCACATAGCAAAGTTCTCTATAGAGTCTTCTGTCAGTCCCTCTGACAGAAGTCCTTCTTCATCCAGAAGAAGCATCGCTCGTCCCGGTCTTGCTCCCACTGATAAACGATATTCCCCACCTACAACAGAAGCCGCACATGCGATCACCGGAAAATCAGTACTTTGATTTCTTACAGATGCATAAGAGAAACACCCGGACGTTTTCTTTATGACAAGACGAACCAGAATATCCTGATCCGGTTTCTGCCCCACAAATTCTCTAAGTGGTATTCTCCCACCCTGATATAATTCCACATATGTATCCATGGCAAGAAATACCGTCAGCACATCAGAGAAACCAAAACGTCCCCAGATACTTCCACCTACCGTTGCCAAGTTACGAAACTGTACACCGACAATATCTTTTACAGCGTCTCTGACAGAATTTTGTGTATAATTATTTAAGCCTCTATGCAATTCAAGCTGTCGTAGAGATACCATCGAACCGATAATGATCTCATTCTCTGTCTCCTCGATCTGATCCAGTTTCAAATCACACAGATCAATTGCTGTCAATATCGTCCGGTTCTGCATCTTTGTCCATAACATTCCACCGATTATACAGCTACCTTTTTTTTGATTTAACTGATAAGCCTCTTCCAGACTTTTAACACGTATATAATTCTGAATTGTTACCATAAAAAGCTCCTTTAAATGTTGCATTAGCCGCACTATATCAAGATATATTATAGTAAAAATACTTGTTTTTGAAAAGATGCTTTGCTACAATACCGTTGTATTATTTAAAATATAACGAAAAGGAGTTATTATGAAAAAAACATTAAAAAAATGCTTATCCTTATTTTTAATCTGTTCCCTGCTTTTATCTCTGGCAGGCTGTAATACTTCATCAAAGCCTGCAGGCACGGGGACAACCGCTTCATCAGAAGCGACCTCAGAATTATCATCAGAAACTTCTTCAGATGATGTGTCTACAGAAGCTGACGAAAAAGAAACCTCTTATCCGGTCACAGTTACGGATCAGGCAGACCGCACCGTTACCATTGAAAAAGAGCCAGCTAAGATTGTAAGCGGATACTACATTCCTTCCAGTCTTCTGATCGCACTTGGATTATCGGGCAAGGTGGTAGGTATTGAGGCAAAGGCAGACAAAAGACCGATCTACAAACTGGCTGCCCCGGAGCTTCAGGAACTTCCAAACGTCGGAACAGCAAAGGAATTCGATCTGGAAACCTGTGCTTCTCTTTCACCGGATCTTGTGATTTTGCCGTTAAAGCTAAAGGATGCCGCAAAGAGTCTGACAGAGCTTGGTATTCCTGTGCTACTGGTAAATCCAGAAAGTCCGGATCAGTTATCCGAAATGATCAGTCTTATTGCCACAGCTACAAATACCCAGGATAAAGCAGACCAACTGCTTGACTTCATTAATCAGGAAAAAGAAATGCTTACTACTTCTCTTGCAACCGCAGACGACACTCCGAATATTTACCTTGCAGGTAATTCTTCTCTCCTGTCAACTGCCGGTCCAGCTATGTACCAATCAGGTATTATCGAACTTGCAGGCGGTAAAAATGTAGCATCTGATATCTCTGATACCTATTGGGCCGAGATTAGCTATGAACAGCTTCTCTCCTGGGATCCTGATTATATTATTCTTGCTTCCGATGCAGAATATACAGTAGATGATGTATTAAGCGATCCGAACCTGAAAGACTGCACAGCAGTAAAAAATAACCACGTTTATGCTATTCCGGGGGATATCGAAGCACTGGACAGTCCTGTACCTGCTAGTATCCTGGCTTCCATCTGGCTTGCCGGAATCCTGCATCCTGATCAGGTTTCAACTGATACTTATACGAAAGAGATGAATTTTTTCTATGAAACATTCTATGGAATCAAAAAATAAAGCAAATTTATATCTTATTGCCGGAAGCGTAGGTCTGATTCTTCTGACAGCAGCTTCCCTGTTTATCGGAAAATACAGGATCACCCTGACCGGTCTGATAGCCGGAGACTCCATGCAATGGCGTGTATTTCTTACGCTCCGTGCCAGCCGCGCTGTTATCGGTGCTATCGGAGGATTTGTCCTTGGCATGGCAGGTTTTGTCTATCAGACCGTTTTTCGGAATCCTCTGGCCTCCCCTGATATCATTGGCGTATCTTCGGGAGCCAGTGCCGGTGCAGCATTTGGAATTCTGTTCTTATCCGGTTCTATGGCGATCACAGTCTCTGCTTTTGCAGGGGCTGTTTGTTCTGTTATCCTTGCACTGGTATTATCTTCCATAACCGCAGACCGGGATGGCCGCAGCATCGTACTTGCCGGAATCGCTGTTCACAGTCTCGCACAGACGGCGCTGGTTTGTCTGAAATTAATCGCAGATCCGGAAAAACAACTGGCATCGATTGAATATTGGATCATGGGAAGCCTAAATGGAATCAGCATCTACTCCATAAAAGGAAATATTATCCTGTGTCTTTTCTGTTCAGTCATTCTATTCTTATTATATCGACAGATCATTCTTCTCTCTTTAGATGATAATGAGGGAAAAATGCTCGGTGTAAATGTACAGCAGATTCGTCTGATTGTTTTGTTGATTGCGACACTGGCTGTTTCCGGTGTGATCAGTATGACCGGACTGATCAGCTTCGTATCTCTTCTGGCACCACACGGAGCACGTTTATTACTAAAAAACAACCGGCTATCCACCATGCTGCTAAGCGGACTGATCGGTGGATGTCTGCTAACCATGGGAGATATATTCGCTCGTAGTATAGCATCTACAGAACTGCCTGTAAGTATCTTTACAAGTCTTTTAGGAGTCCCATTCTTAATCTATCTATGTATAAGGAGAAGTGATCGGATATGAAATTACTGACTGTAAACAATCTGTCTGCCGGATATAATGGAACAGACATTATCAAAAATATCAGTTTTTCCGTCGACTCCGGGCAGATTATTGGTATACTTGGGGCAAACGGTTGCGGAAAAACCACCTTGATCAAGTCCCTGGCAAATCTGCTTCCCCATACGGGGAACTGTCAGCTTGATACAATTACCGTAGAATCAGTTTCCCCAAAGGGACTGGCAAGGCTTTGTGGATATATACCACAAAATAACAGTATCTCTTTAGATCTCACGCTTTTTGATGTAGTTATGATGGGGTTCAACCCTGAACTGAAACTGTTGCAGACTCCAACCCGGCAAATGAAGGAATCAGCTATACAGGCACTTATGGATGTTGGTCTTGGCAACCGGATGTATGATAATTTTCAAAGTCTGAGTGCCGGTCAGAAACAGTTATGTATATTAGCACGTACATTTGCAGGCAAACGAAAACTTCTTCTTTTGGATGAACCGGAAAGTGCCTTAGATTTTCGGCTACGTTATCAGGCAATGGAGCTTTTACAGGATTATATCCAACAAAATCATGCTTCTGCCCTGATCACACTACATGATTCAGCTCTGGCGCTAAATTATTGTGATTCACTTCTGATCCTGTCAGACGGCAGATTGATCGGTACGATCATTCCATCCGAAACATCAATTTCCGAGATGGAACAGCTTCTTTCCAAAATATATGGTACAATCAGTCTGTCAAAGCTTAACGATCGTCTTGGAAATAGCAGGCTTGTTATGATGAAGGAGGCTGAAACATCTTGAAAGCAATAACAAAAATTTATTTTGTAAATGATAATAACGAAAAATTTTTTGGGGCCGGGCCATGCCAACTGCTTCATATGATCGAAGAAACCGGCTCTCTCCGTTCTGCATCAATCTCTATGGGACTTGCCTATACAAAGGCACTCCGTATGATCAATAAGGCAGAAAAAGAACTAGGATTTTCTCTGACAAAACGTAGCACCGGTGGCAGATCCGGTGGTGGAAGTACTCTGACTCCAGAGGGAAAGGAATGGCTGAAAAAATATGAAACCTACCGGAATGCCTGTAACGAGGCCAACAGCAAACTCTATATGGAGATCTTTTCAGACTAGCGGAAAAAAACATCTGGTTCTGACAGGAGCATCCGGAAGTGGAAAAACAACACTTCTGGCATCTCTCTTTTCCTCCCCGATGCCCGGTGTTACCTCCTGGGTAGTACCGGAAAAAGGAGTCTACCTGAAAAACAACTGTTCAAAAGAAATAATCCAGATTGGACGTTATCATTCGGATCCAACCCATAAGAGAAATCAGATGCTTGCTATTCCCGAATGCTTTGATGAAAAAGGAACCGCATTCTTACATTCCTGTCTGCATACAACTTCCGAATGGATCACGATTGATGAAATCGGTTTTCTGGAAAGTAATTCCTGCAAATACCAGCAAGCTATACGAACCTTAATGAAGCACAAACAGCTTCTCATGGTCGTGCGAAAACAAAAGCTTCCATTCCTGGAGGAACTGCGTAACCATAAGGATGTTTTCCTTGTGGATCTCGATCAACCATATGGAAATGCAGGCTGTATCATCATGGCATCCGGTCAGGGTACCCGCTTTGGTGGAAATAAGCTGCTTGCTGATTTCAATGGACAACCATTGATCGATTTCTCTCTTAACATTATTAAGAATCTGTTTACAACATCTGTCGTGGTAACCATTCACAAGGAAATTCAGAGCCTATGTATAAAACAAAATATTCCGGTACTGCTTCATACCTTTCCGCATCGAAACGACATGATTCGCCTCGGTCTGGAAACCATTGGTGATCATATCGATCGCTGCGTCTTTCTCCCCGCCGACCAGCCTTTGCTTCAAAAAGAATCCATGATCTCGCTGCTTCTTTGTGCGGAAAATGACAGAAACTCAATCTGGCGAACCTGTTATGGAGATATAGTCGGTTCTCCTGTTATCTTCCCGTCTGAATTTTTTGAGGAACTTCAGAATCTTCCTTTAAGAAAAGGCGGCAGTCTGGTAATAAATAATCATCCTGATCGTATCCGTACCTTTTCTGTTTCAGATATAAACGAACTAAGGGATATTGATACACCTGATGATTTATCCCAATTACTCCACGGGAACCTTTAATCATTCTTGACATTTTATTTTATCGTTCTATAATTCATCATGTCATAAAAAAAGAAATGAGGACGAATAAAAATGAACAAGGATCTGACCGTAGGGAAACCGGAATCTGTGCTGTGGCGTTTCTGTCTGCCACTCTTTGGAAGTGTGATCTTTCAGCAGCTCTATAACATTGCCGACAGTCTGGTTGCCGGAAAATTTATCAATGAAAGTGCTCTTGCCGCTGTTGGCAACAGTTACGAGATCACATTGATCTTTATCGCATTTGCATTTGGATGCAATATGGGATGCTCGGTTATCGTATCCAGATTATTTGGAGCAAAAGAATATCGGAATATGAAGACGGCTGTATCGACCACCTTTATCTTTACGGCTGTTTTACTGGCTGTTATGGTGATCGCCGGTCTGCTCACCAGCCGGGAGCTGCTTGCTCTGATTCACACTCCGGGCGATATCATGGATGCTTCCCTGCTGTATCTGAACATCTATATCTATGGTCTTCCATTTATGTTCTTTTACAACATTGCAACCGGAATCTTCTCCGCTCTCGGTGATTCCAGAACTCCGTTCATCTTCCTTGCAATATCATCCGTTTCCAATATATTTGTCGATATCTTATTTGTAAAATCCTTTCAGATGGGAATCGCAGGTGTTGCCTGGGCAACCTTCCTCTGTCAGGGTGTCAGTGCTATTCTAGCTGTCACTGTTGTGATTCGCCGTCTTACCGGTATCAAGACAGAAGGCCGGTTCCGGTTCTTTGATGGCAGCATCTTAAAACAGATCTTGGTCGTTGCTATCCCAAGCACCTTACAGCAGAGTTTTATATCCATCGGAAATATTATCATCCAGAGCGTTATCAACGACTTCGGAACCAGCGTTATCGCCGGATATTCTGCGGCTGTCAAGCTGAACAATCTGGTCATTACCTCTCTTACCACACTGGGAAACGGTATATCAAACTATACCGCCCAGAATATCGGTGCGGGTAAAATTGACCGTATCCGTTCCGGTTTCAAAGCTTCCTTAAAACTGGTCTGGCTGTTATGTATTCCGTTTGCGCTGTTGTACTTCACCTGCGGAAGATGGCTGTTACTGCTCTTTCTTGACAATCCGACTGCAACTGCGATCAAGACAGGTATCGTTTTCCTGTGTATCCTTGCACCATTTTATTTCATCGTTTCCATCAAATTAATGGCAGACGGAATCCTGCGTGGCGCAGGTATCATGAACAAATTCATGATCTCCACCTTTACCGATCTGATTCTTCGAGTAATCTTATCCATCATCTTTTCAAAGATGTTCGGTTCTGTCGGTATCTGGTGCTCCTGGCCGGTCGGCTGGTGCTGCGGAACTGCAGTCTCCGTCCTCTTTTACCGCGGTGAACAGAAACGGGATTTTAAAAATGCATTTGAAACATAGAGAAGCTATAACTTCTTTTAGCAGCTTTAAAGCGACTTGTCTCTCATCTTCTTATTCATATGAATATAGAAGATGATATTGATCACAATACCAAATATCGTTGCAACCGGTGCTGCAAGTCCGATCTTCGTCAGGCTGGCATCCGGCTGGATACTCATATAATAGGCCAGCGGCAGGCGGACAAGCAGGGTCTGGATCAATCCCTGTATCATAACCCACAGCGTCTTGTCATGTCCATTGAAATATCCGATCATGCTAAACAACACCGCTGTTACGATGGTCTCCAATGCGAAGCCCCGCAGATAATCATATCCTTTCTGAACAACGATTCTATCAGTTGTAAAGATTCCTGTCAGAAGATTTCCTTTAAACATTACAAAGATAAATACGATACATCCGATCACAAGGCCAACACCGATTCCGGAATACATTGCTTTCTTCGCCCGCTTCTCATTTCCGGCTCCCACATTCTGCGAAACAAAGGATGCCATCGACTGCATCAGGGAGCTTGGTATCAGCATGGCAAAATTTACAACCTTACAGGCTACACCATAACCCGATGATGCTTCCAGTCCCAGACGATTCACGAACGCACATAATGCTAGAAAGGATCCCTGGGTCAGGCACTCCTGAAGTGCCAGTGGCAGTCCTGTTTTCAGTACTTTTCTGCAATGCTCATTCAATCTGAAATCTGCCTTCGTGATCGTAAATGAAAGCTGCTTCTTTATAAGCAGACAGATTGCAAATACCACGCTCACTGCCTGTGCTGCTACAGTTGCGATCGCAGCTCCTGTCGCATCCATATGACAGCCTGCTACCAGGATCAGATCCCCAATGACATTTACCACACAGGCAACTGCCACAAAGATCAATGGGGATTTACTGTCTCCGAGTCCACGAAATATCGCCGCCAACAGGTTATATGCAACAATAAAGAAAATGCCTGCTCCACAGATACGGACATAACTTGCGGTAAGTCCTACTGCCTTTTCCGGCGCCTGCATCAGTATCGCGATTGGCCGCGAAAAGGCAATCATCACAACAAACAGCACGGCTGAGATCACCGCAAATACGACGGCAGATCCACCGATCAATGCTCCGATCTGTTCCGGCTTCTTCTCACCGATATATCTCGCAATCAATACTGTAATTCCCATAGCAAGCTGTGTAATCACAAATGTAACCAGATTTAAAACCTGACTTCCGGTCGATACCGCAGACAGACCGGAGGTACTGCCAAATCGTCCAACCACCAGAAGGTCAACTGCTCCATATGCCGCCTGTAATACAAGTGCACCAAGCACCGGCATCATAAACGGAATTAACTTCCCAAGTATACTTCCCTGTGTAAAATCTGACTTTGAACTATTCAATGGTAACCCTCCTCTCACTCATGACCTTATAGAATTTACTGATCGTATCGATCATACAGTCCGCTTCATCATCTGAAATGTCATCCATATATCGAACTAAACGACTGTAATAATTCTTATCATATTTATCTGACAGCAATTCACCTTTCTCTGTGATCTGAATATAAGTGATCCTGCCGTCCTCCTCTGAAGCATATTTGCTGAGATACCCTTTGCTTTCCATCTCTTTTACCGTCCTTGTCACGCCCGGTCTTGGCAGCTTCAGATAGTCACTGATATCGGAAATCTTTACATGCTCCTGCTGCTCCTTAATGATATGTATGACATCCATGTACTGAATATATGCTGGTGTAACACCCTCTGGCAGCTCCGGAAGCAATTCCCGGATACGTTTTGCCAGATAACAGGCATCTAACATCCGTTTGATCTTATCTGCATTCATGCTCTGATACTCCCTTCTGATCTTAATTTGTTGAAAAAATCTCTCATAAAAACTGCTCTTTCCCTGCAAATAATGATATAAATTTACTTTTATTTGATAATTACCTTTGTTAATTACCATAGGTAATTATATGGGTGTGTACATAAAATGTCAATACAAAATTCTTGAAAACAAAAAATCTCCCTTTGACTGCGATATATTTTCCACAGTCAACAACTGCGGTCATAATACAGACAATGGGGAGATTTTATTTATATTTTTAAATGAAGTTTTGCTTTTTATCCTACATCGAGATCCAGCCAAGTGCATTTGCAACCGAACTTGCAAGAATGATCAGGGCGAAGACCGGACATATGTATTTGATCATCACAACAAAGATCTTCTTTCTGCGGAATGCACCCTCGCCATGACGAATCTCTTCTTCTATCTTATCGATTCCCACAACTCTTGAAACCAGTAAGCAGGTCATAAGTGCTGCGATCGGCATCATAACCGAATTCGTCAGGAAATCAAACAGGTCTAAGAACTGCATACCGATAATCTTTACACAGGCGAGCGGTCCATATCCAAGTGATGACAGACTTCCAAGGATCAGCATGATCACACCTACGAAAACAGTTGCTTTCTTTCTGCTCCAACCGATCTCATCCTCAAATGTGGATACTGCACTCTCAGTCAGTGCGATTGAGCTGGTTACTGCTGCAAATAAAACCAACAGGAAGAACAGAATACCGACTATTGTTCCAAGTCCCATATTCTGAAATACCTTAGGGATCGTTATAAACATCAATGAAGGACCTGCCTGTAAGGTGTCAGGATTACCACCTGAAAATGCGAATACCGCAGGAATGATCATAAGTCCTGCCATGATCGCAATCGCCGTATCAAACACCTCAACATTCCTTGTAGCATCCTCGATCGACGTATCCTTTTTCATATAAGAACCAAATGTGATCAGAATACCCATTGCGATCGACAGGGAATAAAACATCTGCCCCATCGCCGCTACCACAGTCATCCATGAGAAATTATCAAAATTCGGAACAAGAAAATACTTCACGCCCTTTAATGCCCCCGGTCTTGTCACTGAATATACAGCAATAAGGATCGATAATACGATCAGTACCGGCATCATGATCTTTGATACACGTTCAATACCATTCTGAACACCTGCAAAGATGATCCCAAGCGTAAACAGACAGAATACGATGAAACAAAGCTCTGTCGAAACGCCATTCGAGATAAAGTCTGTAAAATATCCATCCTTTGCCAGATTCTTTCCATTTCCTTTGATATATTCCACCAGATATTTGATAACCCAGCCACCGATCACCGAATAATATGGTACGATCAGCACCGGTATGATCGCATTGATCCAGCCGCCAAAGGACAACCATTTCTTCTTACCAAATGACCGAAACGCTCCGACCGGACTCTTTCTTGTCATACGACCGATCGCAGACTCAGCAACGATCATCGTATATCCAAATGTGAGTGCCAGCAGAATATAGATCAGAAGAAAGATTCCTCCTCCGTACTTTGCTGCCAGATACGGAAACCGCCATATATTTCCAAGACCGACCGACGCTCCTGCCGCCGACAGCACATATCCTATCTTCCCCGAAAATGAACTTCTGTTGTTATTGTTTTGTATATCCATCGTACTCTAACTTCTGCTCCATGTACCCTGAAGCAAAATATCCCTTCTCTTTTTTCTTTTTACAGTGTACAGCTTCGATTCTAACATGAATGATCAATTAAGTCACTACTTTATCATATTTTCAATAAATACAGCATACCCTTCCGTCGGATCATCCACAAGCACATGTGTGACCGCACCGATCAGCTTGCCATTCTGTACGATCGGGCTTCCGCTCATGCCCTGACAGACGCCGCCGGTAAGTGCGATCAGATCCTCGTCCTCTACCTTAAATTCCATATTTTTATTGGCAGTATCGGTATGAACCGCCAGAATGTTGATCTTGTATTTTTTCAGATCCCCATCCAATCTGGAATAAATATATGCCTCTCCGGTCTGAACTTCACCAGGATCTGCGATATACATGGCTTCTGCCGCTTTGTAATGCTTCGCCACATATTCTTCATCGAGATATCCCCCGATTCCGTTATCATAATTACCTTCTACAATTCCGATCAGATCCTTCTTGTAAAGGATCGTTCCCTGAAGCTGCCCCGGCATCGACACAAAAGATCGGTTGATCTTCGTTATATGTGTAGTATAGATACCCCCACCGGTGCTGCTGATCTTAAGCCCGGTATCATTATCCGATACGCTGTGTCCAAGTGCCATAAACTGATTGCCACATAGGAAGGTCACTGTTCCGATACCCGATATGTCATCCTTCACCCACAGTCCTAACATATAAGCATTCTTATTTGTTTTCACAGGTGTAACCTCTGCTACCTGTGACTTTCCGTCCCGCACAAATGTAAGTCTCACAGTTCCGGTATTATTCCCGGATAAAGCCTGCATCAGTTCCTTTTTTGTTGATATGGCTGTTTCATTTACAGCTGTGATATAATCTCCTGTCTGAAGCAGGCTGTTACAGGGAGAGCAAATCTCTCCCTGTGCAGTTTCCACCTCGCCACAATCTACGACCATAACGCCATCTGTTTTCAGATAGATCCCGACCGGCTCGCCGGACGGTATTACTTTCTGTCCGGACAGATCATCGAATACAAGCTCCGCATCTTCATACTTGATCTCCTGATCTCCGATATCTTCATTCCAGAAATAAGCGATTGCCAACAGTGTAAATGCGATCAGATCCAAGATCAAAAATCCGATCAGCAGCGAACGGTAACGGTTCGACGTCTTTGTTCCTTCTTCCATCCCAATACTCCTTTCTGTAAATGCTGCATAGACCATAAGAAACATGCCTCCGGTTTCTTATGGTTATCGCGACAGTCGCCAAGGTCTTGTGCAAGCACAGACTTTGGCTCGTTGTCCGCGTAAAAAAAGAGCAGCAATTGTTTTATTGCTACTCTTAGTATTGGTTTTTTTGTTCTGTTTTTAATTAGTGTATTTTTGCTTTGTCTGCCAGTTCTTTCATATCCCTGGCATTTTCAACCGCGGCATTTGTGATCTCTGCACCGCCAAGCAGTCTGGCAATCTCAAGCACAGATTCTTCCCGGTCTAACTTGGAGATCTGCGTGATCGTCTTGCCATCCTTTACCACTTTTTCAATTCTGTAATGGCTGTCCGCCATTGCCGCGATCTGTGGCAGATGCGTAATACTGATCACCTGATGCGCTTTTGATATAACCGCAAGCTTTGTTGCCACACTTGATGCTGCTCTGCCGCTGATACCAACATCAATCTCATCAAATATCAGAGTATCAATGTTATCTTCCGATGCCATGCAGGATTTGATCGCAAGCATGATCCTCGAAAGCTCACCGCCGGATGCAACCTCATAAAGCGGACGTTCCTTTTCTCCGACATTTGTCGATACAACAAAGTAACAATCATCGACACCGGAGATGCCCGGATGCGCCAGACGGTCAAAATGCATATCGAACCGGATCTGATTAAAGCTCAGATCCTCCAGCGCCTCTGATACCCGCTTACATAATTCTTTTGCCTGAATCTTTCGTTCTGCACTTAAAGCTTCCGCTGCCCGATCCAGTTCTTTTTTTGCTGTTTCTACTTTCTGCTGCAATTCTTCCGCATATTCCTCATACTGCACAAGCTTTGCTTCATCCTGCTTCAACTGCTCCAGATAGGCAAGCACATCGTCTGTCGTTCTGCCGTATTTTCCTTTTAAATTATTAATGGTATTCAACCGGTCTTCAACCTCATGGAATTCAGACTCATCGAATTCCATACTCTGCATATAATCACTGACCGATACATTAAAATCATTTAACAACGAATCAATATTGGTAAGCTCACTGAAGATGCTCTCCATCTCCTCGTCCAGACCTTTTACCGCTTTTAAGCTTGCAAGCGCACGTCCAATCTCATTTCCGGCAGATGCGTTCCGATTATACCCTGTGATCGAATAAACCTCAGAAACTGCTTCCACGATATCCTTGGCATTCACCATCTTACGATACTGTTTTTCCAGTTTTTCATCTTCTCCCGGAACCAGCCTGGCACCTTCAATCTCTCCTGCTTCAAACTGGATATATTCCAGCTTCCGTTTCCGCTCGCCCTCATCCATCTGTCCTTCTTCCAGTTCTTTTCGAAGATCTTCAAATGTTTTATAGCAGTCTTCATATTTCTGTTTTAATGATGCAAGCGGTCTTTTTGCAAATTTATCCAGAATATTCAAATGCTCTGCCTTCTTCAACAGGATCTGCTGCTCATGCTGTGCATGCATATCCACAAGAAGTGCCGAAACATCTTTTAACTTTGCTGCTGTTACTGTCCGGTCATTAATAGTATTCATGGTTCTGCCATTTACTATTCGTCTGGTTATGATGATCTCTCCATCCTCTGATGGTGTAACGTCAAGCTCCTGCAGCTGCTCAAACAATGATTCATCATCAATAAAAAATAATAACTGACAGAAGCCTTCTTTTTCCGGATCTCTCAGCATATCTTTTGGGAGCTTGCCTCCCATACCAATCTTTAAAGCTCCCATGATAATAGACTTACCTGCACCGGTCTCACCGGTTAAGATATTCAGTCCATCTGTAAAATTGATATTTGCATCTTCAATCAATGCGATATTTTTTATGTGTACATTTAAAAGCATATGTCCTCCTGTATATTCCATGCACAAAATAACAGAATTTACATCTTTTCAATCTGCGCCTTGATCGACATCGTCAGGCTCTTATCCTTCACAGCAAGGAAGATCGTATCATCTCCCGCGATACAGCCCATCAGCCCATCAATATCCATATGATCCAGCGCTGCCGCTACAGCCATGGCAACACCGGAGATTGTCTTGATCACGATCAGGTTCTCTGCCGCATCTACAGAAATAATTCCTGTGCTCAGAACCTTCTTATAGGAATCCAGTGTCTCATAACGATTGTTCTTCTCTACGGCATATTTCTGTCTGGCTCCCGGTACGGATACCTTTGTCAGATTCATTTCCCGAATATCTCTGGAAACGGTTGCCTGTGTTGCCTGAAATCCCTCTTCCTTCAGTTTCTCCAGAAGATCATCCTGTGTTTCAATATCATATTTTTCAACAAGCTCCAGTATCTTTGCCTGTCTTTGATATTTCATCTCAGTTTCCTCCTAATTTATTTCTAAGTATTTCATAAAAGTTCACATTACTTGCCTTGATCAGCCTGGTTATCTTCTCAGACTTGCGGATATCCACCCGGTCGCCAACGGATAAATCCACATCGTTACCGCCATCAAAGGAACAGATTGCCTCTGTATCCTGCGTCTTACGCTTCTTAGTGATCTCTATCGTGATCCTCTCTTTGCCGGATAATACGATACTCTTTGCAGTCAGCGAATGCGGTGATACCGGCGTGATCACTAATAACTCTGCATCCGGGCTGACGATCGGTCCTCCTGCCGACAGATTATAGCCGGTAGAGCCTGTCGGTGTCGATATCACAACACCATCTGCCTCATATGTATCAAGCACCTGTCCATCAACAGACACATTAAGTCCGATCAGTCTGGAAAATCCTGCCCGGCTGATCACGATATCATTTAAAGCACTCTTGCGATACGTTGTGCCATCCGCTTTTGTCACCGTACCTGTGACCATCATTCGTTCTTCGATCGTAAAATCATCTGTCAGCAGCCGATCCAGTATCTCTTCGATATTAGCAACTTCCCCTTCTGTCAGGAAGCCTACCGTACCCAGATTAATTCCAAATAACGGTATATCAATATCTTCCGTCTCACCTGCCATGCATAACAGTGTTCCATCACCACCGAGAACCAGTACACAGTCAAACTGCTCTTTCTTTAAAGTCTCCCAATCCGAAGGCTCAAGCCGGAATACATCCCGCACCATACAGACTGCTCCATGTGCTTCCAGGTAACTCTGTATTCTGTTTGTAACTGTCGAATCGGTGTCCTTATCGGGATTCACCACGATCATAAAACGATTCATCGGATTTATACTCCTCTTACAGGCTTCTGTGTGACTCTTCCACCATAGCCTTTATATCAAATTCTTTATTTTCCTTTGTCTGATCCTTTGTTATGTACAAAAGATACTCGATATTTCCTTCCGGTCCCTTGATCGGTGAATAGCTTAAGTCAAGTGTTTTAAATCCTATCTGTCGTGCAAAATCAACGATCATTTCAACCACTTCCACATGCACCTTCTGATCTCTGACAACGCCTTTTTTACCGACCTTTTCTCTGCCGGCTTCAAACTGCGGCTTGATCAGACACACGATCTCTCCGTCATCTGTCAACAGCTCTTTTACCGGAGGAAGTACCTTTGTCAAGGAGATAAAGGATACGTCGATCGATGCAAATTCAATCCTGTCTTCGATATCATCCGGTGTCACATAACGGATATTTGTTTTCTCCATACAGACAACCCGCTCATCGTTTCGAAGCTTCCATGCAAGCTGTCCGTGTCCGACATCCACCGAATACACCTTGACCGCACCATTTTGCAGCATACAATCTGTAAATCCACCGGTTGAAGACCCGACATCCATTGCCACTTTTCCCGCAAGACTTACTCCGAAGCAGTCCATTGCCTTTTCAAGCTTTAAACCACCGCGGCTCACATATTTTAATGTATTTCCTCTTACTTCTATCTGTGCTTTCTCATCAAATGTCGATCCGGCCTTGTCTTCCTTTATGTTATCCACATAGACAATGCCCGACATGATGATCGCCTTTGCTTTTTCTCTGGACTCTGCAAGCCCACGATTTACCATCATTACATCCAGTCGTTCTTTCATCTCTACTCCATCATATCCTGAATCCGGTCATATATGGATTCAGCATCTATCTTTAGCATCTTTCTCAGTTCTTCTATGCTTCCGTGACGGACAAAGGTATCTTCAATTGCGATCGGAAGAACCTTCACATCACTTGCCTTTGATTCCAGATATTCCTCAACCAGAGCACCATAACCGCCATGCAGGATACCTTCCTCGATCGTCACGATCAGCTTATGTGACTCTGCCAAATGATCGATCATTGCTTTGTCTAACGGCTTGATAAACCTTGCATTGACAAAGGTCACCTGTCTGCCTTCCTGTAAGAACCGATTATATAATTTCTCGGTTTCTTCCACCATATTTCCAACCGCTACTAACGCGATCTCACTTCCCTCACGAAGGATCTCACTCTTTCCGTATTCGACCGGCTCATTATAATCTTTTAAGCCGTAATATGCCTGTCCTCTGGCGTATTTGATCGCTACCGGTCCGTCATAGGCTACTGCCCATTCCATCGCTCTAGTGAGCTCATAGCGGTTCTTCGGAGCCATAATGACCAGATTCGGAATATGCGATAAAAATGCCGTATCAAAGATTCCCTGATGTGTCTCACCATCTGCCCCGACCAGTCCTGACCGGTCGATTGCAAATATCACATGCAGGTTCTGCATACAGACATCGTGCAGGATCTGATCATAAGCCCGCTGTAAGAAGGAAGAATACACTGCTACCACAGGGATCATACCTTCCACAGCAAGTCCTGCCGCAAATGTGACCGCATGTTCTTCTGCGATTCCCACATCAAAGGTTCGATCCGGGAATTTCTCTGCAAATTTATCGACTCCGGTTCCCTTGCTCATCGCCGCTGTGATTGCAACGACCCGGGTATTTTCCGTTCCGAGCTCTACTAACTTTCTTGCAAATACACCTGTATAGGATAAACCTTTTTCGACATTTTTAACTTTACCTGTTTCAATATCAAAGGAACCGATTCCATGGAAATAGCATGGATGCTTCTCCGCAAATTTATACCCTTTTCCCTTGATCGTTTTTATATGAACCAGAATCGGTTTATTTAACTTAAATGCACGTTTAAAGGTTTCTTCCATCAATCTTATATTGTGTCCATCGATCGGACCGATATAGGTAACACCCATTTCTTCAAAGAACATTCCCGGAACAAACATCTGCTTCAAAGAATCCTTCGACCGCTTCAGTCCTTTAGCAAGCTTCTCGCCTGCTACCGGTATATGCATCAGTGCTTTCTCGATTCCGTTTTTCAGATCATTATATGGCTGACCGACACGAAGCTTACTCAGATAGCTTGACATTCCTCCTACATTGTGGCCGATCGACATCTCATTGTCATTCAGCACGACCAGACATCCGGTCTTGACCTCTGCCATGTTATTTAGCGCTTCATAGACCATACCACCGGTGAAGGAACCGTCACCGACAACGGCTGCAATCTTCTCCTTCGTTCCTTTGATCCCTCTTGCGCATGCCATACCAAGTGCCGCCGACATCGCGGTCGAACTGTGTCCTGTATTAAAAGCATCACAATCACTCTCACTGGTCTTGGGAAATCCGCTTAAACCGCCAAACTTCCGTAATGTTGTCATCTGATCTTTTCGTCCGGTCAGGATCTTATGCACATAGGACTGATGTCCTACATCCCATACCAACTTATCAGCCGGGAAATCCATCGCACGATGAAGTGCGATCGTAAGTTCCACGCACCCAAGGTTTGACGCCAGATGCCCACCCGTCTCGCTGACATTTGCGATCAGAAACTCCCGGATATCCTGTGCCAGCTCCGGCAGATCTTTCTCATCTATTTTCTTTATGTCATTTGGTTCTTGTATTCGATCCAGTATACTCATATCTTTCATCTCTGTTATTTCTTTCTGTTGACCAGTTCCAGAATCAATTCATCCAGAAATTCATTCTTATACGGAAGCTGATCCAGTCTTGTAACCGCACGCCTGGATATCTCCGCGACATCCTTCTTGGACTCCTCAAGTCCGTGGATCGTGACATAGGTTACTTTACCATTTTCTTCATCTGAGCAGACAGGCTTTCCAAGCACTGCACTGTCACCCAGAATGTCCAGAAGATCGTCCTGGATCTGGAATGCCAGTCCGATATCCGATGCGATCATTTCGACCTGCTTCAATTCATCTTCCGTTGCTCCGGCAAGAACTGCACCGATCATCATAGATGCTTCGATCAACGCACCGGTCTTATTCTCATACACAAAATGAAGCTGATCACCACTCATCTGCTTCCCTGTCATCTCTACATCTACAACCTGACCACCGATCATTCCGTTTACACCTGCTTTTTTTGCAAGGATCGTGAATGCCCTGGCAACAGTCTGATTCCCCGGTTCCAGTTCAAATGCCTTACAGGCTGTCTCAAATGCATAATTTAAAAGCGCATCACCAGCAAGGATCGCCATTGCCTCACCAAATACCACATGTGAAGTCTTTCTTCCTCTGCGGTATTCATCATTATCCAATGCCGGCAGATCATCATGGATCAGGGAATAGGTATGTATCATCTCGATCGCTGCCATAAACGGCTCTACAACTTTTCCTGTTCCGCCAAATAAACGGTAGGTTTCCTGCATTAATAACGGACGTAGTCTCTTTCCCCCTGCCTGAAAGGAATAGTTCATTGCCGTAAATATAGTTTTCTGAAACCCTTCTTCTGCCGGTGCATATGTGTATATAATATTCTGTACTTCCTTTGTATGAAGTTCTAATTTATTCTTTTCCACTGTTCTCTCCACTTAATACGATCATTTCTTTTTCAACATCACACAGATCATCCTTACATGCCTGAACAAGCTGTACGCCCTCTGCGTAGGCTGCCAGACTATCCTTTAACGATGTCGCAGGATTCTCTAAGACAGCCGTGATTGCTTCTATTTTCTTCAGGGATTCCTCGATTGAGAAATCCTTCTTTTCCATCTTCTCTGCCATTTCTAATCTTCCTCTTTCACATCCGTTACTCTTGTCTCGATCAGACCATCATGAACACGGATGGTAATGCGGTCATCTTTTTCTATCTCTTTTATCGTCGTTACCGGCGTTCCGGTCTTTTCGATATACCCAAATCCATTTATAAGCTTCGCCGATGGAGACAGACCATGCAGACGTTCTGCAAGAAGCATCACCCGATGTTCGTATCTGTCGTATTTATTCTTCATAGCACGGTTTAAACGATCTGACAGATCATCCAGATAGATCTGCTGCTGTGCAAGCCTCTGCTTCGGATTCAGGATACGAAGATGTCTTTCCGCGGCCTGTAACTTCTCCTGATATGCTGCAAGTCTCCGTTTCATCAGATAATCCATCTGTCTGCCCTGATTTATGACCTGATGAACCGTGGACATCACATCCGGTATTGCCTGCTCACAGGCGGCTGATGGTGTCGGTGCGCGAAGATCTGCCGCATAATCTGCGATCGTATTATCAATCTCATGACCTGTACCGGAAATGATCGGCGTCTTTGCATGGTAGATCGCCCATGCAACGACCTCCTCATTAAACGCCCAGAGGTCTTCGATCGAGCCGCCGCCACGACCGATAATGATCGTATCTACGCCCATGTTATCCAACACTTCGATTCCATGCGCGATATCTTCTGCTGCCCCATCTCCCTGTACCTTTACCGGATACAGGATAAGCTGGACATATGGATTTCTTCTCTTTGCGATGTTTCTGATATCCTGGATCGCCGCACCTGTCTGTGCTGTCACGATGCCTACCCGCTTCGGATATGCCGGTATCGGCTTCTTGATATCGAATTCAAACAGTCCCTGTTCATACAACTTCTGTTTCAACTGTTCATACCGCTCATAGAGATTTCCAATCCCATCCAGCTTGATCTCTTTTACATATAACTGATATCTGCCATCCCGTTCGTAGATATTCACACTTCCGTGGCAGACTACCTGCTGCCCGTTTTCCAGTTTGAAATCAAGACCGGAATATGCATAACTTTTAAACATAACAGCCATGATCGAACCGGTCTCATCCTTCAATGAAAAATAGATATGCCCGGAACTGTGATATTTGCAGTTAGAGACTTCTCCCTTCACATAAATATCACCAAGCAGATAATCACTGCTGATCAGATTCTTGATATATCCATTTACCTGTCCGACGGTATAGCTTTTCTTTGCCATATTCTCACCTAATCTGCAAGCTTTGCAAGAAGTGCATTAATGAAGCTCTTTGCTTCTACATCGCAGTATGTCTTTGCAAGCTCTACTGCTTCATTGATCGCTACCTTTACAGGAATATCTTCATCAAACTTGATCTCATATACAGCCAGTCTTAAGATAGCAAGCTCGGCTTTTCCGATTCTTCCAAGCTTCCATCCCTGTGAGATACCACTGATGGTTTCATCGATCTCAGTAATATGGGAAACAACTGCCTCTACACGATCTATGATATATGCTTTTTCTTCCTCTGTCATGGCAACAGCATCCATCTTGTTATCGTCTTCATCATAAAGGCTGGCATGCTCCAGTTCGAGCTCTGCTTCTTCTCTGATCTCTGAAACATCATTGAATTCCAGACTGAATAAAATTTTAAATACGGTTTCTCTTATCTCTCGTCTTGTCATATGTTCCTCTCTAGTTTGCGTCTGCCATGCGAACGCCGGCTACACGTATATTTACCTTGGTTACATTAAGACCTGTCATTGTCTCAATTGCCTGCTTTACTTTATCCTGAACCTGTGTTGTCACAGTCGGAATGCTATACTCATATAATACGTCAATCGCAAGATCTACTTTCACTTCACCCGGCAGTAATTCTACCTTCACTCCCTTTGCCGGATTCTTCTTGCCCAAACGGCTTGCGAGTTCATTTGATAATGAGCCGGCAAGTCTTGATACGCCATCTACCTCAGTTGCAGCCAGACCTGCGATGATCGCGATTACTTCGCCCGCGATCTGTACATGTCCGATGGAATTTTCTTCTTCTATATTTTCATACGTGCTTGTATTCTCTTCACTCATTCTGTATACCTCCAGACTTCCTGTATTTGTACATATTGATTCAATATTATACCGCAATTATGAAAAACATTCAACACCCGGAATTGACGGGGAAAATTCAGAATTAGCTGCTGGTTTTGTGAAGGATATGCAGCTATGGGCTGTCGGCTGGTACTTGTATCCTATAACAACACACTTCTCTTCCTATGAACTGCACATGTCTTATCCGCACATACTCCTGTGCAAACTCGCCTGCGGCTCAAACATGCACCCGTATGTGCTGACAATGTGCACTTCATAACGGAAGCTTCGCTAATGTTGTTATAGGATACAAGCACCAGCCAGACAGATCATACCTACATATTCATTCACTTTGTACAATAGCTAATTCCGAATTTATTCATATTCTTTGAACTATCTTATGACTTTATACTAATTTATAGTTTCCAACATAGTATCTGCATTGTTGGTGATGTTTATTTATATTTTGGCATAATATAATTAAAATGTATATCCGTTGCGATATCTTCATTTCTGACGATAATACATATTTTTACATAATAAAATACATCTTGTAACAGACACCCTTGCTGTTTAGTTGTACAAAACAGGCAGGATGTTATGCACCCTGCCTGAAAAGCTTTATATTAATAATATCAATATTTCACTTTTAAATAAATCATCTGTTCATTTAATCTTCATAGTCACTGTCATAAGTTAAATTGAATATTACATTTGCAACATTTCCACTTTCTTTTGATAACTTATAATAGTAAGTATGACCCGCATACATATATTCAGTAATTGACGCACTGGAACTTGAATTAAACCAGTCATATCTATCATTCGAACTATCCGGATCTGAGTATTCATATACATCTATATTCTTATCCAGTCCGCTTACACTTGGCACATAGAATTCATAATATCCGCTTGTTGTAGGTGTAAATTTAAGAATCGCAGGACTGACCGGAGATACTGTAATGCTCTGATTTGAACCCGTATTGACTGTGCTTATATTACTGGAAATAACAACATTTGCTGTTACCATAGTACTGTTTCCTGCAACTGTTACATATGCTGTAGCCGTATAGTCATATATGGAGTTCTTCGTCTTGCTTGTTAATACATAATTTCCATTTTTCAGGTAAAGTGTATTTCCGAATCCACAGCTCTTACCGGTAGCATCATACCAGGTTTCGAATGAAGAATCTGATACAATTGAATTATTGGAATAAATCATAACCTTGTAAAGCGGAAGCTGGATATCATAACCTGACTGGGTAGCCTGAAGCGACTGGGAGTACAGATACTTCAATGTTCCTCTGTAAGAAGCTTCAATATCATATATACCCTGCTCTAATGTAATAGAATATGCGCCTTCACTATTTGCCGATGTGCCGATATCTGAACTATAACGGCTTGCTTTATTCTGATTTGTAAATGAAATATCTGCATATGGAATTGGATTTCCATTCATATCCTTTACAATACCTGCGATTGTAACGCCCTGCTTTACATGAGCTACAACCTGTGTAGAAGTCTGAAGAGCCGGATTATTTTTATCTGTTACAACAACAGTAAATACATAATCACCAGCCATTGGAAGGGTTCCATGTAATTCTCCGTCACTGTCAATCACACAATTATAGTTTGTGCCGGTTAACGCATAAGAATAACTGCCGCTTCCACCTGCAACGGTTACATACCGACTGAAATCAACGCCCTGTGCAGAGCCATACACCAGATAAGACGGTGTTGCGGCAGCATAAAGACCGCTGTCATTATATACCAGCCATGTAACGGTCTCTGTCATACGATTACCTAATTCATCATCTGTTACGATCGTAACATTATAAACACCTGCCTGAACCGGTGAACCATAGAACTGAACATAAGAATAACTGTTTGAATAGACAACCTTATATCCTACACCGGCCGGTAAACCGGAAACTGTTGCAGTTGCAAATCCATAACCACCCAGAGCATATCTGTATCCACCTGAACTGGAATCCATCTTGGTACCTACAGCCACCTTGTAGACACTTTCATCTGTATACTGGAATGCGCCCTTTGTATAATAAACTTCCTTCTCCGTACCATACTTTGGAATTGCAACCTTTACATAATGATCCTCGTACAGACCTGTCTCATCATTCAGTGTTAAAATGTAATTTACACCATCTGAAGATGATATGCTGTCGATCACACACTGTTTTCTGTATACACCTGTTGCATACTCCTTTGTATATAATACGAAATCATTTACATTAAGTGATTTTGCAGGAGAAATAGATACCTGAACAGAATGATCGTTCAAAGCAGTAAGTCCTGTAATAACTGCAGGTACTTCCTGTTTCTTCTTTACTGTTACTTTACAGACTTTTTTCTTACCGGAACCATCCTTTGCAAGTGCTGTGATCTTTACTGTACCTGCTTTGATTCCCTTTACTACACCGTTTGCTGATACAGTTGCAATCTTCTTGTTTGATGTCTTCCATACAACTGACTTGCTGCTGGCTTTTTTAGGAGCAACTGTTGCCTTCAGCTTTAAGGTCTTGCCTACTGTCAGGCTTGCCTTTGTCTTACTTAACTTGATACTTGTTACCGGCGTTCCTACCGTCACCTTGATCTTAACTGTTTTTTTCTTGTTTGCCTTAGAAATAACAGTTATCACTGCTTTTCCGTTTTTCTTAGCTGTGATCTTACCCTTTGCATTTACAGTTGCAACTTTCTTGTTACTGGTCTTATAGGTAACTGCTTTTGATACCTTTTTACCAGAAACGCTTACTTTCGTTTTCAGAGTAAATGACTTACCCTTTTTGAGTGTCAGCTGTTTTGCCGGCAGGTTTGTGACTGCTACAGATTTTACTTTACCGGTCGCCGCACTTACTTCCGCATCCGGAATTGTAAGCATGGAAACAGCTACCGCTACTGCAATTACAACTGCCAGAATACGTTTTAATACTGACATTTTTACTTGTTTTCTCATAAAAAATAGCCTCCCTTTATTGAATTCTTCTCCCAATTTCATCCGCTGAGAATGCAATATCACTCATATCATATGATAAACGTGATCATCAATTCTTCTATGTATGAATATGTACCCTCATTTACTGCTCCTTTTGTATACGAATAAAACTCGAAGAGCATATTCATTATATATCACATTGTTAATTCGTGCAAGAAATTTGCATACATCATGTGTATGTTGTATGTTGAGAATTCAGAATCAGCCGTTAGTTTTGTGAGGGATATGCAGCTATGGGCTGCCGGCTGGTGTTTGTATCCTATAACAACGCGTTTCTCTTCCTGTGAAGTGCACATGTCTTATCCGCACATACTCCTGTGCAAACTCGCCTGCGGCTCAGACATGCACCCGTATGTGCTGACAATGTGCACTTCATAACGGAAGCTTCGCTAATGTTGTTATAGGATACAAACACCAGCCAGACAGATCATACCTGCATATCCATTCACTTTTGTACAATAGCTAATTCTGAATATTAAGCTTATATTTTTATATAATAAAAACGAATACCCATTATAATGTGGCATGAGCATTAAGTCATTATAACAGGTATCCGTCTTATAATTGTAATCTTTTACGATTATCATTTTTTTTATTTCGCCACCACATGCGCGGTCACTGTCGCAGACCGTGTAGTATCCGTAACTGATATCTGAAGAGTTGCCTGATAGGTTACTCCATTTTTCTCTGCGATACCGGTTAATGTATAATTGCCAACCGGCAGATAAAGATACTCACCTTTTCCTCTCAAAGTTCCATCTGTTTCTTCCCATTCTCCAAAAGATGAGGCACTTAATGCTGTATTATCTGATGCAACCGTGATCTGATATAACGGAAGCACGATCTGGTAATTATTGCTTGTCGATGTACTTACCGTATAATTTTCAAGATATTTTTCTACCCCTCCGGTTTTATTTACCACTCTTATGTCGTAATTGCCTTCCGGGACATCAAAATATACCGTTCCGGTACTACTATTGTACTTTCCAATCTCTTTTCTCAGATCAATGGAATATGCCCGATCCATCCACTTGGACTTGATATAACAACAAAAGGTATCTGAAACTGTATTCTTGATCTTATGACCATCCAGATCCACAAATGTTCCTTTCACACGGATTCCCTTTTCTATAACAAACGTCACGGTACAGTATGTAAAGATAGCAGAATTTTTCTTGTCTGTGATCTTTACTTTCATAGTATAAGTTCCCGCCTGCCTGGTATCTATCGTACCATAAGCATAAAATCCATCCGGTGTCAGTTCCATGCAGTCTGCCTTCGAAACAACTTCATATGTGTAAGTACTGCTTCCGCCTCGTGGTAAAATTTGTGCATCAGATTTGGATGTATACGCACCATCCGGTTTACCGGCTGCTGCATCCGGATTCTGTAAATAGCCATATTGTATAATGTCTTCTGCAACGATCGTCTGAGCATCCCATACCTTCCAGGTGACCGTATGATGTATCTTATTTCCAAGTTCATCTACTACATCGATCTTTGTTGTATAAATCCCACTTGCAGTAAATACGCCGGTAAATTCAAGATAATTTGAAGCACTGCCTTTCTGTACCTCTTTATAAGAAACGCCCGGTGGCAGTTCACCAACTGTAAAAACAGCAAGTCCCGATATATTCGGTTTATAATAGGTTATATCCTTCTTTGTATTGAATCCGTCGCCCTTTGCAAATATCTTTACTTCACCGGTCGTTATTTCATCGGCAGCTTTTCGATATACCGCTTCTTTACTGGTCTTCAATTTTGGAACAGATACCTGAACCATATTACTGTTAAAGAGCACATCCTGTCTGTTCAAATGAATCCGATATGTGATCTGATCTGTTGTTGTCACACTGTCAAGTACGCATTTTCTAACATAATTACCATATCCGTTCACCTTGCTGGATACTGTAAAATCCGACGCACTTAATGCCTGTTCTGCGCTTAACACCACCTGAATATCTGCATTTCCAAGGATCGTCAGGCTATTGATCACGACCGGTTCGGTTGGAGTCGGTGTTACAGGTGTAGGGTCATTTGCCGGTTTTACGGTCTTTTTCTTTACCGTGATCTTACAGGTTGCCTTCTTACCGGAACCATCCTTTGCTATTGCAGTGATCGTAACCATACCTGCTTTCTTTGCTTTTACAATACCTTTACTGCTTACCGTTGCTATTTTTGTATTGGATGACTTCCATACGACTGCCCTGCTGCTTGCTTTCTTCGGTGTGACCGTTGCCTTTAAGGTCTGCTTTTTCCCGACTGTCATTGTCGACTTGGTCTTGTTCAGCTTCACCTTGGTAACCGGTGTTCCGACCGTTACTGTGATCGTGCATTTTTTCTTCTTATCTGCCTTTGAGATCACATAGATCTTTGCTGTTCCTTTTTTCTTTGCTGTGATCTTACCTTTTGCATTCACAGCCACAACCTTTTTGTTGCTTGTCTTATAAGTAACCTTCTTTGAAATTTTTCCGGTTACTGTTACCTTTGGTTTTAAGGTAAATGTTTTCCCTTTTTTCAGTGTCAGCTGCTTTGCCGGAAGATTGGATACCGCTACCTTTGTTACCTTACCCCCTGCCGCATAACTTTCTGTCTGTGGAATAGTAAGAATGGATACTGCCACTGCAGCTGCGATCACCCATGCAAGTATTCTTCTTACCGGCGAATTCTTTCGTCTTTCTTTCATTTATACTCTTGTCTCCTTCCATGTTTCTCCTGACTCATGTAACATCCAAATTCATATCTTATTCTTTAACATAAGCATATGCCGTTGTATTGCTGCCATTCACGGTTATGTCCACATAAAAGACATATTTTGTGCCATTCACCGTACCGGTACAGCTTAGATGATAAATTCCGTTTGGAAGGTATTGTGTTGTTCCTTCATTGTAATATTTCGATCCGGCTACATCGTGCCAGGTAGCGAATTTCGTAAATCTCTGCACTTCTTCCGGCGCATTTGGGTCCATCTCAATCTTGATCTTATAAACAGGAAGTGTAACATCAAACATCATCTCCAGATCCGTATCCGTCGATGTCTGCCCTTCTTTTCTTGGTAATGCTGTCAGACTATAAATACTCTTGCTTACAGACCCGCTTCGATCGGATATCGTGATATCATATATGCCGCTTTCCAAACCTTCATCGTAAAACGTACCATCATATTTTTTGGTACTGAGATTATAAGTGCTATACCTTACTCCGCTTATCGTATTTGAATATTCCGCATATTTATTCTTATTAATTATTGAATAACAGTACTGCTCTATCGGATCTCCATTCGCATCCCTTACAATTCCCCGGATATAATAAGCATCCACGATTGTAAAAGTAAGTGTTCCCGTTCCTGTCTTTGTCGCATCATTCTTATCTGTGACACGAATACGGATCTTATATACCCCTGAGGCAATCCCGGTTGCATTAATATTGATCTTATCTAAATCAGCTACAATCTTACAGTTATTCAGAATCGCACTGTCACTTTCTGCTCTTATGATCTCATATGTATAAGAACCGCTTCCTCCATATGCATACACCGGCGTAAATAAACTACTCCAATTAGTATTTAATGCCCCTTCTTCTTTATCACATACGATCAGATTGTTCTCGTCATATATGATCCAACGGATTGTCAAACGATATTTACTGCCAATCTCATCTTCGTAAACCAGAACGCTGTTATACACCCCGGCCTTTCTCGGTGATCCTGAAAATTCCATCACCTGTTTCGTTGCCTCTGTTGTGACCTCATATTGAATACCGGCAGGAAGACCGCTGATCGAATAATTCGCATAACCTGTTCCCAGTCTCTGTCTTGTATCTTTTACTGTAGCCCCTACTTTATATGATAATGTTACAGAATTTTCGATATTATATGTCTCTTCCATATATACGCACTCTTTTGACAACTGTAATTTCGGTATCTCTACCTTAATATAAAGACCTTTGCCAAATACCATATCTCCCGTGATATACACCTTGTAAGTAATGGAATCCGTTGTCGTTACCTGACTTACTGTATATTTCTTCAGATAATCTGCATTTTCATATCGTTTTGCCCATACATTAAAATCTGCTGCCGTAAGTGCTGTTGCCTTCGTAAAGGTAACCTCCATCATATCCGCTTGCACTATCTTCATGCTTTTGATATCAAGTGGGGTTTCCGGTGTTGGCTCCTCCTGTTTCGGATCGTCCGGTTTTGGATTCACCGTTTCCGTTTTCTTCACTGTGATCTTACAGACTGCTTTCTTACCGGAGCCATCCTTTGCTGTTGCTGTGATCTTAACCATTCCGGCCTTCTTTGCCTTTACAACACCTTTGCTCGTAACGGTTGCAATCTTGGTATTCGAGCTTTTCCAAATGATTCCTTTATTGCTTGGTTTCTTCGGTGAAAGAGTTGTCTTTAATGTCAGTGATTTACCGACATTTAAGTTTGCCTTTGTCTTATTCAGTTTCACCTTTGTAACAGGCGTTCCGACTGTTACCTTGATCTTACAGGTCTTTTTCTTATCTGCTTTAGAGTAAACGGTGATCGTAGCTGTTCCCTTTTTCTTCGCTGTGATCTTACCTTTTGCATTAACAGTAGCAACTTTCTTGTTACTGGTCTTATAGGTAACTGCTTTTGATACCTTTTTACCGGAAACGCTTACTTTTGTTTTCAGCGTAAATGACTTACCCTTTTTGAGTGTCAGCTGTTTTGCCGGCAGGTTTGTAACCGCTACAGATTTTACTTTACCGGTTGCCGCACTTACTTCCGCATCCGGAACAGTAAGTATGGACACTGCTACTGCTGCCGCAAGCACAACTGCCAGAATACGTTTTAGCATTGACATTTTCGTATGTTTTTTCATAAAATAGTCTCCCCTTTTATTTATTGAGCCACTACATGGGCGGTTACCATTGCAGCCCGTGTAGTATCCGTAACTGATATCTTAAGAGTTGCCTGATAAGTCACACCATCTTTCTCCGCGGTACCGGTCAGTGTATAATTACCAACCGCCAGATAGAGGTATCCGCCTTTGCCCTGTACAACTCCATTCTCATCCGTCCACTCTCCCATCTGGCTAAGATCTGCAAAATCCGTATTATCCGATACGACAGTCTGCTGATATACAGGAAGAGCAAACGTAACTTCATTCGTAGCTGCAGCACTTACATAGTAATCACTTGCATAGGCTCCTGTTCCGCCTCTTTCATCCTCAATCGAGATATCATAGACTCCTTCCGGTACATAGCTGTACATTGCCATTCCATCGCTAATCTCCCCGACCTCTCGTGCATAGCTGATATCACTGTATGAATTATCCTTCCACTGGGATTCAAGTCTGCACAAATAAGTATCTATACCGGTATATTTGATCTTATTCCCATCCAGATCGGTAGCTGTAATCTGGAGCAGGACTCCCGGTTTTATAATAAAGGTCACTGTGCAGTATGTGAAAACATTGACATTCAGACTGTCAGTGATCTTTACCTTCATGGTATATTCACCAGCTTGATCTGTATCAATCGAACAATACTGTACTCCGGTTTTTGACATCACCAAATCCAGACAATCTGCTTTTGACACAACTTCATATTTGTAATTGCCACTTCCACCAATAGGACTTATCTGTGCTCCATACTTTACTGTATAAGTTCTATTTGGTTTGTTTGGAGTTGGAAAACTCAGACATCCATATTTTGTAACATCCTGTGCTATGACTGCCCTTTCATCATATACTTTCCATACCTTGATATAATGAATCTTATTTCCCAATTCATCTACGACATCAACCTTTGTCTCCCAGATTCCTGTCTCTTTCAAGGTACCATAAAACTGCAGATAACCGGATTGGTCTGCGTCATCTACCACCTTATACGAAAGACCGGTTGGAAGATTGCTTACTGTATATACTGCATAGCCCTGTACATCCGGATCATAAACTCCTGAAGTATCTGAGGAACTGGTCCCTACCACTGTTCCTTTCTTACGTCGTACTTCCGATCTTATTGTTATCTCTGTCGGCTTTGTCCGATATGTCAGTTCTTTTGTACTGTTTAATGTCGGAACAGAAACCTGAACAATATCTCCATTATAAAAAATATCCTGTTTGTCCAGATAAAGCTTATATGTAATGTTATCTGTTGTTTCCAGATGATCGATCACACATTTTCTTACAAAGCTTCCGTATCCATATACCTTACTGGATACCGCGAAATCCGATGTCTGTAATACTTTTGCTTTATTTAATGTCACCTGAAGCACTGCTTTATTCACAATACTCACGTTCTGGATCACAACCGGTACTTCCGGAACAACCGGAGTCACCGCCGCTTTCTTCACAGTGATCCTACAGGCTGCTTTCTTACCGGAACCATCCTTTGCTGTCGCTGTGATCGTAACGGTTCCCGCTTTCTTTGCCTTTACGACACCTTTGCTTGTAACGGTTGCAACCTTGGTATTTGAACTTTTCCAAATGATTCCTTTATTGCTTGGTTTCTTTGGTGAAAGGGTTGTCTTTAAGGTCAGTGATTTACCAACATTTAAGTTTGCCTTTGTCTTATTTAACTTCACCTTGGTAACCGGGGTACCGACCGTAACCGTGATCGTACATTTTTTCTTCTTATCTGCTTTGGAAATAACATAGATCCTGGCGGTTCCTTTTTTCTTCGCTGTGATCTTCCCCTTGGTATTTACAGTCACGATCTTTTTATTGCTTGTTTTAAATGTGACTTTCTTTGATATCTTACCGGTCGTTGTTACCTTCGTCTTTAATGTAAAAGTTTTGCCCTTTTTCAATGTAAGCTGCTTTGCCGGCAGATTCGTAACCGCTACGGTTTTGATCTTACCACTGGCTGCATAGCTCTCTGTCTGTGGAACAGTCAGAATGGATACTGCAACTGCTATTGCTATCACCCATGCCAGAAATCTTCTCACAGACAAAATATTTCGTCTTTCTTTCATCTATACTCTCCTTCTGTTGATTCCCTTATCTGTTCTCATCCGAATCTTATTCCTTGACATATGCATATGCGGTCGTATTGCTTCCATTCACCGTCACATCCAGATAAAAATTATAAATTACACCACTTATACTCTTTCGACAGGTTAAATGATGAGTTCCATTTTCCAGATAAACGGTTTTGGTCGATCCATAATAACTTCCATCCGAAACATCCTGCCAATTGCCAAAACCGGTTATATTTTTCACTGCATCCGGCACATCCGGGTCCAGCTCTATAGTAACCTTATATACCGGGAGTGTGACATCAAATGACCAGACCGGATGCACATCATCTGTTCCATATGCCGCTTTCTGAGTCTTCAGATTATAAACAGTAGTACCTACTGTTCCACTATAACTGGATACCGCAACATCATAAGTACCAGCTTCCAGATCATCCATTAAAATGACTCCATCCTTACTAACACCATTCCATCTGCCGCTTACCTCATCCGTATACTCGGCATATTCATTTTGGTTCTTCATAGTGAATTGAAAACTGGTCAGTGGATCGCCATTTGCATCTTTTACTTTACCCTGTAAATAACCGCCTTCTATAATTTTTAGTGTAAGAGTTCCTGTGCTTGTCATAGAAGTGTCTGTCTTATCTGTTGCACGGATACGAAGCTTGTAGGTTCCGGTTGACAGTTTTGGGGATGATACCTGTATCCCAGCTCCACCGTTGATAAGTGAAGAAACTGCTAATGCAGCGCTGTCACTGCCTTCTTGTAGAAGCTCATATGTGTAATCACTTGTAGAAGTTCCGTTTCCGCCATATACCGCAAGCTGTGGAAGCGTAGTTCCCCACGCAGTTGTCAGAACCTTTTCTGCATCCTTTACAAGCAATTCCGTTCCATCATAAACCAGCCAGATGATAGTCATACTGAATTTGTTACCAAGTTCATCTTCATAGACTAATTTGCTTGTATATTTTCCTTTCTTTGTCACATTACCGTTAAATTTAAGTGTACATGTGGCAGCAGCTGTCTTGATCTGATATCTAACCCCTGCCGGCAGTCCGCTGACAGAGCAATTGGAATAGCCCTTTCCAAGTACCCGGCTCTCATCGACGGAAGCTCCGAGTTTGTATACATATGTTTCTGATTTTTCTATCGTATAAGTTTTCTCCCGATAGATACATTCTCTTGACAGATTTAATTTTGGAACTACTACTTTTATATAGGAGTTTTTCTGTAACACCGAATCTCCTGTAAGCTTAATCTTATAAGTAAGCGAATCCGTTGTTGTTATCTGTCCGATCGTATACTGTTTCAGATAGTCTGCACTTTCATATTTCTTTGCCCATACCTGAAAGTCCGAAGCCGTGAGTGCTGCCTGCTTTGTTAATGTAATGGTTAACATATCCGGCTGTGCTATATTCAGGCTCTTAACGATCAGTGGTTCTTCCGGTGTCGGGATTGGTATGATCGAATCTGCTTTCTTCACTGTAATCTTACAGGTGGCTTTCTTACCGGAGCCGTCCTTTGCTGTTGCTGTGATCTTAACCGTTCCGGCTTTCTTTGCCTTTACAACACCTTTGCTCGTAATGGTTGCTATCTTGGTGTTTGAACTTTTCCAAATGATTCCCTTATTGCTTGGTTTCTTCGGTGAAAGGGTTGTCTTTAATGTCAATGATTTACCAACATTTAAATTCGCCTTTGTCTTATTCAGTTTCACCTTTGTAACAGGCGTTCCGACTGTTACCTTGATCTTACACGTCTTTTTCTTATCTGCTTTAGAGTAAATGGTGATCGTAGCGGTTCCTTTTTTCTTCGCCGTGATCTTACCCTTTGCATTAACAGTAGCAACTTTCTTGTTACTGGTCTTATAGGTAACTGCTTTTGATACCTTTTTACCGGAAACGCTTACTTTCGTTTTCAGAGTAAATGACTTACCCTTTTTGAGTGTAAGCTGTTTTGCCGGCAGGTTTGTGACTGCCACCGTTTTTACTTTGCCACCGGCTGCATACGATTCCTGTACCGGCACTGTCAGGATCGAGACAGCTACCGCAAATGCCAGAACCAAGGCAAAAAACCTTTTTATCATTGTTGTTCTTCCGTTTTTCATTCATACCTCCCTGTAAAAAAACTTGTTTTTTATGTAATTCTACGTCTTTTTCTGCTATATAGACATATAGCTTAATTATATCTGACGCCCTACATAAAAACAAGGTAACACATTCTATTTATACAAAATATCCAGTTGTTTTTGTGCAATTTTACACCAAATGAACGGCACTGCAGCAAGCACCGGATACACATTATAAATGACTTGCTGCGCTTTCGATCCGAAGTAAATGCCCTATATGTAAATACTCCTGTGCCAACTCGCCTACGGCTCAAACAGGCACTCGTATTTACAGGCAATTTACTTCTCTTGTCGAAATGCTCGCGGATGTCATCTTACAATGTGTATCCGGTGTTTGTTGTAGCGCCTGTTAATTTCTATATAAAATATATAAGCTCCAAATCTTTAAATTTAATCTCACTTATTTATTTTCCGTTGTGACATATCACAACTTGTAATTACATCACGAAGGCAATCATAATTACACCTGCTGGGCTTTATAACATAAAAATATGATGCCCTTTATAATATGACATTTGCGAGCATTTCGACTGAAAAAGCACATTGTCAGTAAATACGGGTGCCTGTTTGAGCCGAAGGCGAGTTGGCACAGGAGTATTTACAAATAAGACATGTGCTTTGAGTCGAAAGCGCAGCAAGTCATTTATAGAGGGCATCATATTTATGTCATAGACCCAGCAGGTGTATTCCTACTTATCTTCGGCAATTGTTATTACAAGCTGGGATACGTCGTAGCCGGTTTTTCTGGTTACGATGTCTTCCACCTGTGCCCGTTCTGTATCGGACAGTGTTGCAACAGGAAGTGTAACATCGACGGTATCATCATTTACGGTTACGATGCAGTCGGTATAGCCTTTTGCTGTCAGGACGGTTTCTGCATCTGTTTCTTTCTCGATCGTATCGGTAAGTTTTACATAGCTGTTTACTGCTTCATCTTTTGCTGCACTGTCCATCGTTTCATCATTGATGATCGCAAGCAATGCTTCTTTGCTTCTTGCGCGGCTCTGCTCCCGGTTCAGCTTTGCAGTCGCAAGATTACTTTTCATGGTTTGAGCACTTGTAAGAACAGCTTCTCCGATATCCTCCTCATCACTGTTCAGTTCTACATTTTCTTCAAGAGCTGCCTGTTCCAGATATGTAGTATCGGTATTCTCTGATGCAGCTTCTCCCACTTCTGTATTGTCAGAAGTGCCCATCGTTTCTTTGTCGGCCTGATCTGTAAGTCCATCTTCCGCAGCATCCGCTTTATCGTTGTCATAGCTGATAACTTCGGCATCCGCATTTGTCTCCTTTGCCTTTTGGCGCAACAGGTCGTCTCTTTTCCCTGCATTGAAATTCAGATAGCCTGCAACTCCGATCATAACCGACAGGGCAAGTATCACCAGACGGTTTTTCTTAAAGATCTTTTTCTTCATCCATATCCTCCATGCTTTATTCTTGTTCTAATACAACTATCTTATGCGCCGGAACATCAAATAATGCCTGAACCGCTTCGGTAATTTTCATCGCAACAGTCGGATCGGAAGCACCTGTACAGCTGACCAGAACGCCTTCAATCTCCGGCTCCAGTGTTTTGCTCACATAGGGATATTCGCCGCTGTCTGCATTTGTCATAACAGAAGTCTCACTCCTGCTCTTCTGACTGCTGCCATCTGACTCACTATCGGACTTCGTCACATCTTTTTCTATGATCTTCTCGCCTCCATCTTTTAATGTGATCATGACACTTACCGTTCCAACGCCCTTCACCTGAGACAATATCCCCCGCAGCTTCTCCTCCTGAAATGCTATATAATCTTCATAACTGCTGTTTGCCGATAAGGTCGCATCCGCACTTCCCTGTCCATTGTCCGAAGCAGACTCTCCATTCTGTTGTTTTCCGGTCACTCCACCGGACGTTTTATCCTGCTTCGTTCCGGTTAAAGCATCAAGTCCGGAAAATCCGTTTTCCTTATCAGACGGCCAGAGAATGACCAGCAGACAAATACCTGCAAGCAAAATTCCCAAGCACTTTCGAAGCGCCGCATTTTTGTCTTTTTTCAGTTCCTGCAGCTTTTGTTTGATGTTATTCCATATTCCTTCCATGCTCTCTCACTCCATTATATGTAACATGTCCACTTTTAGTACATGTTATTTTGCCTGATATCCATCTACAAATACTTTGATCCTGTCCTCACTGATCTTATACTCTTTTGCGATCTCCTGACGGAGATTTGCCGCATCCACGATTGTATCTGCTGCACTGTCTGATGTTGTAGAGACAACATCAACCTCAACCGCTGTGATCGTGTAATTCTCATCAAAGGTGATCGCTACCTTGCTGTCCAGTTGGAATGTATCGCGCAAATGATCTTTGATCATCGTCTCCATGACATCTGTATAATATGTGACATCTCCATTTCCTGGTGCCCCTGCAACGGATTCATAATAATAGTCAAAGCTCAAAATATCATTTAACCCTCCCGCACTTAATACAGGCGTCAGAACTATGATCGCCAGTACAAAACCAACCGCCGTCTGCATGTATTTCCTGTATTTCTCATCCGGAAGCAAGAAAAATACCAGAGAAGAAAACAATATAAAAAGCACGATATTTTTTATCCAAGCTAACAACATCCAGCACTCCTTTCCACCAATTTCTGAAAAACGATTATGCATGTCCCCGGATGGACATGCATAACCAGCTTTTCACCTCGCAAGCAACGTCATGAGTGTGAGGGAGATGATAAATAAAAAGGAAGCACACCAGATGCCACGCAGCATCAGTCCGATGGTCTGTGCCATAATGTTAATGCCGTCGGAAAACCGTTTATCTCCCAAGGGCTGCACAAATGCAGATACGATACGGAGAGTCAGATAGATCACTGCGATCTTGGTAACCGGCAGAAGCACCGCCAGCAATACGACGACTGCACCCGCAATCCCAATCGCATTTTTTAAAACCATCCCCGAACCGAGCAGGATATCCGAAACATTCTTAACTGTATTTCCACCCGGCAGCATACCGAAAGCTTTTAAGACGGCATTTCTCTCCAGCTTATCCACTGATGGAACGATCAGTCCCTTTATCACATTCATTCCGGTTACGACTGCAAACATGGTTTTCAGGATCCATCCTGCAATATTCCTTAATAACGTAACCGTCCTTGAAAAATGATCCTCGGCATTTAACTTATTCACAAGTCCGACCACGCCACTGCATTTGGTAAGCGGAAATACGATCTGAACGATCACCTTCTCGCACAGGAAAATGATCAGCACCGTGATCTGATAGGTAAATTCCGCCGTGCCTGCACCATTTGTATAGGAGACAGCCAACGTATAAGCAGGTATAAAGGTGATCATCAGATCCGTAAGATCCGAGACTGCCGACACCGCTATATCGGAAACGACCGCAAACATTCCGAGCAGGATGGATACCACCATCAGATAGGTGACGAAGAAGCCGTTTCCACCTACCATCTTTCCAAACTTTCCGGACAGGTTCGTGAACACCGAACCAAGAATGACAACGGCAAGAAGCTGAAGGAGCAGGCGGTTATTGCTTTTTATCTCCCCTGTAAGTGTCTGCTGTATTGTTTCCAGACTGTAGTCAAGAAGCCCCTGAAGGTCTCCGTTTCGGATATAGGATACGACCTCCCGAAAAGAGAGTCCTGCCTGTTCTTCTGTCAACATGTCCATTTCGTCAAAAGCGTTTTCATCAAGTCCCAGATCCGTCTCATCAACATCCGATATATCTGTATCCACATCTGCCATTTTCATATCCGATCTTCGATATCCAGCAAACTCTCCCGGTTCGGTATTTATAAGTTCTGGGACAAACCCGGGTGATCTTCCATTACCCGATTCCTGCATAGCAAACGTTTTCTGCTTCTTCCCGGCAAATAACACCACTGCGATTAAGATCAGTCCTGCCACAATGCCTGCTATAATCATTTTCGCTTTTTGTCCTCTCATAGTTCTACCCCATCAGACGAACAACCATATCGATCACATGGAACAAGATCGGCAAACTCATCACCACCATTGTCACCCGTCCGGCAAGCTCAATATGCGAAGCGATCGCTCCATAGCCTGCATCCTTACAGATATTTGTCGCAAATTCACAGATATAGGAAATGCCAAGCATCTTAAGCAGGATTGATATATACTCCATATTGATATTGATGTACCCGGTGATGCGGTCGATGGAATCCAGTACATTTCCAAGTCTTCCTATGATAAAGCTGACAATAAATAAACACGCTCCAATACTTAAGAGCGTGCTGTATTCTGCATTCATTTTCTTTAGTTTTATCGCTACTAAAACGACCAGAACCGATGCCATACATACCGTAACAAGACTCATGCCTTTTCTCCCCTATCCACCGATATTTACAAGCTTCATAATGTCATTAAAGAATTCTACGATATATGGAATGATCCACGAAAGTACAAGGATAAGTCCTGCCAGATTCAGCAGGAATGCCAGCTCGTCCTTCCCCGAATGCTTTAATATCTGATTCAACAGTGCTACAAGGATTCCTACCGCACCTATTTTCAATAATAACTGTATCGTCATAAGCTCCTGCCACCCTTACCCTATCAGTATTATCAAAAAGATCCCTCCGAGTAATCCAAGTGACCTGGATACTTTATTTATCCTGTGTGCTCTGTCCTTTTGTTCTTCATACTCTGTCTGCATGTTCTGCTCCCACAGCTTCAGATTCCTGATCTGCATATCGATATCCATATAACACAGCCATTTCCCAAGCTCTTTTACCGCACCGATCTGTGCATCCGTCAGATAGCTGTATTCCATCAGACTTCCGATACTGCCTGTCCAGATCTGCTCAAAAGAAGAAGCATATTCTTCCGTCCGAAACTGCAAAGCCAGCCCGGCAAGCCAGTCTCCGATCCTTCCCCCTGCTTTATCCGATCCTTCCCGAATGATCTCGGTGATCTCCGATGCACTGTATGCCAGATGCCCATTTGCCATCCGGACAAATATCAGAAGCTCGTAGATATCTTCCACGCGCCGGTTCTGATAAACTCCTATCGTCTTTCCTATCCCATAGGAAGCTGTGACCACCAGAAGCATTCCAAGAATCTTTATATATAACATATGTACGCCTCCCTGCACTTATGACAGTTCTGCTACAGCCGCTTCATTTTCATATGCCGATGTCAGACGTTCATCCTCTGCCATAAAGAGAACACTTCCCCGATCGTCAAATATCGTCCGGATCTCTCCTGTCCGTTTGCGATTGCTCAGCACGATATATCGTTCAAATACCCTCTCATCGACCAGCTTCCGTAGTCCCGGACGATTCCTGATATCATCAATGGAATTGCCATGTACGGTTGCGATCAGCTTACAGCCGCAGTTGATCACGCTGTAGATCGCATCGATATCATCGCGGCTGCCAATCTCATCCACCGCTATGATCTGCGGTGACATCGAACGGATCAGCATCAGCATTCCATATGATTTTGGACAACAGTCAAGAATATCCGTCCGTATGCCGATATCATTTTGTGGTACGCCTTTATAACAGGCTCCGATCTCAGATCGTTCATCTACGACACCGATAGTATTTCCTTTGAATCCTGGAAATCCATCCGACAACATCCGGATCATATCTCTAAGAAGTGTGGTTTTGCCACATCGCGGTGGGGAAATGATCAGTGTATGAAATGTCTCATTTCCATTTATTATGTACGGAAGAACCTTCTTACAGCATCCCTTAACCTGATGTGACAAACGGATATTGATAAATGATATATGTCTGACACTCTTGATCATTCCAGATTCCAGAATGACTTTTCCTGCAAGCCCTACACGATGTCCCCCTTGAATCGTTATAAATCCCTGCCGGATCTCATCCTCATATGCATAGAGTGAATAGTTACTGATATATTCCAGCGTTTCCCTTATATCGGCAGGTGCTACCATATATGCTTTCTTACATTCTGTGGTTCGCTTTCCCTTCTCCGTCACAAAATATTCCCGATTATCATAGATCACGATCAAGGGTTCATTCATCCTAAGCCTTATCTCCTGAAGCTTGTTATAATCATATATCTCACTCGAAAATATTCTCCTTAACGCTACGGATAATATCTTCAATATTTCATTCTCTCTGCTTTTTTCCAAACCGATTCACCTCATGCATATGTCATCTGTAACCATTTTCACCTGTCAGTTCCATCATCTGCCAATACTCGAAAAGCATCTGCTTTTCTGATATGATCTGATACCTAAAGTAGGATGTTACACACTTCTGATAGTTATAATGTATGCATGACAAATGAAATTTAGAACAAAAAAATACCACATTTCTTTCTGAATTTTCAGAGTGAAATGTGGCATCAAAACTCGATGTGCAGATCTTGGACATGAAGCCCTCACAATGGATCGGCACCATGATCGTACATCCCTCGCAGCCCTGTGCAAAGCTTCGATCTGCTCGCTTCAGGCACCCTTTTTGTAATTTTCTTCTACTTCTTTTCCTGTCGTGCCAAGGTCGTTGACCCTGCCGGGTCTGCTCTCACGCACACCGGAATATTGAACGTTTGCCATGTTTGCTACCTCTCTTTAATTATTGGACATTTGTAACTATATCTATATCACAATGATTAATCACCTTTGACATTACCAACCAGGGGACGCTTCCGCTCGTTGAGTCCTGCAGCGGTACTAAGATGCTGCTTGCGCACCACCTAAGAACCGGCGGACTCAAATGCCCCTGTTTTGGTAAGTCAAGATGCTTAATCATTATCTGCTCCATGGATTTCGCAAATGTCTATCATATATTAAATGACGTACTGGTCTACCATCAGGTTGTTCTGCCAATCGACGAGATCGTCTAATGTGATGCCCTCTAATACATCCTGTATTGCCTGATCGAGTTTCTCCCAGATCAGTACGCTGACACACATACTTCTGTTTTCGCAGTAGGCTGCGTTATCGCCTACGCAGTCTGCCGGTGTCAGACTTCCTTCTACCGTTTCTAATATCTGCCTCACCGTATAATTCTCCGGTGAAGCATATAACATGTATCCTCCACGCGCTCCACGGACACTTTTTACCAGTGATGCCTTATTTAATATTGCAACGATCTGCTCCAGATATTTGTCTGAAATATGCTGTCTTCTTGCAATATCCTTTATCTTAACCGGCTCACCATTATAATAGGTGGCCAGATCCAACATCAGTTTTATCGCATATCTTCCTTTTGTTGATATCTTCATCTTGACCTCCCTGTCGTTGTTATCTGATTCAAATGATTCCATACTTCTATACATCATCTGAATCTCATCTATTTTTTCTGCAAACATGATAAATTCTCGTTTGTATTATAGTACACAATTTCTATAGGATTTATCAAGTACAAAATTATTTTTTATGGCGATCTATCCGGTTGTAATAAAATATTATCTGCTTTAATGCATCTTCCACTGAATAATCCACGTCAAATGCTGCATTTTCTCATTGTCACAAAGAAAAGGCAGCTGTCTTATGCATGTAGACAACTGCCTTGCTCACTTATCATAATCTCAATCTATCGTCTATCATGCATATGAAAAATAAACCGTATTCATCCATACAGTCTGACAACAGCAACAACACATTCCCATATCATATTTTCTGTTTATCTTACTGTTTTCATATGTCATGATCGAACCTCCTATGTCTTAATCTCTACTTATCTCATAGGTTTAATACGTTTTAACTTTATGAGCTGATTATATATTACCAATATCTTCCCATCAATACATTTTCTCAATAATTTTTAAACTCAGCCAATTATTTTAAATAAAAAAGACTTTGTCGAAACAACTCATATCCTGAAAACTATTCTTCAGAAATTATCTTGTTCCCGGCAAAGCCTTTTCCTTTTTACTATTTAATTCATGTGTTCTTTGTTATTGATCGCTTCTTTCGAATTTTCTGCCGGTTTACTGGAAGAATCCGGCATCAGCGGACTTATTATAGATTCCATAACATCCAAGCGTAGTTGCATCAGTAGAACGAGTCTGCCACCAGGACAAGAATCCGTCAGGCAATTCTGAGACAGGTGCATCCGGAGTATAGAAATAAATCTCTGTTCCGCTGTCCATGCCGGATGGCTCTCCTTCTTTATAACGGATACCATCTTCTATTCGGTCTGCTTCTTTATCGATAACAACGCTGTCAAGCGTCATAGAATATGTATAATCATTTACTTTTTTGATATTTGCAAACTGTCCGCTGAAATTACAGAAATACACCGTTCCATTTGGATAATCATTCTCATCTCTTTCTCCCATTTCCGAATCGGAAAATGCTCCCGTAAATGATCCATCCTCAGATAACGTGAGCGTTGTACTCCACCCACCGGCTCCACTGCTAAATACCATATCCATCGGATAAGTACCCGGCAGAGATGACACATCTTCCGACTGTGCTTCCGTTGTAGAAGCTTCAGCCTTTGTTGTACCGGTATCTTCTTCAGAAGAAGCCGCCTCTGTTGTCTGTGCCTCAGTCTCGGCTTCTGTGCTGACTGCCTCTGTTGTCTGGGCTTCTGTCTTCTCTGTTGTTACTTCGGTTGATACCTCCGTTGTTCCTTTCGTCTTTTCTGTCGACTTTGATCTTTCACCATTACATCCAGCCAGCAAACCGGCTGCAAGCGTTGCTGCAAGTACTGCTGTCACGATTTTTCCTGATTGCGTTATATTCTTTCTCATGTTTAAAATCCTCCTGCATTCATTTATAAATACATTTCCGGAATTCTTATTGCGACTCTCATCACAATGCCTTTCCTCGGCTGTTTTCGAATACAAAAAGTATATGCTTGTCATCCCGTTTTGTCAGCTTAATTATTCGTTATAGATGTTGCATTTCGTTTACGATTATTACGGTTCTTTAACCAATCTTTGAACTCCGGCAGGGTCTTTCTTCCGGCTTCCGTAACCGGCTTCACCCATTTGCCTGATCTGGTATAAACAAGCTCGATTGCCAGACGCACCAGCTCATCCGTATATACAAATGAGAATACCGCAAGGAAAGGCAGATGTAAGACCATGCCTGCGATCCATGTCGCCGGAACGCTGACCAGGAATAAACCGCCAATCTCCACATAGGTTCCGACTCTCGTCTCACCTGCTGCCCGATATCCCTCATTCATAATATAGTTACAGGTTCGAACGGCACCGAAAAACAGGTAAATATATAACATATACATGCCATACCGAAGTGCCTGATCACCCAGTCCAAATAAGCCAAACAGCGGTTCATGCAATAACGCACAGATCAGCACAATCCCGAAAGTAACTGCCGGACAGAATAATGCCGACCGCTTCATAAACCGGTATGCTCCCTTATGGTCACCGGCGCCGACAGACTGTCCGATCACAACACTGGTGGCATTTGACAAACCACCGAAGAATGCATAGACAAAGCCCTCGCAGACACGGAACGCCGCCATAGCCGCAATCGCGGATTCATTCTGATGTCCGATCACAATATTGATCAGCATTTGTCCTACTCCATAAAACAGTTCATTGCAAAGGATCGGAAATGCATTTGACAGATATACTTTGATAAATCCGCCATGGAATAAGAACATCTGACTCAGACGAATCCGCACCTTGCATTCTGAACGCATCAGATAGATAAACAGCAGTAATAAATTGATGATTGCAGATGCAAGTGTTCCGACTGCTGCACCGGCTGCACCCATTTTCGGTGCGCCGAATTTACCGTATATCAATACAAAGTTCAAACAGAAATTCACTACCAATCCTACGATGGAACAGATAAGCGGCGCTTTCACCCGCTCTGTTGACCGTAGCAGGAAGCTGATAAGTACAGCAAATACCTGAAGCGGATATGCCCATCCGACGATCCGCATATACGGCTTTCCGATCCGGATAAATACTTCTTTATCTGTATATACCCCCAATAAGAATTCCGGTCTGATAATACACAGAGATGCAAATGCAAATCCCACGATTGCCATACAGATGAAAGTGATACCGAATGTACGGTTAATTCCCTTTTCATCATCCGCTCCCCAGTACTGGGAAAAGAACAGGATCGACGCACTGGCGAAGCCCCAGTAGCAGCTAAAGAACAGTGAGCTGATCTGCGAACAGATACCAACTGCTGCCACACACGACTCTCCCAGTCTTCCGATCATGATCGTATCTACCATACTGGCTGTTGTAGTTAATAAATTCTGTAATGCGATAGGAAATGCAATCGTTAGCATCACATACAGAAAGGATTTTTTGTTTTTCATATTTCATTTATCACGTTTATGAAACCTTGATCGTTACCTTTTTCGTTTTGCTCCTATATACAGAGGTGCCCTTTGCTTTAACCGTAACGGTATAGGTTCCTCGTGGTGTTCCCTTCTTTACTGTTACGCGTCCCTTTTTTGTAACAGTAATATATTTTTTTGCTTTTTTAGCAACGGAATACGTTACCTTTCCCTTAGCTTTCTTAACACCAACTGTAAAGGTATGCTTACTTCCCAGTTTTCCGGTTGCTTTTTTCACCTTATATTTTTTAGAGGTGACATTTAATTTCATTGTGTTTGATTTCTTGATCACAAGTTTTGCGACATTGGATCTGGCCGTGTTGCTGTTTTTCGTTGCCTTTGCAACTGCCACTACATAATAAGTTCCAACTTTATATGGATATGATGCCAGTTTCTTTTTACACTTAGCATCTGAATAATACCGATATGCGATTGCTCCTGCTTTTCCTTTTACAACAGCAGCATCTATCTTCTTTTTCTTTCCCGTATAGGTGACAGTTTTATTTTTCAGTTTCAGGACAGGTGTGGTTTTCGCAGACTGATCCGATTTTTTATTTTCTTTTACAGTTAAAGTAATCGACGCCTGATAATATCCTGTCTTACCTGTAATCTTTACCTTACCACTTCCTACAAATGAAATTTTTCCATTTGAGTCTATGGTGGCAACACTCTTTTTGTCCGATGTCCATGTTATATTGCTGCTTGTAAATGGACAATAGATCTCAAATCCCGGGTTTATCAGCATCATTTTCGCATTCATGTGCTTCCCAACTACATAGGAATCTGCGTCTGTCTGTATTTTAAATTTATATAAATAAGTCTCAGCATCTCCCCACATTATGCCTGCAGTGGTAACCGCCTCTGTAAATTCGCCTTTGGGGATATTGACACTCTGTATTACCATCCGGTCTTCCTGTTTAACTGCTTCCTGTGTCACCTTTGATCCAAAGCATTGTACCCATGTATAAGTTCCATTAATATAAAAACATCCAACACCTATGGAAGTATAATCTTCATCTAAAATATTTTCTCTATGACCTGTTGAATTCATCCAACTATCCATTACAGATTCAGACGTTGTCTGATTGATTGCTATATTTTCTGCTATCATATTCTTATCTGCCGAAAAACAGGATGCTCCATCCGGTCTGGTATGAGAGAATAATACAGCCTGATCGCCCGCTCTAACCATAGCAGTTTCCAAAAGACCCGTATCCATAGTCAATGCAGGTAATCCATTTTTTGCTCTTTCTTCATTCACCTTCGTCAATACTTCAAATGCTTTTGTATAGTCACGTTTTCCGGTAATCCGTATGGTCTCCACATATCGAAGTCCATTTGCGCCGAATTTGACCAGATCCTTATTCTCGCAATTTATGATAACAGTTGAAGAAAATGCATTCTCATCAACAAATTGCGTTGAAGCCGGAAGTGTTATCGACTGAAGAGACGGGCAATTTGCAAATGCTTGACGATATATAATCTTTACGTTTGGAAGGTATACATCCGTCAGTGAATAGCACTGTGCAAAATCAGCATAAGCTATTGATTCCAGTCCTAATCCACGGAATGTCTTAAGGTTACTGCAGCTGTTAAATACCGACCCTCCCCATTCCTTCATCGTCGCAGGAAGCGTTATTTCAGTCAATCCCGAACATCCTAAAAATGTCCGCATTCCAAGTGTTGTTAATCCGCCAAAATCAATAGAGCTTATATTTTCACACTCTTCAAACATAGAATAAGAACTCTCTTTTAATCCACTGCCAAATTTTACGGCTGTGAGCATATTACATTGCTCAAATGCAAAATAACCGACTTCGCTGATCTTATCTGAAATCGTCAATGTTCCCGATAACTGAGAACGATAGAATGCTCCTTCCCCCAGCGTAGTTACATTTGCAAAGTCTACTGAATTTAAACCTCTTACATTATAAAATGCATATGCTCCAATCTCCTTTACATTTGCCGGTATCGCAAAGGTTCCGACTCTGCTTTGGAACGGATACATAACAAGCACTGTTCCATCCTTTGAATATACAATACCATTCTGTGCAATATAGGATGGATTTCCCACTGCAACTGTATAACTCTCTATCGTGGTATTTCCGAAAAACACTAATGGTGAAATAGATGTGATACCTGCAGGTATTTCATATGTTACAGCACTTGTTCCCTGGAACGCATAAGATTCCAGGCTTGTGGCACCCGGCGTTACAATCTTTGTTACAGCCGAACAATCACAATATGCACCACTGCCAACTGTATTCACACCAGATGGCAATACAATCTCTGTCAGTCCATAGCACTCATAAAAGGCGGCATCTCCGATCTTTGTCAATGTATCCGGATAACTTACCGATGTAATCGATGACATCTGTAAAAAATTCCGGTTTCCTATACCTGTAATACCTCTCTGGATTATAACTTTCTCAACATTGAATGTAATCCATGGTGCTTTATTTGATGAATCAGCATCCGGCATATCGCCACTTCCTGATATCGTAAGCGTGGTACCGGAAAGGCTCCATGATATATTCCCCCATGTTCCGCTCTGTGTTGTACTGTCAGTGCTATACATAGCTATATCATAATCAGAATACAACTCCGGTCCCGAACTATTTTCTTCTATTTTTACATATCCTGCTGCCGGCTCCTGATCCGCCTCTGTCTCAGCTATAATATTCGATGTCTGTTGCTCTGCATGAACAAGCTTAACCGGAGTCCAAAGCATTCCGCATATGGCTCCGATTCCTAATGCTATTGTAAATTTAAATCTGTAATTTCTCATTTTTCTCCTCCCATATTCATATATTATTCATAACTATACTGTATCTTTAAAATGTTGTTTTGTCTATAGAAATAATCCCATTTTTCTCCATTTATCCGTATGCTCTGTTTTTTCATATGATCACTGGCGTAAAAATTCTCGTTCTACCCGTGTTATTTTAAAAAACAATTTATATAGCATTCTGTTCGTGTTTTTTGTTTTTACTATTGTCTTATTTAAAATAGAATGATAATGTAATATACAGAAAGCACGGTATATCTTTCATTAATCCGATTATATCGGGTCATTTTCTTTTGTTACTATAAATAACATTTTGTCAAGGAGTACATTATGAAGAAATTATCTACTGCGCAGCTTGCAGATACTACTATAAGACTACGCAAACAACAGCATATGACTCAGGCACAGCTTGCTGCCGAAACCGGAATCAACCGTTCCTTAGTTTCACGTATGGAGAAGCAGGATTTTATGCCATCGATCGAGCAATTAGAAGCTCTGGGCGATGTGTTACACTTCGATATCACAGAATTATTCATCAGCGACCTACCTGTGAAATATCCTTCTCCATCACCATTAAAGATCGCAATCGCCGGAACTGGCTATGTCGGATTGTCCATCGCCACGCTGCTTGCACAGCACAATCATGTGACCGCTGTTGACATTATCCCTGAAAAAGTAGACATGATAAACAGACACCAATCCCCAATCCAGGACGAATATATCGAAAAATATCTGGCTGAAAAAGACTTGGATCTGACTGCCACAACCGATGGAGCTATGGCGTATAAAGATGCAGACTTCGTTGTGATCGCAGCTCCGACCAACTATGACAGCACAAGAAATTATTTTGATACATCTGCTGTAGAATCAGTGATCGAGCTCGTTCTGGACGTCAATCCCGATGCCATCATGGTTATCAAATCCACGATCCCGGTAGGCTACACAGAATCTGTCCGAAAAAAATATCACACCAGAAATATCCTGTTCAGCCCGGAATTTCTCAGGGAATCAAAGGCTTTATATGACAATCTGTACCCAAGCCGTATCATTGTATCTACGGATAAGAATGACATCCGTCTGATCGAGGCTGCCCATACATTTGCCGCCCTCTTACAGGAAGGCGCCATAAAAGAAAATATTGAAACGCTATTCATGGGATTTACCGAAGCAGAAGCCGTAAAATTATTTGCAAACACCTATCTGGCTCTCCGCGTATCCTACTTCAACGAACTTGATACCTATGCAGAGACCAAAGGGCTAAACACCAGGGACATCATAAATGGTGTCTGTCTCGATCCCCGAATCGGCAGTCATTACAACAATCCATCCTTTGGCTACGGTGGTTACTGTCTGCCAAAAGATACAAAACAGCTTCTTGCAAATTACAATGATGTTCCACAGAATATGATGAGTGCGATCGTAGAAAGCAACCGCACCAGAAAAGATTTTATTGCAGACCGTGTTCTGAATCTTGCCGGATATTATGACTATAACTATAATGGAAATTATTCCGCAAACCGCGAAAAAGAATGTATTATCGGCGTATACCGACTGACAATGAAAAGCAACTCTGATAATTTCCGTCAGAGCAGCATACAGGGTGTCATGAAACGAATCAAGGCCAAAGGAGCAACCGTCATCGTCTACGAACCGACACTGGAGAACGGAACAACCTTCTTCGGAAGCAAGGTAGTAAATGACTTAAATGCTTTTAAATCCATGTCGCAGGCGATCATCGCCAATCGGTATAATTCTGATCTTGACGATGTCCAGGCAAAGGTCTACACCAGAGATTTATTCGAACGGGATTGATGGAGGTGAAGTGCTGCTTCAGTTCTGCTTCACATTCTTTTACAGACTGGTCGTCTGGTCATGTGAGTGCGGAATTGAGCAGCTAATTCTAATGTAGTGTGATATAAGTTGTTGAATATTTTGGTGTTTGGTTGCAGGGATGATCTTTGTTTTTCTACTTTTTATAAATCTTCTGCCTTATATAAGGTATAACCTTCATAATAATAACTATGGTCTATGCCCTTCATATATACTTCTCTATCATCGATCCTGGCTGTCAAAGCCTGTTTTAAGATATACTTTATCTCAATATCTTTAATTGGACTTCTCTCCATCGCCAGCAAATAATCTTCTTTATCGACTGTACTCCAATCAATAACCTTTTTCAGTTCTCTCTTTAGAATTAAATCCAGCCATATTCGTGTGCTTCGTCCATTTCCTTCTCGAAATGGATGCGCAATGTTCATCTCTACATATTTTTCTATAATCTCATCAAATGTTGACTGTGGCATCTTATCAACATTTTCTATTGCTGCCTGCAAATACATAACCGGCGCAAATCTAAAATTACCTTTTGCAATATTTACATTTCTTATTTTGCCTGCAAAATCATATATTTCATCAAATAAATATCTATGAATTGCCGCCAACATCTGAAAAGATCCAACTTCATATGCATCCAGATATCCATTTTCAAATAATTCTACGGCTTTTTTCTTGCTAATCTTTTCTTCCATTCTGGCCAGTTCTGTAGAATCTGTAATATTAAGTTTATTTTCTAAAGCCATAAGATATCCTTTCCTGTTATATATAACCCATGTAAATTCTATAAAACATCTTATTATTCAACTTGTGAGATACTAATTTTTATAGAATCAAAATGAAAAATTCCTACATAGCATATTTTTGCTCTGCACATAATATTAATTCATTTATTTCATTCAGTTCTATTATAATATTATTATGTATATATATTAAAAAAGCATTATCAACCGTACCTCGAAAAGCAACAACAGAATTATATTCTTTCTTTAAATTATTATATATATTATAATGATAAAAGAAAGTTCTAACAAATTTTCCAGTTATACTTCTAATTGTCTTACCTTTAATTGTCTTTTTCATCTCACGACAAAGATTCTCAACTATTTGATTAATTAATGAATTTTTCATTATCAAATCATTCCAATTAGTGTCCGATTCATCTTTTATGCCATACTGCGTAAGAATCTTTCTAAATTCCTGAATAGTTTCCTGAGATTCCAAATAAAATATTTCAAAATCTTTCTTTGCAGTATATTCCTCTACAACTTCAGTTGAAGTCTTTTCTTTCTTCAATTCTTTGATATGCAAAGCATTTTCTATCTCTATTTGAATATTTTCTTCTGTCAATATATCGTTTTCTGTATATTCCAATGTTTTCAAATCATATAGATTATAGAAATCTCTCATCTTCTTTCTATAATCCAAATACTTTTCTTTCCCCATATCTGCATGCGTTGAACTAGGCGATATCTCAATCCCTAATCTCTCACCCGTATGATAATTTAATATCAAAAAATCCAATCGTCCCTGATGATATACCTCTTCATTTTTTCTTAGCCGTACTTCTCGTAACAAAAGAGGAGTTTTCATCATATTTTCTTCATTTAGTCCGGACAAATATTTAAGATAATTATCTATAACTTCAGGTTCATATTTCGAACCAGTAGAAAATTTGTTATAAAATTCCCGAAGATACTGTATAACATCTTGATTGTCTTTTTTTCTATATCTAACTCCTGAAAGCATAATTCGATTGTTTATTTTATCATAATTTATGCTTTCATTTGCAACAACATAACCTTCTTCTATCAAATGCCCTATTGACCAATATGTATATGTAAGTTTTGTTAAACTAATCAGCCTATCTGAAAAATATTCCGAACCATTATATTGAGTTTTCGTAAATATTCCGATTATTTTTTTATTATCCCCCAATATCATTTCCATATCACATTGTCTAATTTTTATCTTAGAAAATTTCTCATATCTTTTATTATATTTCTTATATAAATATTCTCTCAAACAGTCAACTACCTTTTTCTCTTCTATTTCGGGAAGTCTATCTGCATTTTCCAAAACCCGTGCAAAACATTTTTGAAAAAAAACTTCTGCATTTTCATATTGTTCATAATGAAAGTCTCTAGAATAAACATGGTCGCACCTATGAAAAAATGAACTTACTACTTTACAGTCTGGTTGCTTTTTTAATTCTTCTTTTGCATATTTCCGTAATATTTCAACAAATTCTTTATCATATGTCTGTCCCATACAAATTATCCTCACTACCATATTCATTTAATTTGAATTAGTTCCTTTTATACCAGAAATCTCATCTTCCTTAAATGATCCAGATTTCCTATATATTTATTTTGCACTATCTTCAGCTAAGCTTTTGTAATAATCCATTACATTTATAAACGGAATTACAATCTTTCCTTTATTAAATATACCTGCTGACAAAGTTTCAATCTTACCTCGTGCAATTCCTATCAATGCTGCAACTCCATTTAGGATTACAAGTTGTTTAAATGCATCTTCATTCAAACAATTTCTCGATAAAAAAGCCCCTTCCAATACAAGTTCTATGCTACATTTATTTTCTTCCTGTTCTATTTCTATTTGAAAATGAATGGCAACCTGTGCAATTACTGCATTTTCAATTTTTTCAAATGTTGGCTCATTTATATTTAGTCCAAAGCTCTTTCTTGCATCTTTCCCTATATCAACAATATTATTTTTTACAGAAAGATCTTTAATTACAGTTCCAACCATCTCTATTCCATCAACAATACAATTCAATTCCATTTTATGCGATAGCCCCCTTATCCTTTAAATACTCTTTCCATCCATCATTTAAATCATGAGGAATGAACCGCTTCTGATCCAATTGGATCAATGTATAATCGTTCACCGGATATCTGTCTTCCAATTCAACACGTAAATCCAGCTCCAGTTTTTCACAAATCTCATTCAAAGAACGAATCGTGAAATTATAATCTCTGCTCTCCCACTTTGACACCATTCCCTGAGTGACTCCCATAAAAGCAGCAAACTCCTTTTGTGTCATTTCTTTATCAAGTCGTTTTCTCTCAATCGTTGCAGAAATTCTGGCTAATTCAACAGTTGATTTTATTTCTGTTCTCGACAAACCATCCACTACCCAGCTGGTTGGTTTTGCCTTTGCTATCTTCTCTGCTATTCCCATGACTCATATTCCTCCATATTTCAATCATAATCACTTTCCAGCCATTTCAATCTTTTCTTCGCTGTCCTTATCGCCCTCTGATAATCCCCTGAATTCTTCTCTAAAAATGCAATTAATAAAATAATACAATCATCATAAATAGTATATATAATACGAATATTCTTCCTAGATCTTGGTCGATGAATACAATACAAATTCTCCTCACCGGATAATTTTTCAAATTGCGGCAAATCAATAGCTTTCTCTTTAGACAAATCTAATACAGCCAGATCCTGTAGTAACTTTTTCTGATATCCCTGCCACGGTTCCACCTCTTTCCATGGCTCATTCACTGCATCCTTAAATTCCTTTTTTATAACAGACAATGCATAAGTATCATTAACTCCATCTATATTTATCTTCTCCAGTTCCACATCCTGCACCCTTCCTTAATATAATATTACTTATAAGTAATATTATCAAGTAAAACTTTATCTCCAGTAACAAATTGCCTTGAATTCTAATAGTATATTGCCTTTTTCATTTTTCATACATATTTACGGATATATGATTCGTGATTACGAATATTCTAAATAGAATCCCCACCCATGTTCGAATGTTTGTTCTTTTATTGTAGAACAGAATGTACGCATTGTCAATTACTTATTTTTCATGTCCCATTTTTAAATATTTTCATGTTTTTTTTGCAAAAAATTATTTTTTTTTGATTTTAATAACATATTTACTGTGTAGTTGATGCATGTATAAAGTTACAAGGAGGAATAAAAACATGTATTGTTTACTTAACTATTTATTTTTCATATTGTCTTTATTAGACAATACAGACTGGCTCGCAAAATTTAAAAGATACAGAGTGTATGTATCACAGGAGGATCAACACGCTATGCCTGAAAATACCCTTGGGTATTATCGCCCTGGGACTGGAAGATGGGGCGTACATATCATCAGAGTAAAAGCTAATTTGCCTAAAAATCTCAAAATCACAGTTCTCTGCCATCAGTGTGCCCATTTTGTCGAATATGTTAGTAATAATTCAGAACATAAAAAAGATAGAACTGAATTAGAAGTCCATAATAGTGAATGGAAAGCTATTTATTCTGAATTGCTTTATTCATTTTATACATCTGGTCTTTTAAATCCTGATAAGCTTGAAGATGAATTAGAAGAATGCAGAGTTCTTCCGCCCGACTTGGCGATAGTATCCCATATATTAGGCATTCGAGACTTCGGTCAGTACGATATATATGACGAGGACGAATTATTTTACTACAATAATTGGAACAGCGAAATGGAATCTCCATTCGACTCGTATGACGACGAGGATATTGATCCAAATTATTAAAATATTAATACAATAATAATATAATGCACAGCTACACAAAGGACTGTCACATAATTACTTAATGCGACAGCCCTTTTTTATTGCCTCATAACAGGTCAGCATTCGTTAATATATACTTTAAAATTAGCGTCATATAATTCAAGTTATTCCTTAATTCCCATCATCATATTATAATGTTCGATATGGTTCGTATGAAAAAATATCATCCTAAACACCTCCTGATATCTTTCCAATGAATCATCCAACGCTTCAACATATAAATCATCCGGTATACAATGTGACCCATCATTTATCCAAGATATTAACGATCTACATATTTCCTTACTTTCATAATCCTGAAATTTATCTATCAGATCCTCATCCTTATACTTTCCAAGTATCTTAAAATAATTCTCAATTATACGTCTCATTGTATTTTGTATTGTTATAACAGAATTATTATTTTGTTCTTTTAATTCTTTCCACAATAATTCATACGAAGAAGATATTGGATTTTCAATTCCATAATACTGTATATTTGTAATTCCATTCTTTTTTCTTAAAATCCAATAATGAATATTCTTATTAGAATCTTTTCTATTTCCCATAAAAGAAAGTTCTTTGTGAAAATATACATTATGAGTTAAAACAAATACCTGTTTTATATTTGATTCCCCAACCAAGACTTTACGAATTACATCTTTTAAAAGTGAACTTACTACAAATAAAATATTACTATCTAAACTCGATATAGGATCATCAATAACGATTACCCTATCTTGTGTAACATCTTCTTCATTTTGACTTCCCTTTATCCACTGTAAGAAATATAAAAAAGTAATAAACGTTACTTCCCCTTCACTTAACGTTGATTCCACTAATGTACCATCAGGTCTTTTTATCTGATAATGATTATTTTTTTCTTTTGACGGATCAATAGAAAAATTGTTGAAACCATAACTTTTTAAAATACCATTAATTTCATCAACCGCAGGTTGTACACTAGTAACTAGTTTATTTTTTTCCTTAATCTCTAATTCTAATTCTTTCTTTTTTACCTCATGTTGATTTTTTTTATTAGTTGTCTCTTGAATACCTTTCATAAAACCATTTATTTTATTATTATGTTTACTTATCAATGCCATATTTTCTTTAGCAATTAGTATCCATATATCGTCAATTAATTTCTTCTTTTCAGTTTTATAGTTTTCAACTAAATTATTGTGTTTAATGATTTCTGCATTCTTTATATCAATGATGCAGTTAATTTCATCAATATATTTTTCAATACTATCAAGCTGTATTTTTTTACTTGGTTCATTAATTTTCCTATTAATTTTTTCTTCATTATCCCGAAAGCAATTTACTATTTTTTCACACAATTGTTGTATTTTAAACTTTGTCTCATTTTCTAAATCCTGGTTTTCAATAATAGCCAATTTAGAACGAATATCGTCTTTTGCACGCAAATATTCTTCTTTTCCTTTTTTTAACTGTTCAATATCATTTTCAAATTCCAAATCAAAAAATGCTTCCAATTGACTCCTAAAATCCTCATCAATTGTATCTTTTTGACAAAACGGGCACTTACTTCCTGAATATATATATTTTCTTCCTTGGTTAACCCAATCCCCATTTTCTAATTGAATTATTAAACGTGCAATTGGTATATCTTTCTTTCCAACAATACATTTATCCCATATAGCTAAACTCTCAATCTGCATTATATATTGCTTTGATAATTGGAAAAGCTGTTCTTTTTTTACTGGTGGTTCTCCAAATAATTTAGCTGCTCTTTTTTCTACATCTTCTCTAGTTATATTTTCTTTTTCGGGTAATGCTAATTCTTTTAACTTAGAAGCAAATGCCTCTTTTTTTAAGAATCCACTAAATGCCTCTTTAAATTTATCTTCATTTGTTTTATAGACATCTTTCCATATTATTTCTTTAAAATCTGATTTTTCTTTTTCTATTTTCCCTCTTAAATCTTCAATTGTTTCATTATTTCCTTTAATATGGTGTGTTTTTTCCTCTAACTCTGCCTTTTTTCGATTTATTTCTTCAATCTCCTCAGTAGTAGCCTGTCCTAATGTAAAAATCCCTGCAATATCACTACTTTCTTTAAAATTCTTTTCTCTAAATGTTTTATTATATACAAATACCTTTTCGGGCAAATTATGATCCCATTCTACTTGACAATCACTAAATTTTTCACATGCTGTATCTTCTAATAAAGTGCTAATAGTTGTTTTACCACATCCATTTGCACCGTATATGTAATTAACCTTTTCAAGCTTATCTATAACAATACCTTCAGTATCATATGTGGCCACATTTTTGACAATAATCTTATTTATCACTTTACTTTCTCCTTTATTAATCTTACTATTGCATATATCTTTTTGCTTTTCTTATAAAGATTTCAATATACCATACTCTTAATAGACCATTCATATACACTATTCAATTTTTCATTTCATGGATTTTAATTAGATCTGTCTCCAAATAGACATAAAAAGAAATCCCCCCCTCTATTCGATTATCTATATCTCATATTCTAACCCTATTTATACGCAAAGTCAACATTCTTCGACATAATAACTATGTTCCATCATATCAACTAAAAATTGGAATGGGTAGAACCTTCAATATTCAAGGTTCTACCCATTCCCGCCTAGTTTTATTTTCTAATATTCCGTTTATACAAATAACATCTATATTCTATAACTCAAATCATTTATACCTACTGCATTCCCCTTAATTTTCTTAATATAGCCATAATGTCAGGCTGTGTAGGTGTAAATTTCACACCTCTTTTTAACATCCCCATGACTTTTCTTGCTTTCTGTTCAATTTTATTAACAGTATGTTCACTGGTAAGCAGGAGGTGATTACCACCTATCATATACTCCCACATTATATAGAAAAAGTCCCTCACCTTACGGCGAAGGACTAAACTTTCAACCCGACCATTTATATACCACATATCGGTCAGTAGTATATTCTATAAAAATATATATCCATAAGCAACCATCATTTTTATCCGATGATGCTTCAAACCAATTTAATTAAAATCATTTTTATCAAATATAACATGTGATGTCTTGAGTCACATTCTGTGAAGTTCTCGCATCTACGATTTCTCTTATAACATCCAACTCTGGCTGAATAGTTTCATATTCTTTTCTAAAGACTTCATCCTGCAACTGTTTAAAAAGCATATCATCAAAAGTTCTCATTCTGCATCATCCTTTCACATAATCTTCTACAACATCCCTACCCCACCGGGAATCCATTTTTGAATACATATTCATTGCCATACGAATCATGAATCGTGATAACAATCTTATTATTGAGATCAATCATATTTCCTTCAATATATTCGATCCTGTCAAATATCTCAATTCTGCATTTCTGCGTATGCCCGGGTTTAATAAATACCTTATCTCCCCTATACATTCCAAGCACTAATTTGTTATTATCCGCTATAGAAATATGGTCAACACCAGTCTCGATATTGCCCTGGTTATAGATCACAAAATCAACCATTAACCCATCAGGAGATTTATATGCCACAGGCATAACTTTCAGTTTAATTCTATATGGCAGCTTTGCAACCTTAAACGAAGTTGTAATTGCAATTATACTTATAACAATTGTCACTGCAGAAAGAACAAAAGACAAAAATCCTTCATTCTGATTACACCACGCAATTATCTCATTCATCTCTTTTCTCCCTCATAAAATTATTTCTCTTATTATTTGTCTTGTAAAACTCTAAATCTCACCAAACTTAATTATTCATTTCCATAATCCTATGTCAAGCTGTACCATTCAATCCAACACTCCATCATCATTCAAAGATATTATCTAAGCCTGCCAAATGCAGCAGTTTCAATATTATCAATGCAAAGTTATATGACAGCCATTTTATATCCAGCTGATTGCCTGCAAAATATGCACTTTTGTTGTACTCAGGATATCTAAAATATTCCGGATTTTCGCCTTCGATCATTCTACAATAAGAATCGCAAAAAGATGTTACATATTCCATATATTTTTTATTAATTGAATACTTTGACCATAACAAATCTGCCAACTCTTTCAAATTATGTGTTTTCAAATCTTTTTCTACCACATTTTTTTGTACCAACAAATATTTAAAGCCCAATTCAATAGCTTGTCTCCCTATATAAACGGTAACCACTGACTTAGGCAATACATGGGTAAGCTGGTCAAATGCATTTATATATTCCAACCAATAAAACTTCCATAATTCAATTCTATCTGCTTTCTTATACCCCTGCTCTGTTCCATTAAAGGCATCCAAACTGCCAAGAACATCATCAATATGTCCCCTAGAAGAAAGACTGTTCTTTCTTGAATTTTTTGCAATATTCCTGCCATCAATATTATTAAAAAGCGGTGATTCCCCATAATTAATATGTGCAACTGAATACGCACCATCTAGTTGCAAGATATCCTTGTAACTCAATTCATCCCCAATTGCTTGAAAAATCTTCATATAATCAACTCCTGAATCTTCTTTTCCTTTCATACAAAAACAATCAACCCGGATCAGCAGGCTTCTGAAAGGTCAAATAGTCCTGTTATCAACCATTCCGTTAACACTTGAAATCAACTACTGTTTATGATATCATCAAGTTGTAAAGGGTGCTACCGACAGACGGCTAGCCTCTTAGTTATTTAGCAATAAACGATCGCCAAGTCCTACGAAAACTAACGGCGGTCGTTTTTGTTTGTGTCATCATGTTCTTCAGCTTCTTTCCTGTATAGAAATCTTTCGATCTTCTCAACAAGTTTTCCAACTGCAATTCCGGCTATAAAGACGGTAAGAATAAATCCTACCAAGCTTATGTACTCCATCATCATAATCACACCACCCTCCTTTCCCATACGGAGGGCTTTTGTAACAGTCCCTCCTTTTCGCAAGAGGGCCAGCCGCCTACCATCTCAATAGGTTACAACAGACTTTCATCCACCTTAACCTAAGGATAGCACCCATAAACATTGTAGAACAAATGTTCTTGTCGCGCAAGTATTTTCTAAGCCCAGATAAGTCCCTCACCTCTCGGCAAAGGACTTATCTTCTATTAACTACCAATCTACTTATCCCCCTGCATATACTCACAATCACGATAGCGCTCACATATCCCAGTGCATCCAACGCCAGATCAAAGGAATCAAAATGTCTCCCGGCAATGAATAGCCGAACCGACTGATCGGACAATGATATACACATGCATGTTAATAATGCCAAAACCGGCATCAGCCAGATTTTCTTCGTTGCACATGCATGAAAAATACTAACACAGATGCCGATGATCAGGAATTCAAATACATGTGCCCACTGACGTACTGACCAATCCACAAATGCACCTACCCAATTAAGGAAATCGTCCACGACAGGCAGATGCCCCACTCTTTCCGAAAGGGCAACCGTATCATCCGGTGTCTGGAATGTCAGGTAGAACAATATGCCTAAAGTTATCAGAACAAATGCAAATGAAATGACCAATGATATTCTATTATCTGCTATCTTCTTTCGCATATATTCCCCCTTCTTTCTTTTACAACACACTTATCTCTTAATACAAACCATCTATTCTGACGACTCAACACTCCGCAATTCTTATGGCCTTGTCATTACCGGAATATGCGACAAATTCAAGCTCGATTAATTTATCTTCCTGCAGCTGTGCATTCTTCCAATCAGCAATCGCCTTGTCAGGATCCTTAAGCCTTGCATTTTGAAGATTCACCTTTATAGGAATCTTCTTCAATTCCGTATCTTTTATACCGTAATCGTATTCTTCTCTGTACCATTCGTCCATTTCTCATTTTTTGTTTATCCGCACCATTCCTTACAGTCTGATAAATATTTTCTTGCACCTGATTAGCCTGAATCTTATTGATCTTGTGACGTTCATATCGTCTGCCACCAATAAATGTACATATCAATCCCAGAGCCAAGCTAATCAAAAATACCGCTAACGCTTTATTAGAATCAAAGAGATTTGAAAACTGCACATATAAAAAATGAAATGTATCCTTCATAATCTGCTTCATTTTTATTTCACCATTGTATAGCCATTATTTTGTAAAATTCTTCTATTAATCTGAATTTCTCTTATAAAAACTAAATCCATTGTGAAACAATTTTTCATAAAAATTTTTATTATGTATTATATTAAATTTCTGAAAAAAAATATTGCGTTTACTATCGTAATGTAGTGCAAACTGGTAAAATAATAACCAACACTCTGATACTCTACAACATTTATCTACAATTTGTTCACTAAATATGTCCGTCTGCTCCTCTAACAAAATAACTATAGCTAAATCATTCTTTGTATCAAGTAATTTTTCAACTTGCTGTCCGTTGAATTCGTATCCTATTTTTGTAAGCAAATATACTAACCATACCACATCAAGGTTATTGCCATTATTAATATTATATTCTAAATGTTTATATAAAATTTTTTTTATGTTATCATCAATGGCAATGTTGCTATTCTTATACTCTTTTACAAATATTTTTGATGCCAATGGCATATTTTTCTCATCGTTACAAATCACATTTACCAAATAATCACAATATAAATTTTTATCATTTATAATATAATTATCAGGATATGCACTTAATAAATATCTGACTGCTCCCTTTTCCCCTTTCTTCTCCATACTAAAAAAACAATTAAATAATTCCACTATTTCCGGAGAATCCATTTTCTCCTCATTTCCTCGTATTCTTTCAATAATCTTTTCATAATTACTGAAAAGATAATATGGATATTCTTCATAATATGTTTTCTCACTATTTAATTTCAAAAAATATTTATCAAACACTGAAGTAACCAAATGAAGTACATCTTCATAGAATGTATCATGATAAATTGCTATTTCATAGTCATCTGCATACCTAGTAAATATCAAACCTTGATCTCTTAATTCCTTATCAACTACTGCCAATATTGTCTCAGATAATATTCTCGATATATATGGACCAACTAAAACTCCATTAGTTCTTGCTCCATTAAGTCTTCTAACTCTGTCATCCAACTTTTTATATAGCAAATAATCTTGATCTGTACTATCTTGAATAAACGCACTTTTTATGCCATCTATACCAAGCTTTATACATCCAAATATATGCGTATAAATATTACTATAAAACTCTGAAATATCTATATGGAGTATCCCTGCAGCTCCCTTGGTACGCTGAATTTTATAAATCATGTTATTTACATATGTACTTCTAGCCTTCTCATATTCATTACTTTCAGCGCCCCTCTCTAAAACAAATTTAGCACCTCCGCCATATCCATCTTTTTCGTATACAATATTTCCTTCACTATTCACAAATCTAGAAAAAGAATTTTCATCTTCTTTTGATTGGTTAACAATTGTTCTGAGAATTGAAAATTTATTGTCATAAAGAAAATTCACAAGTGATACATATGTTGCAAATTCAGGTATACTAATTAACCTTTTATCACCTTTTTTATTAAATCTGCTCATATAATACGAATACGGTTCTATTCTATCCTTATGAGAGGCACCTGCCCCATAAACATTAAAATTATTCGAGGAAACATTAAACTCACTTGGTAGATATTCAGAGAAAATACCTTTTGTTTTCAGTTCTTGTATCAAATCATCCTCTATCATTTTGCTAATCCTGACCTTTCAAATATATATTTCATGTATACGTTTAATACAATCAATTCCAGGCTTTTTTCATGCATAATATCTTCTCAAAACAACGACGTCATAAATCATTCCCAAACATTTCAGAGTAACCTTGGCATTATTATCTGCTCTTTAAATATTATGAAAACCTTTGTATTTTTCTGTCACTGGAAGATTTTATTTTTCATTTCATGGATTTTAATTAGATCTGCCTTACAAATGAAATAAAAGAAATCCCCCTCTATTTGATTATACATATTTTGATTCTACCTCTGTTTATACGCAAAGTCAACATTCTTCGACATCAAAACTCTACTTTCCATATCAAAAGTAAACGCTTCACAGTGGGCATATCACACTGTGGAGCGTTTACGCAGAATAGGTAAAGTGTACCTGCTGTTGCAGGGTTCTCTATGCCAAGGGATCTGAGGACTGCGGCAAGACTGTCTATACCATACCTCAGATCCGTTCTGCCACATACTATGTATATTTCAGAAAAACCAACTGCATCATGCAGCATCTACAAGAACCTCCATGATGGAGCGGATTACTGTAGGAGCAGCACCGCCATCGATCTCTATGTGTATGCAGCCACAGTCTATCCTTATCTTTGAATTGCTGCACGAATCAAGGTCATTCTGATAATCAGCGCATTCCAACTTGACTATCTGTGGATTCTCCGATTCAACCGGCAATTCTGGTTGAGGACCAGAGGCCTGCATGCACGCCGCAAGTCTCAGCTGATTAAACCAGTAGTAATACTGATCCTTTGATATGTTATTTTCAGCAAGCCAGTCCTTTGTTTTCATACCGCTGTTCCTGCATTCCTGAATAATCGCAGTCCAGGTCTCTAACTGCTTTTCCCGAATAGCAAGTCGTGTTGCCCTAATCTACCTCCCGAATATTTGGATTTTTCGCTCTTATTTTCCAACTAGTTGAGGTGATTATAAAAAAATTCGGGTAAAATGGATAGGTACCGGCTATGGAGCGTTTACGAACTGGACTTCCCTTCATGTCAACAAAGGTACATTTAATCCAGTTCATTATATATTTATTTTCTTTTATAAATGCAAAAACTATAGATTCTTCTACACACACTCATTACTATTATTGCACTAATATATCCCAATGCATCTAATATAAGATCAAAGGAATCAAAATGTCTGCCATTAATAAATATCCTCGTTGACTGATCACATATAGAAATAACCACACATGTACCCAGTGCCAGTACGAACATCTTCCAAACATGATTTGTTCTAATAGCATAAAAAATACTAATAACAATACCAACAAGCAAAAATTCAAACACATGTGCCCATTGACGTACTGACCAACTTACATAAGAACTAACACAATTCAGAAAACTTTCAACTATAGAAAAATGCCTCACCTTCTCAGAAAGTGCATTTGTGTCCGTTGAACTCTGGAGCATCAGATATAATAGACCAGTTAATGTTAATAAAATTAATACAAATGATATAATTGATATTCTTATACTTTTAAAATGGAACCTCCCCCTATTCATGCTTACTTGCCCTCTTACTTTTTCCTTTCCAAATAGGCATAACTACTTTATTAAAACAATAATTTGAAAAAATATCTTTCAAAAGAAGAAGTGTACCCACATATACAATTATGCCAATAAAAGTTATAAAACAAAAACTTATAATACTATAATGGAACGCTGTCTCTATAGGTTTAATTGTTAGAAACATTATTGCAGCCGCTATTACAGGTTTGGGTAAACCTTGTAATAGTTCTTTTCCAGATATATACTGTCCCTTTATTGCAATTATCGCAAGCACCATGCAATCAATTACCTCTGCTATAGCCGTTGTAATTGATCCTCCTATTGCTCCTAACCATGGAATGAAAACGAAATTTAAAATTAAATTAGAAAAAGCTGTAGTTATATGTGCTATTGTAGTGTATTTCTCTTTCCCTATAGCGATAAATAACTGATTACCAAAAACACAAGCAAGGCCACTGGCTATAAACCGTATTGACATTATGTTTAATAACATTGGAACTTCAGCAAATCCATCTCCCAGAAACCAGGATGAAAGATTTTTTGATAATACACACATTCCCACTATCAGGGGAATTCCCAAATGCAATACATAATCACAGGAAAAACGAATATGCTTTTTCATTTTATCATGTTCACCAACTGCATAATCATGGGAATTACGCGCAACCATTATCGAATCAATAACCGTTATTAAAACTAATATTGTCTGGTTCAACTTTAATGCTTGATTATAACAACCATTTTGATAATCAGGATTCTTTGCCAAGTATCCAATCATCAACTTATCCAATGAACCATAGATTGTAGTTGCTAATGTAGGTAAAAAGATAATAAGTGCCGGTATAAAATGTCTCCTAAACTCTAAATCTTTTATTGACACTTTCTTAATCATCTTCAAAAGCTTAGGCCACATTATAAGATTAGCAAACAATACAGAAGATGAATATATTAAAGCATAAATCCATGTATCATTTTCATGCTTAACAAAAGTAAATATAAGTATTAGGCAAAGGCTTCTTAAGATAATTGTACGGATAGCAATAGACTTAAAATCTTCTTCTCCTTGATAATAAAAATTCACATCAAATGCAATCGCAATTACCTGAATAGAGAAAAGCATAATCAGTTTTGTATAACTATGTCCATATATACCACTAAACGTAGTTATTAGTAAAATTGTAAAGGAAACAATAGATAAAACAACTCTTATTATAACAATTTCCCAGAAAATCTTGCTCCGCATATATTCATCATCCTGATATTTTGCAACTTCTCTTTGTCCATATACGGAATATCCAAGATTTGCTATCATCGTAAAATATGTAATAATATTATTTGCAAAAGCAATCTGTCCATTACCAACTTCATGAAAAATTCTAGATAAATATGGAGTGGTTATTAACGGTATAATTAATGTTAGAACCTGACTTATAAAGTTAAATACATAGTTTTTCTTTAATGATCTTCCATTATTTTTCATATACTACTCATCTTTCATCTCTACTCTACTGTAACCCATTTTTTCGTCTCAAAATCATATTTTCTAACAACTCTAGCAGGACTTCCCACCGCCACACAATAATCCGGTATATCTTGTAAAACGACAGAATTTGCACCTATAACAGAATGCTTTCCAATATTCGCCCCAAGAATACATACATTTTCGCCAATCCATGAACCATCTCCAATTGAGACCGATCTCAAATTCTCCATTCCCTGTGCAAAAATTGGAAGATCTATATCCTTATAAATATGTGATGCATCAGAAATAAAAACCTTATCTGCTATTAAAACAGACTTTCCTATATATACATCATGCAAAGCAATACAATGGAAGAAATGACCAATTCTCGTATAATCATCAATTATTAAAGTATCTTTGCCATTACTATCTTTACCTCCCGCAAGCCATGCGTTATTTGATATGAAAATTTTTTTACCTATACTAATTGCTTGTGGGTTATCTATTTGCATAGGAAAAAAGACAATACTTCTTTTATCAATCTTTGAAAATCTTGGTTTTAAAAATAATTGTGTTTTAATTAACCATATGGCCTTATTAAACTTACTGGTGTTTTTCATTAATATACTTCTCCTTTTCCTATAATTGCCATATAGTATTCTGCTGCTAAAATATATATCATTAACGGTAATTGATATATTGGCTCCGAATTATTAAAAACAAAAATCAAAATTATAAACATGATATTTTCTATTTTTTCTTTTTTCTTATGTATTGCCATACTATGCTTTATAAAAGGTATAAATGCAAATACAATTCCCAATAAACCTGTAGTATAACACCAAGTTATAAAACCATTAGAACTTCCTTTCGGTCCCGTCAGATTATATGTATTTAAGCTTTTAAAAATATCTGTATTTAAAAATCCAGCTCCTAATAAAAAATGCTCTTTAAAAATTTTTAATCCTAGCTGTAAATCTAACGATCTTATGTAAAAAGATCCACCAGATGCCGTCATTTCTATCTTTTGCCCAACAACTGTAAATATAACAAATAATACAATACTTAAAATAGGTATAGTAATTATTATTTTATTTCGCAAGCTAATTTTACTTGAATACAAAAACATATAAGCTAATAACAAACTTGCTAAAACCATACCAGTAGTGGAAAAAGTTAAAATAATATTTATAAGAAGCAATATTAACTCTTTAATATTTTTTCTTAAACTAATTATGTAATAAAATAATGCCATATTAAGATATATCTGATATACCCCCGGTTCCCAAAATAATCCACTCAATCTAATTAATTTATTAGGATTTCCATAAAAATAATATATTCCATAATAATTATAATATGGCACATTGCTATCACCCGTTATTATCGTATATGGGATATTAATTTTTAAAACATTAACCAGGACATAAAATAATAATGAGACTATAGCAATAACTATAACTATTTTATATAACACTTCATTATAATTTATCTTTTTCTTATTCCAATAAAAAAAATTAAGAAATAATAGTAAAAAAATGATACATCTATAAAATAAATTAAAAGAAGATGCTGGATATAAAAACAAATTAATACAAAAATAAATTGCGAAAATACATATAAATATTAAAACATAACTCAAATAATTTACTTTATATAATATTGCTTTGATAGCAAAGTAACATGATATTAATAAAAATATCATTCTGGCAATATTATACAGTAATGAATCTGGTTGCACTGCTGAAATAACTGTTCCAGATAGCCAGATCATAATCATTATTTCTATATATATCAGTATATTATTTATATTAAATCGTACTTCTCTCTTCATATAATTCAATAGCTCCACTATCCTGAGTTCTAACGTTTACATTAGCTTTAAATAAAATACTAATAAAATTCTGTATTGAATATTTACTATCTAAAACTATGTTCGTATCAAAAACATCCTTAAAAAAAGAATCTGGAATCTGAGTTTTTCCATCCACTACAAAAATATTATTAGGTGAATAAAAATCATATTCCTTAATATTTGCATTAGTAGTAATTAATTTTCTTTTTAAATGCAAAACCTCAAATGTCCTCATTGTTAATCCATTCTGCCCCTCCAAAGGACAATCAATAACAGCCTTCGATTTTGCAAACATAAGATTGCTCTCACTCTGACTTAATGGCAAAAATTTAAACGCATCATTACTGATTCCCTTAAAACTTTCTGGTGATTTTAATTTATTATATAAATATGTACTCTTATGCTTCATCACAAGATACTGATTTAATTTTACATTATCAGGTAATGAATCTATTATCCTATGATAGCTTTTTGACTTTGCAATGCCAAATGTCATCAAAGATGTTACATCAAAAATAACTTTCTCGTCAATACAGTCATTTGAATAAAACAATGGTAAAAATTCCATTCCATATTCTTTACAATCTTGTTTATCAAAGGAATAACTTCTATCAAATAATTTATAAATGCTCTCTATCTGTGGAAAGTTTTTTATAGAATCCCATGTATAATATACAAATTCTGCCTTATCATATTTATTTCTGAGAAATTCAACATTCTTCGGTTCCATATATCTTCCTGCAAAAATAACCACTACCTTATTGATTTCAGTATTTTCTATTTTTTCTGGAATAGACATTATATATGATTCATATCTTTTCCTTAAAAAATTAAGGCTAAACCTTCTCCTTACACGATCTGTAAACGAAAGAGAAATTTCATCAGGGAAAAAATATACTTTATTCCCTGATTTTTCAAGAATATTACATATTTTTTTATAATACCCATAAAAAGTAGGCATAATTAATAATATTCTCATTTTGTAATCTCCTCACTCTTTTAACATTTTTAGAATTTCTTTTACTTTCCTTCCATCAGCCCATATTGCTTTGGAATCATATGGTCTATCAGGAAACGCTCCATAATCAAGCCTAATCTTATAGTTATTTTCTTTAATAAACCGTTCAACTCTATCAGCCAATTTTTCAGGATATCCTGAACAGACTGAACAGATAATTATAATACCATTAATTTTATCCTGTGTAACTGTGGCAACTACCTGTATACAAAAATCAGAATAATCAATAAAATCATATTGATTTTGTCCTGAAGTAAATGGGAAACTGTGTTTTCCCTCTTCTTCTGCTGCTATAATCTTAGAAAAAATGGATGCACCATATTTAGAATTACCTACAATATAATAGCCTCGGAACCATTGAAACACAGTATCATTTTGTTTACAAATCTCTTGTGTTAAATCTCTTAACGCATTCTTTGCTATACCATATGAAGTAACAGGATGGCAAGGTGTATCCTCATTTATGCTTCCCTCAAAAAAACCTATTTCATGCATACTTCCCATTACTGCAATTTGCTTGCATCCTGATTCAACCATTTTTCTTATAAACGAAAAATGTTTTGGTAAATCATTAATATGGGTATCAGAGTAATGCACAAATCCATCTCTCCAGGCTAAATGAAGTAATACATCTGGTTTACCCAAGTATTCATATGGATTTTCAACTTCAAAAAGATTACATATTTTTTTCAGCACGATCGTCCACATTATCAACTTTAACGTCGGTTGCAATAACTTCATTTCCCATATCCAGAATTGCTTTTACAATTTCAACTCCTAAATAACCATTCGCACCTGTTACCAAAATCTTCTTGTTATTCATATTTTACTTTCCTTCAATAAACTCTTTAAAAAATAAATTTCGCTTTGTATCTAATAATTCTTTATTGAACTCCTTTGCTTTTTCAAACCCTCGCTTTGCTTCAAAAATCTGCTTATCTTTTGATTGCATTTCTTCTAAAATTCTTGCTAATTGTTTATAATTTCCTTTAGCGAATAAACATTCTCCAGATGCCAATTCATAATTACCACCAACATCAGAACATACTATAGGGCATGCTCTACTCATAGCTTCTACTAATGAACGACAAAGTCCCTCCATAAAACTTGACTGAACATATATGTCAATTGAATCCATCCAAGCAAATACCTCATCATGTGGCAGCACTCCTATAAATTCCACTTCTGTTTCCAAATCAAGCTTTTTTACTAATGCCTTAAGGTCTCTTCCTTCACCTGCTCCAATAAGTTGATATCTGAAGTTATGAATTCCCTTTTTCTTAAGTTCATATATTGCCCTTATAACATACTCCTGCCCTTTCCAACCTACATCTAAAAAAGCAGCAGTTCCAATAATAATTTCATCCTGATTATTTATTTTTTCTATTCTTCTTTGCAAAACACTTTCACTGATAACGGGCAATTCAACATCTGAGCAACCTAACATTCTGCCCTTACAAGGATATCTTTTTTGTAACGCTTCATTTGTAACGTAGATAGCATATTTAGATGGTTTTATTAATTTCCTATAACTTAATTCTTTAAATAAAGCTACACATTTTCCCCTGAAGCTATGATACCACATTGATTCCCATGCAAATCCTGTAACTTCTATCAAATATGGTTTATTATATTTACATGCATATTTTAACGCACTATTAGTATATATATTTCCTAACGATCTGATAATAACTTTATCCGATTCCTTAACAGCCTGTTCAATTGTACACTTTATCTTTTTACGCATAGATAAATTTATAATATTTTTTATTGGTCTGTATACATCTTTTAATTCGATATGTTTCGCTTTTTTTGTATCAAATGTGTTAAAACGCCGCATAGCTTCAGCAACATCATATACAGCTTCTTCTCTTCTTAATATAACGGTCAGTTCATCACAATATGATATATACCTGTTCCATATTGACTGATTAAAATTTGCATCTGTATAGATATTACCTTTATTATCTATTTTCCATCGCGAACCGCCTTGAATAAATAACAACTTCATGCTAAAACCTCTTCTTCACTCAATTACTACTTATATGTATTTTCTCCTTTTATTTAGCTGCTCTCATTGCTTTCTTTATATAAATTAATGTTGCAACCAAAAACGACATGCCATAATACATAAAACAGTAAATAATAATTATGTCTAATGCCCTAAAAATAGCTGCAATAAAAATAGCAACTGGTAACAGTCCTCCAACTCCTAACTCAGCTTCAATCCGCACTCTTAGACTTCCTACCTGACTATGGTCTGTCCGTATATCAGGTTCAACTTTAACAATTCCTCGGTCTGCCATATCACGCTCTGTATTTTTATATTTCTGATATATTAGACGCATAAGGGAATCAGAACTAGATGCCAATGCCCCTAGTAAAATAATCCATGGACAGTTTACAGGAATGAATAAACCTCCTTCAAAATAAACTGCAACCGAAATTGTTGTACACATCAATCCAACCAGAATATAGCTACTAATTCCATCTGCAAATTCACCAAAAGGTTGGCTTTTTACACTTCTGGCTAAATTACCATCTGTACAATCTAAAATTAACCATACGTTAATAAGCAACGCACCTAATATATGTAACCAATAAACATTTGGTAAAAAGCAGACACATGCCACAACCGCTACTATTGCTGAAAAATATGAAACTGTATTTGCCTGAATTCCGTAATTGGCACAAACAGCCGCTAGACCAAATGCTACTCTTCTATAAAAAAGCCTGCTTAATATAGGATCCTTTTTTCTCTTCCATTCAGGCATCGTTTCTTTAAAATATTTTGCTGTATACTTCATAATTACTTCAAATCCTTTTTTATTTGTGTTGTACTTATTTCTGGGGTTCTTGGTAAATACACAACCTCTACCCCTTCTTCTTGTAGAAAATCAAACTTTCCCTTCCAATCATCTCCTATAACAAATGTGTCTATATGATACTCATGTACATCTAATTTTTTCTGTTCCCAGTTTTCCTCTGGTATTACAAGATCAACATATCTTATTGCTTCTACTAATTGTTTTCTCTGTTCATATGTAAAATAACACTTTTTATGTTTCGCATTCCAATTAAATTCATCTGTCGATATCGCAACAATCAAATAATCTCCTAATGCCTTTGCTCTCTTTAAAAGATTAATATGACCATAATGTAAAAGATCAAAAGTTCCATAAGTGATAATTCGTTTCATTTTTTACTCCTTTATTATCTTTAATTCTATCTCAAAACTAAATTAGTATTAAAATCTATCTATTATTCCCTATTTTTTGCTAAAGCATTATACAGGTTCTCACATTCTGCAGAAACTCTTTTTGCATCAAACCTTTTTCTTACAGTCTCCATTCCGTTTCTAATTAATTCTTCTCTTTTTTTATTATTTTTTGATAATTCCACAACCTTATCTGCTGCTGTTCTCCAATCATCCATATCAACCAATAATCCATTCACATTATCTTGAATCAAATATGGAATAGCATCAACTCTGGTTGCAACTATAGGTGTACCTGTAAGCATATACTCAGGAATAGCTAATCCAAAGCCTTCCCACCTACTTAAAAGACATCCAACATTGAACCTACTCATATACGCCAATGGATTCGTTACCCAACCTGTAATCAAAAGCTTTACGCCAAATTTTTCAGCCATATCTTCAATTTCTTTTTTTCCCTCAATTGAACCTTCAACCACATCTCCAACAATGACAAAATAAGCATTTTCCATTTGCTTTTGAATTACATTCGCCATCTTTACAAAAATATCTGGTGCTTTTTGTTTACAAATTCGCCCAACCATTCCGATTACAAATGAATGTTCCGGGATTGCCAATTCTACTTTTTCATTTTTATATTCTTCTATATCTATACCATTGTAAATAACATGTAACTTATCCTCTTTACATATCTTTTCTCTTAATGCCGATTGTTTTTCTGCCTCAGAAATACATATAATAGCATCACAAAAATGTGCCATCACTCTTTCCAACACAACATATGCGTTTTGCATTCTGCTTTTCATATTAAAAGACCAACCGTGCGGATTATATATAACCTTTACATTAATCCCAATACAAGCCATACGCGTAAGTGCACCGGCAATAGAAGAATGAGCATAAACCACATCCGGTCTATATTTTTTTATTTTCTTTCTTAATATATGTGCTTCCTTTAATGCGCAAAATCCAATTTTATGCGTCATATGCATAATTTCTATATGATCAGCAAGTTTTTTATAATCTTCACGTTTATACAACTGTGATAGAATTAATATATTTTCACAAGTAGAATATTTCAGCAAACATCGTAAATACCGATCCACCCCGCCTATACATTCTGCCACATACAAAACTTTCACGTTACTTTATCTCCTTTTTATATGATATATGGAAGGAACATCATTTAAAACTTAAAAGTTTTGCTAATTTCTTCCCATTTCTGATCCTTTGCACTCAAATTAAGTGGCGTTCCATCTATAAGCACATAACCTTCCACGCCAGCATTGCCTTTATATTCGCCAATAACCTCTGGCCACTCAATACCAATCTCTGGATCATTCCAAGCCATTCCTCCTTCATCATTAGGATGCCAGAAATCATTCACCTTATAGCAAAACTCAGCTTCATCAGATAATACAAGAAAACCATGTGCAAATCCTTCTGGTATAAGAAATTGTTTCTTGTTTGCATCCGAAAGTCTTACCCCATACCACTTTCCGTATGTTTTAGAATCAGACCGGAGATCAACAGCCACATCAAATACCTCCCCGCGTACAACCCTTACCAGCTTACATTGCGGATACTGTTTCTGAAAATGAAGTCCTCGAAGAACACCTTTTGTTGACATGGACTGATTATCCTGTACAAATTTTACATTTATTCCAGCTTCCCTCATATCCCTTTCATTATACGTTTCCATAAAGTAACCTCTGCTATCTACATGAACAGCCGGCTCAATCACACACAAACCTTCTATGCCACCTACATCTGTCTCCACCTTTATTTGTCCCATTATTTAATAACCTCTTTTTATCTTATCTATTTTCATACATTTTTTTATAGTAATTCTGATATTCCCCTGAGATAATAGTTTCCCACCATTCTCTGTTTTCCAGATACCACTGTATAGTCTTCTTGACTCCATCCTCAAACTTTGTCTCCGGAAGCCATCCAAGTTCATTATGTATCTTTGTCGGATCAATAGCATATCTCATGTCATGTCCTTTTCGATCACCTACATGCGTAATAAGGCTCTCCGTTTTGCCAAGTTCCTTACAAATAATTTTTACAATATCGATATTTCGTTTCTCATTGTGACCGCCTACATTGTAAACCTCGCCTACTCTGCCGTTATGAATAATGAGATCAATTGCCTTACAATGATCTTCCACATAAAGCCAATCTCTTACATTAAGTCCCTCCCCATATACAGGAAGCGGCTTATCCGCCAGTGCATTTGCGATCATAAGCGGTATTAATTTCTCAGGGAAATGATATGGTCCATAATTATTTGAGCATCTGGAAATAGTCACAGGCAGGCCATAAGTACGATGGTAAGCCAAAACCAACAGGTCTGCAGCGGCCTTGGAACTGCTATACGGAGAGCTAGTATGAATCGGCGTCTCCTCAGTGAAGAACATGTCAGGGCGATCAAGTGGAAGGTCGCCGTATACCTCATCGGTAGAAACCTGATGATAACGCTGGATACTATACTTACGACAGGCATCCATCAAAACACTGGTACCGACGATATTTGTCTGAAGAAAAACCTCCGGATTTTCTATAGAACGATCCACATGGCTTTCTGCTGCAAAGTTTACAACCATATCTGGATGTTCTTCTTCAAACAGCTTATATACTCCTTCCCTATCACATATATCAAGCTTCACAAATCTAAAATTTGGATTGTCCATAACTGGTTCAAGAGTAGATAGATTGCCTGCATATGTCAGCTTATCCAGACATATTACTCTATAATCTGGATATTTTTTCAACATATGAAACACAAAATTACTTCCTATAAAACCTGCTCCACCTGTAACTATTATATTCATAATTAATTTTCTCCTACATTTTTAAATTTTCAATATATCACATCGACCCTTCGCCTTTCAACACAACACCTACTGTCTTGAACAATATCTTGATATCATTTGCCAGGCTCCATTCATCGATATACTTCCGGTCTAATCTTACAACCTCATCAAAATCCGTGATATTACTTCTTCCACTGACCTGCCAGAGTCCTGTGATACCCGGCTTGATCGCCATACGACCTCTGTGATGGGCGGAATACTTCTCCCATTCATCCTCTGTTGGCGGTCTGGTTCCGATCAGACTCATATCACCCTTTAACACATTGAAGAACTGTGGGAATTCATCAAGCGACCAGTCACGGATCCGGTTTCCGATGCCCTTCTTGATCGTACCATCCGGCAGCTTCTTGCAGCCGATGATTCGCGGATCATATTCCATCTTGAACATCATGCCATCCTTGACCTGATTCTGCTCCATCAGCTCTGCTTTTCGTGCTTCCGCATCCATATACATGCTTCGGAATTTATAGATCTTGAACTTCTTGCCATTCTTACCGATACGGTACTGGGAGAAGAAGATCGGTCCCGGTGATGCGATATAGATACATGGTGCAAGAATGATCGTAAGGATACCTGTAAAGATACATCCTACGATTCCACCAAGGATATCGATTGCACGCTTCACAAATGCCTGATACGTTGTTATATATGTAGTGCTGACGGTCAGTACATGATGACCAAGCTGTTTATCGAATACATACTGATAATCGGAGAGCTCTGCCGGTACACGCACCCGCACATGAACCGTGATTCCCATATCTGCAAACTGTCCCAGAAGATTCTCCGGAATATGCTTCTCAAATGGTATATTCACATAAACCTCATCTACCCAGCCATGCATGATCTGTTCCAGAACTTCGTCTGAATATGTATATATGCTAAGCTCCAAATCTGCATATTCTGTATTGTAGTTTTCTGCCTCGTCCTCAGTTGCATCTAATAATACAACACCTGCAACCCGATACAGATTATAGTATTCTGTACCCATTTCGGCAAGTAACGCATTCAGGTATTCTTTGACTGTCACAATTACAACGGATTTCTTTGCCACGCGATGTCTTCGTATATATTCCTTCCAGAGAAGCGTGATCATATAGCCCATAACCAGATATATCATGCCAAATAAGGCCATAACCTTTCTGGAATAGGCTGCGCCCATCTTCATCATGAACAGAACGAATACTGCCAGAAGTACAACCAGTACAGACTGCTTCACAGACGCAACAGCTTCACGGAAATATCCCCGTTTCAGCACGCCTTTATATATATGACATACTATGGTAACTAATAATTGAAATAATGTCAGAAGTACGGCTATTGTCCGATATAACTTACTATGATACGGATTTTCTGTTCCCATCCGTATAAAATATGCCATACAATAAGATGCATGCAGTGCTATCAGATTCAGCACTGTAAAATCAAGATGCTTTAACCAGCCCTGAGGCTCTTTTCTATACATTGTATTCCCTCATTTCCCTCATAAATGTGTTCATCATGTATCTTTATCAAGTCAAACTATATAAATTATAGTTGTTAATGTTTTAGAAATTCTTAACGTTTCTTAACCACTAACAACTATAATTCAATTCTTATTAAATGTCAATTTTCTACGTTTAAGTTGAGTGTAAAAATTTCCGGAAATAATACTATTATTTTAGGCAATTTTTCCAAAGTATTCGACGCAGTTCTACAACTTATATCCATTCTTCTTTAACAGCTCTCTCGCTGTCTCCGGCGAATCCACGCCCTCTGCATTCTTGATCGGTGCGAATTCATAGTCTCTGACAACCTCGAATGGCAGACAGTCATTCATAAACTGAAGCATATCAAGAGCAAGTGTCTCGAACTTATAGCCATTCGGCTCCGCAGGCTTTACCAACTCTTTTTTCTCATTCATATATGGAATAACTTTCTTTGCAGCATGAAGTGGCATATTCTCGTTTAAGAGCACCTTCAACTGATCAACCGGGAAGATATAATTTAAGATCACCCCATAGTTATAGGCATAGTCACCGTTTGTATTTTTCTCAAACCGCATATCATCTGTTAATTCATAATATTCTACGATATGTGGCTTTCCATCCAGATTACAAAGGACGCCCACACGTTCATACGGATCTGCTTTCTTTACTACCTTACCTGCCGACTGATAATCCTCCATCATCATCGCTCCAAGGAATACCGGGTCTGCGATCTTCTGTAAGACATTGTCTACAGCGAATACATTGATATACCGGATGCCTTCTTTATCAAGTTGTTCTACCAGTCCTGCCCGTTTCATGGATGAGAACCAGCCACCATTTCCATTTGGTGACAGGCAGATCTTTGATGGTGCTTCCATCAATATCTTTCCATTAAAATCAACGGATGGTACCAGCTCCTGTTTAAAGAAATGCAGATACTCCTCCTTATATCCAAAGTTCTTATGCTCTGCAAAGAAGAATGTCGTTGCTTCGTAGTTCTTATCACTGGTCATGATATAGAGATGGATCCATCGTCCAAGTGTCTTCACAACAGGCAAGATCGTCTTCACCTGACATTCGAAGATATATAGATCTCTCGTCAGTCCGATATTGTATGTGCCCTTCGGCCCATCAAATCCAAGTCTGGTTCCCTGACCTCCGGCAAGCATAACAAGAGCGAGCTGTCCTTTCTGGATCGCCGTCTCGCCAAGTACCTTGTAAGCGAATTCGTATTCTTTGATCGTATCAAGCGTTAATGCCGCTGTCGGTGTGATCGAGCCGGTCTTTCCGGCTGTGCCTTTTTCTTTTAACACATCAAACATCGAGAAGTCTATCTCGCCGATCTGTAACAGCAGGCTCTGCTTCTCTTCATCGTTTAGTTCATCATAATAGGCGAGCACATGCTCCTGTCCGTACTTTTTCAAAATTTCCAAAGCGTTTTCATATGTCATATATTTTCCCTCACATTTCTATGTCGCCACTATGTATGAGGTTAACTATACTATTATTCCGCAAAACGCTTCCGCTCTATCTTCGACGTAGCGGTACATAAGGCTGCAAAGGACGCAGCCTAAGTACCGACGCTCAGATAGGTTTGCTTCATAATATATAGCAAAACCTCATACTCGTGGCATTTACGTTATCTTGTTTTACACTGTCAGTTAATAACTATAGATACATTGTATGCAACAAACCGCGCTTTGCGGAATACAATATCTGCTTTACATAGCCAGTTAATGACTGCGGATATATTGTATGTAGCAAACCTCTCTTTGCGTCGGTACTTAGGCTGCGTATTTTGCAGCCTTATGTACCGCTACGTCAAAGATAGAGCGGAAGCGTTTTGCGGAATACAATATATCCGCAGTCATTAACGTCCGTTATTCAATGCATAACACGTTTTCTCACTTCTAACGTCTCTTTAAAGACCTTTGCTACATCCTTTAATCCAATCCTTCTTCCGCCCCTGCTGTCATCCCGGCTGTAGTTCAGCTCGATCGGAGCTTCGCAGATCTTTCTGCCATCTTTTGCTGCCATGGCAAGGATCTCAATATCAAATGCATATCCTTCTGCCTGCATCTGGCTGACGATTGGTTTGATCACTTCTTTTTTGAATAACTTGATACCGGTCTGTGTATCGTGAGTGTTCAGATGGAACATCATCTTTAACATCAGATAATATCCATAGCTCATAATCTTACGCAGCATCGGATAATGGAGCTTCGATTCCGGATGCAGCTTGGAACCGATCACGATATCGGCGTTCTGCTCCTTCATATCTTTTAAGAATCGTTTCAGCAGGATCGGTGGCAGTTCCAGATCGGAATCCAGAAATGCGATGTATCGTCCCTCTGCTGCTACGATTCCTGTCCGGATGGCATGTCCTTTTCCACCATTCGGCTGATACGAGATCCCCCTGATATGGGTATCCTGCATTTCTGCCCGGTGGATACACTCTGCGGTATTATCTGCACTTCCGTCGTCGACTGCTATGATCTCATACCGTTTGACGAAACCGGACAACACCCTGCTGGTTTCAAGCAGATTATCTGTTATATGTGTTCCTTCATTATAGGCGGGCATGACGACAGATAGTGTCACATCCCCTTCCTTATTTGTTTCCATGGTCAACGTTCTCCTGTCTGACAGTCTTATTCTTCTATGTTCGCCTGTTTTACGATACCGTAGACTGCCTCTCTGACGATTTCCGACATGGATACACCTTTTTGCTTTGCATACTTTGAAAGCAGTTCATGTGTATCTGTGTCGATTCTTAGTCTCAGAATTGTGTCTTTCCGTTTATCGGTCGGTCTTCCCGGACCTCTCTTGATTTCCTCTGCCATCTCCCTGCTCCGTTTCTTTTTATTTAAAGAAAATACTTCTTTACTCCATGTATCGCATATCCTGCAAAATATCCAAGTGACTTCACTGTTCCAAATCCCATCTTCCGGTATACCTGATACGTCATCTTTGCAGAATGTAATTTGGAACCTGATTTACTGTTCTTCACCATCCGGTAAAGCAGTAACGGTTCATTGATGCCTGCTGCCTCCCCATATTTCTTAAGGATCTGCAGCCAGCAGATATAATCCTCGTGAGCATCATCATCCCCCATCGGGAACTCTGCTGCCACCTCACGCTTCATCACTACGGATGAGCAGTTGATCACATTTCCATATAACATACCTTTATAAGTGATCTTCTCCGGTACCGGCAAGATCCGCCCGGTATGGGTTCCGTCCTCTTCCATCAGTTCTCTGGCAGTTGAGGATAATACCACTCCGGTCTTCTTCATAACAGCAAGCTGCTTTGAGAGCTTTCCCGGCCGCCAGATATCATCGGAATCTAAGAATGCTACATATTCGCCCTCTGCAAGTTGCACACCTTTATTTCTCGTTGCTGCTACGCCAAGATTGGTTTCATTCTTATATAGTCTAACCTGTGGATTGCTTTTATATTCTGCCAAGCACTCCGTCGGATCCTCCGGCGAACAGTCGTTGATCACTATGATCTCTGATATCACATCCTGACAAAGTGCGGAATCGATTGCCTGTTTAATTGTTCTACTGCAATTATATGCCGGAATGATCACGGATACTTCTGGTTTCATTTACTTCTTTTCCTCTACACTATAGAAGGCATCCTCGGCTTCATCATGCGGATGCTTGATGCCTGTTTTCTTTGTCTTGTCTTCACGGATCGCTGTCGTCTGATTTGCATCGATTCCTTCCGTGTTCTCCTTCTGGAATAAGATCTTGAAGGTCAGCAGGATCAGCTTCAGATCCAGCCATAAGGAATACTGCTCATAATATGTCAGATCAAGCTTCACCTTATCTCTCGGTGTGGTGTTATATTTACCGTAGACCTGCGCATATCCGGTAAGTCCGGCTTTCATCTTCAGACGATAATCGAATTCCGGGAAGGTCTCCCTGTACTGCGCTGCGATCTCCGGACGCTCCGGTCTAGGACCTACGACTGACATATCACCCTTTAAGATATTAAAGAGCTGTGGCAGCTCGTCTAAGTGTGTGGCACGGATCACACGGCCAACCGGTGTGATTCTGTCATCATGCTTTCTTGCAAGCTGTGCGCCATGTTCCTCGGAGTCCATCCGCATACTTCTGAATTTCATGATCTTGAATACCCTGCCATTTAGGGTCAGACGATCCTGTTTATAGAATACAGGGCCTCTGTCATAGAGCTTGATCGCAAGTGCGATCAGGATCATAAACGGTGAAAAGATAATGATCATGATCAGGGATACGATGATATCCATCAGACGCTTGAAGATCATATCTTCTCCTGTCAGTCCCTGGTTTCTGGATAATAATAACGGTGTATCAAACAAATGGATTGGTTCTGCTCCTAAGATAATGATATCCGATAACTTCGGTACCACATACGAACGGATTGAATGCTCGAAGCAGTATTTTACCAGTTCGTTTCTGATATATGCCTTTGTCTCACAAAGGATAACACCATCGTACTGTAAGATTTTTTCTTTTAATGCTTTCTCACCTTCACTGACATGAATACGGTCAGCAATGATGTATTTGTCTTTTCTGGCATTGATCTTATCAATGAATTCGGTCGGTGTCTTATATCCGTAGACAAGCAGTAAATGTCTCGGTGGATAGAACTTGCGGTACATCATCCTGCAGACAAATACCCATATAAATATAATTATAATCTCTAAGAATGTAAGCTCGATCATGTTCAGTGCCGGCAGATAATTACGGGCAATGATACACAGCTCGACATAACCTACGATATTTGCACAGATCAATGATAATATTTGTGAAAAGAGAACATCCATCACCCGGAGGAAGCCTACTTTATAACCACCATACAGCTTCGTAAACAGATAAATGATAATCGCATACATACCGATTACCGCCCAGTTACCTTTGTTCCAGAACGGAATCTGGATAGCCTGAGTATTATCTGCATATTCGGTATACCACATTCTCGCAAACAGCAGTACTTCCGCAGCTAACAGAAGCACGCCTTCCGAAAATGTGATAATACGTTTGTAAATGTCTCTCTTTCTCACATGTCTGGTTTCTTCCATATCAATCTCCATCCCACCATGAGAGGTGGTCATCAGGTGGATATGCCACCTGCTTTCTCTTCATTTTTTTCTATTGGTATCGATTATTTTAACAGCTCACGGAGCATCTGGTTTACGGATGCCGGATCTGCCTTGCCCTTCATTGCTTTCATGGTCTGTCCGACCAATGCGCCAAGTGCTTTTTCTTTTCCGCCACGGAAGTCTTCGATTGCTTTTGGATTATTGGCAATAACTTCTTCTACGACCTTACGGAGTGCACCTTCATCATTTACGGTGGCGAGTCCATGTTCTTTTACATAGCTTTCCGGTTCGATATCATCTGTAAATATCTTCTCGAATACTTCCTTTGCGACATTGCTGTTGATGGCTTTCGCATCTACCATCTGTATCAGCTTTGCAAGGTGCTCTGCGCTGAATGACAGCTCATCTGCATCGATGGAATGTTCTTTCATCAGACGCATGGTCTCTCCCATCAGCCAGTTGGATACCTTCTTCGGATTTGCTCCGAGAGCGATCGTCTCCTCGAAAAGGTCTGCCATCTTCTTTGTATTTGTAATGATATCTATATCATAGTCCGGGATATCATACTCTTCTTTATACCGGATCTTCTTCTCATCCCGGAATTCCGGCTGACGGCTTCGGATCTCCTCCATCCACTCGTCACTGATCTGTACCGGTACAAGATCCGGATCAGGGAAATAACGATAATCCTGTGCATCCTCTTTGGAACGCATAGGATATGAATATTCCTTGGTATCATCCCATCTTCTGGTCTCCTGTACAACCTTTTCACCTGCCTCGATCAGGTCGATCTGACGTTCTCTCTCGTTCTCGATCGCATGGGCGATAGCCTTGAATGAGTTCAGGTTCTTTGTCTCTGTTCTTGTTCCGAATTCTTCTGCTCCGACTTCACGAACAGACAGGTTGACATCGGCACGCATCGAGCCTTCATTTAACTTACAGTCTGATGCTCCGAGATACTGGATGATCAGACGTAATTTCTCAAGATAAGCAATTACTTCTTCCGCCGAACGCATATCCGGCTCAGATACGATCTCGATCAGAGGCACACCGGAACGATTGAAATCAACCAGAGAGCTGTCTGTATATGGATCATGTACCAGTTTACCTGCATCCTCTTCCATGTGGATCTCATGGATCCTTACGAATTTCTTCTTGCCCTCTACTTCGATCTCTACCTTTCCGTTTCTGCAGATCGGGTAGTACAGCTGAGAGATCTGATAGTTCTGTGGATTATCCGGATAGAAATAATTCTTACGGTCAAATTTACAGTTCTGTGTGATTGTACAGTTGGTTGCAAGACCGACAGCAACTGCTTTTTCTACTACCCCTTTATTCAGTACCGGAAGGGAACCCGGCATACCGGTACATACCGGACATGTATGTGTATTCGGTGCACCACCAAATGCGGTACTGCAGCCGCAGAATATCTTCGTCTTTGTCGCAAGCTCTACATGAACCTCCAGACCGATCACGGTTTCGTATACTTTACTCATCTTACAGACCCCTTTCTGCTACAGCGGCAGGCTGCTTGTACTCTCTTGTCTGCTCAAATGCATATGCCGCCTGAATGATTGCTTTCTCGTTAAATGCATCTCCTACCATCTGGACACCGATCGGCATGCCGTCTTTGTCGTATCCGCATGGAAGGGAAATACCCGGAAGTCCTGCAAGGTTGACCGGAACGGTGTATACATCGCCCAGATACATCTTGATCGGATCGGATAAGGATTCACCCATGGTCAGTGCAGTTGTAGGTGCAACCGGACCGAGGATGATATCGTATTTTGCAAATGCTTTATCATAAGCCTGTTTGATCAGGGCTTTTACCTTAAGTGCTTTTACATAGTATGCATCATAGTAACCGGATGACAGGGTAAAGGAACCTAACATGATACGTCTCTTTACTTCTGCGCCGAAGCCTTCGGAACGTGTCTTCTTATACATGTTGTGAAGGTCTGTGTACTCTGCTGTACGATAGCCGTATTTTACGCCGTCGAAACGTTCCAGATTCGAGCTTGCCTCTGCGGATGCAATGATATAATATGCAGGAATTGCATATTCTACCATACCAAGGTCAAATTCTTCCACGATCGCACCTTTTTCTTTTAACACTTCAGCTACATGGTACACAGCATCCTTGATCTCAGGATCCAGGCCTTCTGTGAAATAGTCCTTTGGAAGTCCGATGCGCATACCTTTTACATCGTCCTTTAATGCGCTTGTAAAATCATTATCCGTACGTTCTACAGATGTAGAATCTTTCTTATCATACCGGGAAATGATCTCTAATATCGTTGCACAGTCTGTTACATCCTTTGCAAGTGGTCCGATCTGGTCAAGAGATGAACCATATGCAACCAGACCGTATCTGGATACTCTGCCGTAAGTTGGCTTGATTCCTGTTACACCACAGAATGCTGCCGGCTGACGGATCGATCCACCGGTATCGGAACCGAGTGCACACGGTACTTCTTCTGCTGCAACAGCGGCTGCTGATCCACCGGAAGAACCACCCGGAACTTTATTTGTATCCCATGGATTCTTTGTCTCGCCATAATAAGAAGTCTCGGTTGTACTTCCCATTGCGAACTCATCCATATTTGTCTTGCCTACGATCACGGCTCCTGCTTCCATTAATTTCACAACAGCATCTGATGTATAGGTCGGTACGAAGTTTGATAAGATCTTGGATGCGCAGGTGGTAAGTACACCGTTCTGACACATATTATCCTTGATCGCGATCGGCACACCTGCCAACGGGCCTGTCAGCTCGCCGCTGTCGATCTTCTTCTGTATTTCTTCTGCCTGTTTGAATGCACCTTCTTCATCTACGGTGATAAAACAGTTATATTCTTTGTCGTATGTCTTTATATTCTCGATGCAGGCTTTGGTTGCTTCCATAACGGAAATCTCTCCGGCCTTGATCTTCTTTCCAAGCTCTACTGCTGTCATACTCATCATATCCAATGTCCGTTACCTCCTAATCAAATGTTCTTGGCACCTTATAGCAGCCATCTTTCTGCTCCGGTGCATTTGACAGCATATTCTCCCTGTCGTCGCCATTTGTTACTTCATCTTCACGGAATACATTATTATAAGAAAATGTATGGCTCATTGCTTCCACATTCTCAGTGTCCAGTTCGTTTAACTTACTTACATAGTCAAGCATATCTGACATATCTTTCTTTGCCTGCTCCTTCTCCTCATCGGAAAGCTCAAGCTTCGCCAGAATACCTACATAATCGATTGTTTCGTCTGTAATAACCATGGTATGTCTCCTTGTCTGGTTTTTATTAGGCAATTGCAATACTACTCTTTACTATGTTTGGATACTTTTGACCTTACCAATCAGGGGACGCTTTCGCTCGTTTCGGTCTGCAGCGGTACTAAGATGCCGCTTATGCGCCATCTAAGGACCGGCGACCTCAAATGCCCCTGTATTAGTAAGTCAAAGTATCCAAACAACATTCAGACTATTGTTTTCGCAATTGCCTACTATTATTTATAGTACCACAAAATTAGTTAGAGTGTACCACATAACTCCGTTGTTTGCAAGTCTATGTCCAAATGAAGTCGTCCTGCTGTTCAGCAACAATTGTCCATTCAAAATATTTCATTTATGACAAAAAATGGAAGAATGAATTACTATTATGAAGCAAGCCTGTCCACTCTGTGTAACTTCGAACTAATCTCGACAAAACCTCGATAAGATCTCAGTTATTCATGTCGGTACTTAGTGAACTGCTGAATGCAGTGAACTTAGAACCGCTACATGAAGATAGAGCGAAAGCGTCTTGCGTAATAATATGTAATCATTCTTCCATTTTTATGTCATCATTTATTAAATGGACAATTGTTGCGTCCTTTTATAACATGCCCTCTAAGGTCTCACGGATAGCCTTGATGAAGTTCTCGCTGTTTAATACAGTTGGATTCTCAAGGGTTGTGATAAGTGCAAGATCCTTTGTCATCTTTCCGGATTCGATCGTTGCGATCGTTGCTTTCTCAAGCTTGTTTGCGAAATCAACCAGAGCGTCGATGCCATCGAGTTCACCACGTTTTCTAAGTGCGCCTGTCCATGCAAAGATTGTTGCAACAGAGTTTGTGGATGTTTCTTCACCCTTTAAGTGCTTGTAGTAGTGTCTCTGAACTGTTCCGTGTGCAGCTTCGTACTCATACTTTCCATCCGGAGAAACCAGTACAGATGTCATCATGGCCAGTGAACCAAATGCAGATGAGATCATATCACTCATTACGTCACCATCGTAGTTCTTGCATGCCCAGATGAATCCACCCTCGGATTTCATAACTCTTGCTACAGCATCGTCGATCAGTGTATAGAAATATTCAATACCTGCTGCATCGAATTTCTCTTTATATTCTTTATCAAAGATCTCCTGGAAGATATCTTTGAATGTATGGTCGTATTTCTTTGAGATCGTATCCTTGGTTGCAAACCAGATTGTCTGCTTGATATCCAGCGCATAGTTGAAGCAGCATCTTGCAAAGCTTTCGATTGACTTATTGATATTGTGCTGTCCCTGGATCACACCCGGTCCGTCGAATTCATGGATCGTCTCTTTGATCACTGTGCCATCTGCACCTGTGAATACCAACTCAGCCTTACCGGCACCCGGAACCTTGATCTCTACATTCTTATATACATCACCATATGCATGTCTTGCGATTGTAATAGGAGCCTTCCAGTTCTTTACACATGGCTCAATGCCCTTTACGATGATCGGTGTACGGAATACAGTTCCGTCGAGGATCGCACGGATCGTTCCATTTGGGCTCTTCCACATTTCTTTCAGGTCATACTCTGTCATACGTGCAGCATTTGGTGTGATCGTTGCACATTTAACAGCAACGCCATACTTCTGTGTTGCATATGCGGAATCAAATGTTACCTGATCATTTGTCTCATTTCTATATTCAAGTCCCAGATCGTAATATTCGGATTTCAGATCGATAAATGGGTAGATCAGTTCATCCTTGATCATCTTCCAGAGAATTCTGGTCATCTCGTCTCCATCCATCTCTACTAAAGGGGTAGTCATTTGAATTTTTTCCATCTTGCTCGTTCCTCCATGTTCTTTTATTATAGTTCTAATTACTTACCTGTTTTTATACACGCCTAGAATTATACATGAAAAATGTTGCTATTTCCAGCTTTTTGAAAGTTTTTTACACATATCCGTAAATTCCACGCACGGACACTTCCCCGGATATAATGATCGACTCCTGTCCATCTTTATCCTTCACACGAAGTCCTCCATTTGGTGCAAGTCCGAGGGCTGTGTATTCTGTCCGGTTATATCCTTCGATCACATAGACCTGTTCATCCTTGTTCACAAGGATGGAATTATATTCATCCAGCATGAACTGAAGATCCTGACATTTGACAAATGCGTCATACAGCTCTTCAAAATGATTTGCCACACTAGCGACCAGTTTGCTTCTGTCACAGCCGGTTCCGTTTTCCAGCTTGATCGACGTCGCCTTGTCTGCCAGTTCTTCCGGAAATTCCATCATGGATACATTGATGCCGATACCTACAACTGCATATTTGATATCCATACCTTCCGAACTCATCTCTGTAAGAATGCCACAGATCTTCTTGCCGCCGACTACAACATCATTCGGCCATTTGATCTGTGCCTGCAAGCCCGCTGTATCTGCAAGAGCACGCGCCGTTGCGAGTGCCGACAGGATCGTAAGTCTGGATACATTCTCGATCGGCACATCCGGACGGAGCAGAAATGTCATGGCTATGCTGGTTCCCTTCGGGGTGCTCCATGCCCTTCCTCTTCTTCCTCGTCCTGCATTCTGTTCATTTGCAACAAACAACGCTCCGTGTGTTCCATCTGACTCTCCTGCAAGCTTTGCCCGTATATTTGTGGAATCCGTCTCATCATAATAATACAGTTCTCTTCCGATCACCGATGTCGTGAGTGCTGCCTCTATCTTCTCTTTCGTAACGATATCCGGCTCTCCGACCAGACGATAGCCTTTATTATTTACTGCATCTATAATGTAACCTTCTGCCTTTAAGGCATTGATATTTTTCCAGACAGCGGTTCTCGAGACACCTAATTTCTCACAGATTGCCTGACCGGATATATAATCACTGCTCGTTCGAAGCAGCGCAAGGATTTTTTCTTTCATGATTTACCTTCTTTCTGTCTCACTTTCCTGATAAATTCCCATCTTCTTTAACAAATGATAATAGATTGCATCGCACTTCTCACGTTTACCGCTAAACGGCAGTACGAATTGCTCTTTTCCTATATCTATCTTTAATATGTAATATGGCAAATGTGGATCAGGAATGACCAGATTCACATTTGTAATCTTATCGTATGGTGTATGATAGGATTTCCTTCCCTTTTCTATTACCAGTTCATCGTCTTCAAAACGATAGGTCAGATCAAATGCCGATTTGCGAAATGAAGATTTCACAAGCATCAATCCATATGCCGCAAGTGCAAGTCCAAATGCCAGCTTGAATATCCGTCCGCCGGTACTGCCATGTGTTTTGATCATTAACAGAATAAATGCTGCTCCGATAGCAACAAAAAAGACACCCACCATCCGGTATGCAATTCTGGTTGCTCTGTTTTTCTTTACGGTATGCTGCATGTGTTTTCCTCGTTCTTTCTGTATATTTTCTGTTCTCTATTATATTTTCTACAGTCATAAAAAGCAAGCCGGAGTAAACATGACATTTTGTACTAAAACCATCGACAAAAAACATGATTTTTACCAGATTGATTTTTCTTATAAAAAGAAGTAATATCCAGTATGCATTTAGAATATGGAAGTCGTTGCGGGGTGTTGGCCGGAGCCATACAGACATTGCCAACAGGGAACGCTTCCGCTCGTTTCGTCCTGCAGCGGTACTAAGATGCCGCTTATGCGCCATCAAGTACCGGCGGACTCAAATGTCCCTGTATTGGCAAGTCATATGGCTCCAGCCAACACCCCGCAACGACTAAACTAACACAAGGAGGTAAAATCATTGAAAAACTTACTGAAAAAAATTAACGGTTCCAGGGATCTGACTGAAGGCAATCCTATGAAACTGATCTTGAACTTTGGACTGCCATTATTATTTGGGCTTTTATTCCAGCAATTTTATAACATGGTCGATACGATCATCGTTGGTAAATTTCTGGGTGTCGATGCACTTGCAGCCGTCGGCTCAACCGGATCGATCAACTTTATGATACTCGGTTTCTGCATCGGTATCTGCAATGGTTTTGCCATCCCGGTTGCTCAGGCCTTTGGAGCAAAGGACACCGATAATATGAAGAAGTACATTACAAACTGTGTCTGGGCTTCGATCTTCTTCGCTGCCGTTATGACAGTTGCAGTCGGAATTCTTACCAGAAATATTCTGATCTGGATGAAGACACCGGACAGCATCCTGGATCAGGCATTTATCTACATATTTATTATATTTATGGGAATACCTGCAACCTTCCTTTATAATATGGTTTCCGGTATCCTGCGTTCTCTCGGCGACAGTGTAACCCCTGTTGTCTGTCTGATCGCATCCTCCCTGTTAAATATCGTACTGGATATCCTGTTAGTTCGTCCGATGGGTGTCGCCGGTGCTGCTGTTGCAACCGTTGTTGCACAGGCAATCTCCGGTGTCGGCTGTCTGATCTATATGTGTAAGAAGCTCGGATATCTTCATTTTACAAAACAGGACTGGGCATTTAGTATGCGCCACTGTCTGACCTTATGCGGTATGGGTGTTCCGATGGGGCTTCAGTATTCGATCACAGCGATCGGCAGTGTTATTCTTCAGGCTGCAGTTAATTCGATGGGTGAATCCGTTATCGCTGCCGTATCCGCCGGAACAAAGATTTCCATGTTCCTCTGCTGTCCGTTTGATGCCATGGGATCGACAATGGCAACCTACGGCGGACAAAATGTCGGTGCTAAGAAAATGGATCGTGTGGATGCCGGCTTAAAGGCATGTATCAAACTCGGTATTGTCTATGCGATTCTTGCATTTGTATTTATCCTGTTATTCGGCAAGAATCTGGCACTGCTTTTCCTGGATGCAGAAGAAACAGAGATCATCAAGCTTGTATATTATTTCCTGCTTGGCAACTCAGGAGCTTACATCCTGCTTGCCCTTGTAAATATCGTCCGGTTTATGATTCAGGGACTCGGCTACTCCGCATTTGCCGTTATCGCAGGTATCTGTGAAATGGTTGCCCGTACGATCGCAGGCTTTATCCTGGTACCAAAATTCGGTTATGTCTTTGTAGCACTCGGCAGTCCGCTCGCATGGATATTTGCAGATATCTTCCTGATTCCTGCCTATATCTATGTTGTAAAACGTCTTCGCCGCAAGTTCGGTCAGGAGACCCCGGCGATGCTGAAGCGTTGTCAAAAGAACCTTGCATAATATATTCTAATACAGCTTTTTCCATATAATTAAAAAACCATACCGGCAGCATATATATTTTTTATGTGATTTACCTATTCACCCAAATATATATGCTGTCGGTATGGTTTTTCTTTTTATTTCTTATTTATTATTTATTTCTGTAGATAATGTCGGTTCTCTTTGGTCCGTTTGAAACCATAGTGATCGGATATCCGATATGTTTCTCAATGAACTCAATGTAGTTTCTGCAGTTCTCCGGAAGATCTTCGTAGTTCTTGATACCACGGATATCTGTCTTCCATCCCGGCAGAACCTCATATACAGGCTTTGCTTTCTTTAACTTAGCTGTTGTAGGGAAGTCTGTTGTTACTTCACCATCGATATCGTATCCGACACATACAGGAATCTCATCCAGATAACCCAGTACATCAAGTACGGTAAATGCTACATCTGTTGTTCCCTGCATACGGCAGCCATACTTGGAAGCTACACAATCGAACCATCCCATACGTCTTGGACGTCCGGTTGTTGCACCGTACTCACCGCCGTCACCACCACGACGTCTTAACTCATCTGCTTCATCTCCGAAGATCTCGCTGACGAATTCACCGGCGCCTACAGCACTTGAATATGCCTTTACTACTGTTACGATCTGCTTGATCTCATATGGAGGGATACCGGCACCGATCGCACCATAAGCAGCCAGTGTGGACGATGATGTAACCATAGGATAAATACCATGATCCGGGTCCTTTAATGTTCCAAGCTGACCTTCTAACAGAATTGTCTTGCCATCTTTGATCGCCTCATGAAGATATGCGGATACATCACATACATATGGCTCTACGATAGCCTTGTACTCCATCAATGTTTCATATACTTCATCTACTGTAAGAAGCGGCTTCTTATACAGATACTCAAGCAGAACATTCTTGGATGCGATAACTCTGCTGATCTTATCCTTCAATTCTTCCTCTGTGTCAAACAGTTCGCTTACCTGGAAACCGATCTTTGCATATTTGTCTGAATAGAATGGTGCGATACCTGACTTTGTAGATCCGAATGACTTACCGGCCAGTCTCTCCTCCTCGTACTCATCAAACAGAATGTGATATGGCATAACCATCTGTGCTCTGTCTGAGATCAGGATCTTTGGCATTGGGACTCCCTTTTCTACGATGCTGTTCAGCTCTTTGAACAGAACCGGGATATTTAATGCTACACCATTTCCGATAACACTTGTTGTATGATCATAGAAACAACCGGACGGAAGTGTATGCAATGCAAATTTACCATAGTCATTTACAATTGTGTGACCTGCATTTGCACCACCCTGAAATCTGACAATAATATCAGATGTTTCCGCCAGCATATCTGTTATTTTACCTTTTCCTTCGTCGCCCCAGTTGGCTCCGACAACCGCTCTTACCATATTTTTATCCTCGCTTTCATGGCATTTTCCCGGAAATATCTTCCGAAATTGAACTCAATTACTTTTATATTATAGCATGTATGTATTATAAGTAAAATCGATATTAATTATATATAACATAAGTTGTACTTATATTTATTCTTTACAAATACACAGGTTCGGTTTACACTTTAAATACAACAATTAGCATAACTGCATTTCTATATTTGATATCGTGTATACATCATTTGATATACATGTACCCGATATATGCATATGCATGACCTTAATAACGTTTTTACAATTATCTGTAATAAAATTAACTGGGAGTTTCGACTATGAATATTAATTATGAATATTATAAGATCTTCTATTATGTGGCAAAGACAGCAAGCATCTCTGCTGCTGCTAAAGAGCTGTGCGTATCCCAGCCCGCTGTCAGTCAGGCGGTCAAATCTTTAGAACAGGCAATCGGTATCAACCTGTTCATCCGGACGAAAAAAGGTGTATCCCTGACAGGTGCAGGCGAACTTCTCTACAAACATGTAGCCGAAGGATACGAGGCAATCTCCATGGGCGAACAGCAGCTTGCCAGATTGATGCACTTGGAAACCGGCGAGATCCGGATCGGAGCCAGTGATATGACACTCCAGTTCTATCTGCTTCCGTATCTCGAACGCTTCCACCAGCTCTATCCCGGCATCAAGGTACATGTAACAAATGCTCCGACCCCAAGTACGATCGACCACTTATTTGCAAATAACATTGACTTCGGTATCGTTACAACTCCTCTCCCACAGAATCCGAACATGGAGATTCGAAACGCACGGGAGATCGAAGATATCTTTATAGCCGGTCCAAGATTCAACGACCTGAAAGGTAAAGTTCTCGACTATCCGGATCTGCAAAAGCTTCCGATCATCTGTCTGGAAAATGACACCAGCACAAGAGCCTATGTAGATCAGTTTCTTGCAAATGAAGGTGTCACGCTGACCCCTGAATTCGAGCTTGCAACCAGTGATATGATCGCACAGTTTGCAAAGAGAAACCTTGGGATCGGATCGATCGTGGCTGACTTTGCCGGTGACTATATTGACCGTGATGAGATCTTTCGGTTAAATTTCAAGAAGCACATCCCCAAGCGGAACATGTGCATCATCAGTGACCGCAGGCGTGGCATGAGCATCGCCGCTATGAAGTTGATGGAATTGCTGTAGCTTTCCTGTCATCCGATAATTGGTCCTTCACCTGTTTCTCCGGCATTCCTCTATGATGACATTGTGAGGATTTCGTCGTGTGATGCACATTACCAGTACATACGAGTGTATGTCTGAGCCCGAAGGGCGAGTTTACACAGGAGTATGTACGAATCAGGTATGTGCATCAAACAGAAACCGCAACACGTTATCATAGAGGGATGCCGGAGAAACAGGTGAAGGACCAATTATCGGATGACAGATAGGCTACCTTTACAGTAAACCTTTAACTGTTAATGAACTTCTGAGCTATATTGATTATAACGCTATAACAAAATATCACATGAATTAATCAGGGATGCATATCCCCTTGTAATGACATTGTGAAGATTTCGTTATGAAGTGCACATTACCAGTAAATGCGAGTGCTTGTTTGAGCCGAAGGCGAGTTAGCACAAGAGCATTTACGAATCATGTATGTGCACTGAATAAAAACCACAACACGTCATTACAGGGGGATATGCATCCCTAATTGATTCATGTGATATTTAACTTTTATACGTTGATCTCAGCGGTCATGCCAAGTATGTCTTTATTTGCATCAAGTACCGGCTTTACAACCTCTGTGATGAATTCCTCGGTCTGCTCCGGTGCGCGTCCGACAAAGTTCTTTGGCTCAAGGATGGCTTCGATCTCTTCCTTGGTCATGCCGAATGCAGGATCTGCTGCGATCAGATCAACAAGGTTATTTTCCTTGCCCTCTTTCTTTACAGTTGCGCCTGCCTGCATGGAGTATTCACGGATAAGCTCATGCAGCTCCTGACGGTTACCGCCACGTTTTACAGCATCCATCATGATATTCTCAGTTGCCATAAACGGAATCTCCTTCATGAATCTCTGATAGATAACCTTATCATATACAACCAGACCATCTACAACATTCAGGTACAGGTCTAAGATACCGTCGATTGCAAGGAATGCTTCCGGAACAGATACACGCTTGTTTGCGGAATCATCCAGCGTTCTCTCAAACCACTGTGTTGCTGCTGTAAATGCAGGATTTAATGCATCAGCCATAACGTAGTTTGATAAAGATGCAATTCTCTCACTTCTCATCGGATTTCTCTTATATGCCATTGCTGATGAACCGATCTGGTTCTTTTCAAATGGCTCCTCGATCTCTTTTAAGTGCTGTAACAGACGGATATCATTTGAGAACTTATGTGCACTCTGCGCAATACCGGAAAGTACATTTAAGACTCTGGAATCTACCTTACGGGAATAAGTCTGTCCGGATACAGGATAGCATGCTTCAAATCCCATCTTCTCTGCGATCTTCTTATCGATCTGGCGAACCTTCTCATGATCTCCGTTAAAGAGCTCTAAGAAGCTTGCCTGTGTTCCTGTTGTTCCCTTACATCCCAGGAGCTTCTGCTGACCGATCATGTAATCCAGATCAGACAGATCCAACATCAGTTCCTGAAGCCATAAGGTTGCACGCTTACCAACAGTTGTTGGCTGTGCAGGCTGGAAATGGGTAAATGCCAGTGTCGGCAGATCTTTATATTCCATAGCGAACTTGGACAGTTCGTTGATCACATTTAATAATTTCTTTCTGACAAGCTTCATAGCCTCTGTCATAACGATAACATCTGTGTTATCACCAACATAGCAGCTTGTTGCTCCCAGATGGATGATGCCGGCAGCCTTTGGGCACTGAACGCCGTATGCATATACATGGCTCATAACATCATGACGAACCATCTTCTCACGCTCTTTTGCTACATCATAATTGATGTCCTCTGCATGTGCCTTTAACTCATCGATCTGCTCCTGTGAGATAACCGGCTTGCCGTTTTCAGAAAGGCCGAGTTCATACTCCGTTTCTGCAAGGGCGATCCATAATTTTCTCCATGTCTTAAACTTCTTATCCGGAGAGAAAATATACTGCATTTCTTTACTTGCATATCTCTCGCAGAATGGGCTTGTGTATCTGTCTGTACTCATTTTTACCTCTCCTGTATTTCTTTATTTTACTTTTGAATCTTCACCGCGTTTGAAATTCTCATGTTCTCCGCGGATATCTTCCTTTGGTGGCTCCATCGGATATTCCCCTGTAAAGCAGCCGTGGCAGTACTGTCTTCCACCGGAGATCTCTACCAGCCGCTCCTTGCGAAGATAAGCAAGGGAATCGGCGCCAATGATCTTGCAGATCTCATCAACCGAACGGTTATATGCGATCAACTGCTCTCTGTCCGGGATATCCGTTCCAAAATAACAAGGATATAAGAACGGAGGCGAACTAATCCTTACATGAACTTCCTTTGCGCCAGCCTCGCGAAGCATTCCTACGATACGGTCTGAGGTTGTACCTCTGACAATGGAATCATCGATCATGATGATACGCTTGCCCTTTACCGCTTCTTTTAATACATTTAACTTCACGCGGACACTGGACTCTCTCTGGCTCTGCTGTGGCTTAATGAATGTTCTGCCGACATAGCCATTCTTGACAAATGCCGTTCCGTATGGAATGCCGGATTCCAGTGAATATCCCTGAGCTGCTGCATTTCCCGATTCCGGAACACCTACAACCATATCTGCATCTACCGGACTGTCCTTTGCAAGACATCTTCCCGCGATCAGTCGGGATTCATAGATTCCCATTCCGTCAAATACGGAATCCGGACGGGCAAAATAGATATATTCAAAGATACATCTTGCATGCTTCTCCTGACACATATCCTTATAGGACTGAATACCATACTCAGGCGAGATCGTTACGACCTCTCCGGGCTCTACATCACGGATAAATTCTGCACCGATCGTATCAAGGGCGCAGCTTTCCGATGCAAGAATATAGGCATTATCACGTTTTCCGATACAGAGCGGGCGGAATCCAAACGGATCTCTGGCTCCGATCAGCTTTCTTGGACTCATTACTACAAGTGAATAAGATCCCTTCACTTTTCTGAGTGCTTTCATAACTGCTTCCTCGGCACTTGCACTGTTCACACGTTCTCTTGCGATATGATAAGCAATAACCTCGGAGTCGATCGTCGTCTGGAAGATCGCACCCGTAAGTGCCAGTTCCTTACGAAGCTCCGGCGCATTGATCAGATTACCGTTGTGTGCAAGACCAAGTGTACCTTTTACATAGTTTAAGACTAATGGCTGAGCATTTTCTATCGTACTCGCGCCGGCAGTTGAATATCTGACATGTCCGACACCGATATTTCCTTTTAATTTCTCAAAGGATTCCGGTGTGTACACCTCGTTTACCAGACCCATGCCCTTCATGGAGCTTACCTTCCCCTTGGGACCTTCCGTGTCTGATACTGCGATACCACAGCTCTCCTGTCCTCGATGCTGCAGTGCAAACAATCCATAATAAATGGAGGTTGCAACATCATTGTTGTCAAAATCATACATTCCGAAAACACCACATTCTTCATGCATCTTGTCATCATTCTCAAAATAATGGGATCTTATATTCTCGTTCATGTTTTGCCTCTCGTATTTTATTTTTTAACACACTAAGACTTTATACGTTTTCTGTTTTTCTGTCAATGTTGGAATGTGAAAAATTATTCCGGAAATTAACAGCCATTTTCTCTATATTGCATAACCTTTCTCTTTGATCAGATCTACCATCTGATATACATATTTGTTGCAGAGTTCATCACTCTCTGCTTCTACCATAACACGGATAAGCGGCTCTGTTCCGCTCTGGCGAAGAAGAAGTCTTCCGTCAGAACCAAGCTCCTCTGCGATCTTCTGATTTAATGCCTGCACATCCGGATCATTCATAACCGCATCCTTACTGGATACCTTTACATTTACCAGAAGCTGCGGGAAGATCGTCAGGCTCTTGAAGCACTCTGATAATTTACATTTGCGTTCCAGAATAACTTCCATGATCTTCAAAGACGTCAATACACCATCTCCGGTCGTTGCATATTTGGAGAAGATGATATGTCCTGACTGTTCGCCGCCGATAGAATATCCATGCTCCATCATGGATTCAAATACATATTTGTCACCGACTGCTGTCTTATCATAGGAGATTCCCTTCTTATCCAATGCTTTATATAAGCCAAGGTTTGACATGATCGTTGTTACGATCGTATTCTTATTCAGTTCTCCGCGTTCCTTCATATAACGTCCGCAGACATACAGGATCTTATCTCCGTCTACTAACTCGCCCTTATCATCAACGCACAGACAACGATCTGCATCACCGTCATAAGCAAATCCTACGTCCAGTCCTTTTTCTACTACGAACTTCTGCAGTCCCTCAATGTGGGTAGATCCACAATTTGTATTGATATTGGTTCCGTCCGGATCATTATTGATCACATAGGTCTTTGCTCCGAGTGCATCAAATACTGCCTTTGCAACCTGATAGGCTGCACCGTTTGCGCAGTCCAGTCCAACTCTCATATTCTTAAAGGATCGGGTAGGGATCGTCATCAGGTATCCCATGTAACGATTTCTTCCCATGGAGTAATCAACCGTGCATCCGATATTTTCTTTTGTAGCCAACGGAATCTCCGGAATCTCACCATCGATATAACGCTCAATCTCTTCTTCAACCGCAGCCTCTAATTTGTACCCCATGCCATTGATGATCTTGATACCATTATCATAGTATGGATTATGACTTGCCGAGATCATGATTCCACAGTCAAAACCATCGGTTCTGACAATATAGGAAACACTCGGTGTCGGTGTTACATGCATCAGATATACATTTGCACCACTTGCCGTTAAGCCTGCGACCAGCGCATATTCAAACATATAACTTGAACGTCTGGTATCCTTACCGATAACCACCTTTGCCTTGCCTTCCGGATTCTTCTTGCCATAATAATAGCCAAGATAACGTCCGACCTTGAAGCTGTGCTGTACAGTAAGATCCTTATTTGCTTCACCTCTGAATCCATCTGTTCCAAAATATTTACCCATAACTGTAAACCTCTTTCTTTCAACTCAGTTTGAACTACTTAACTTCTTCTTTTTCTTCTTCCGGTGATACCAGTAGAGCGATTGCCCGTCTGTGAACCGATATCTCTGATCTGGTATATTCTCCACCATATTCACCATCCAGGGTCCATGCGATCGGCTCTTCGCTCTCGATCACAACACGATTCGTACGGAATGCCACCATATTCGTCTCATTTGTATTTCCAAGGAGCAGCGAATTGATGATTCTCTGGAGATCTGCAAAATTCTGAATCTTACGGATCAGAACTCCTTCGAACAAGCCATCGTCGAATTCAACTCCATGGCTGGTCAGACTCTTATATCCACCAACCGATACTGAATTCGATATCATACCGAACATGAACTCACCGGTATATGTCTGGTTATTAAATTCAATCTTCAGATTATATGTCGGAACATTTACAAGACTTTTCATACCCTGTAATACATATGCAGCATGTCCTAAAATATTCTTCATATTCTGAGGGGTTGCATAAGATGTATCCGAAAAAATGCCAAACGCCGCAACATAGACAAAATAATTCTTATTCAGTTCTCCGACATCTACCGAAAAAGGTGCGGCCGCGACAAGCTGTTCCGCTGCCTCGATTGCTTCCTTCGGAATCTCAAGGCTTCTGGCATAATCATTTGTCGAGCCACATGGGATATACCCCAGCGGCCGATTCAGTCCACATTCCATAAATCCTGTAACCGTATTACCAAGAGTTCCGTCACCTCCGGCACATACGATCACATCGTAGTTCTCTCCTTCTTCTTTTACGACACGGGCAGCATCACCGACTCCCTGTGTCAGATAAATTCTGACTTCATAGTCTTTCTTGCAAAAGATATCTATGACATCTATAAGACAATTCTTCAAAGTTGTTCGTCCCGCTTTGGGATTTACAATAAACAGCATTTTTTTCATAATCATACCTCATTACTGTTTACAGGAACGCATTTATCCGATTGCTCTGTTCCCGTCCGGTTTATGCTTTATGCATTGTGATTCTTTTTATATTCCATGTAGAGATCATATCCCTTTTTTCTGAGCTTACAGGATGGACAGTGCCCGCATCCTTCGCCCGGAATACCATTATAACAGGTAAGGGTCATATCTCTGATAACATCGAGTCCGCCGAGTTCATCTGCCAGCTTCCAGGTCTCCATCTTATCGATCCACATCAATGGTGTGATGATATCGAATTCATAGTCCATCGCAAGATTCAGTGTTGTATTCAATGATTTGATGAAAATATCTCTGCAGTCAGGATAGCCGGAGAAATCACTCTGGCTGACACCGGTTATAATGTCGCTGACGCCCTTCTGCTTCGCATAGATCGCTACAAATGTCAGAAATACCATATTTCTTCCATCTACAAATGTATTCGGTGTACCGACCTCCGGTGCATTCTCGTCTACCTTCATCTCACTTCTTGTCAATGAATTTGGTGCAAGCTGATTCAACAGACTCATATCCAGAATATGATGCTCTACTCCAAATTTTTCAGCAATCTTCTTTGCACATTCTAATTCTTTTATATGCTTTTGTCCATAGTCAAATGATACTGCGTATACTTTTTTATACTTCTTAAGTGCCCATAACAAACAGGTCGTACTGTCCTGTCCACCACTGAATACAACAACTGCTTCATCTCTGTTCTTCAAATTCTGCATCTTTCATATCCTCCTATCGGTTCATCATCAATACTTTATTCTGTAAATTCACATCATTCTCAAATGCACCACGGAACGTCGTTGTATAGGTCTTCGTTCCCGGCTTCTTAATGCCCCTTGCTGTCATGCAGCTATGATTTGCCTCGATCAGTACGGCTACATCCGGTGAGCCTGCTGCCTTTCCAACCACATATGCGATATCGGATCCGATCCGCTCCTGAAGCTGCAACCGCTTCGCTACCATGTCTGCAATCCGTGCGATCTTGCTGAGTCCCAAGACCCTGCCATGTGGGATGTATGCCACTGACACCTTCATATCATACATCAATGCCATATGATGTTCGCAGTAGCTAAACACCTCGATATCCTTTACGAATACCATATCACTTGTATGTGCTGCATCTTCCTCTTTGAATGTCTTGCCAAACATCTCAGCAATCTCATCGTTGGTATAATTCATTCCCTCAAATACTTCTTCATACATTCGCGCAACACGGTCCGGTGTCTCTTTTAAGCCTTCCCGGTCAGGGTCATCACCAAGTGCTACAAGGATTCCACGTATATGCTCCTTTATTGCTTCTTTATCAATTGCCATTTCTACTCCATTCTCTTATTACTCTTAATCTATTATCCAAATAATATGTTAATATCGATATCTGCGGTTTCATCCGTTTTACACTCCGCGCATCTCCGGATCCCAGATATACTTATGAAGCTGTAACTGTAATTTTATACCATTCATTTCATTCTCGATCATAAAATCAACGATATCCTCCGGATTGATCTTACCGTATACCGGACTGATATAGACGTTTGATTTGATATCCAATGCCCATTCATGAATAATGTCTCTTGCTGTTTCCAGATCCTTGATCGAGCCGGATACGAACTTTACCGCATCCTTCTTATCAATGTAGTTATAATTTGAAAAGCACATATTACTTTCCATTCCGCTTCCCGGAAGCTTATAATCAAGTGTAAATGCTACCCGGTCTGTCAGTGCTTTAAACTCTGCGATATCAACACTTCCGTTTGTCTCTACTTCTACCTGAAGCTCCTCATCCATCGCCAGCATCAGGAGCAGCTTATCGATATCCTTCTGGATCAATGGTTCTCCACCGGTTAATGTCACGTTTCTGACTCCGGTTCGTTTGATATAGTCATAGATTTCTTCATCCGTCAGTTCTTCGTATGAGGCATCTGCTTCATTTGCCCATTTGGTATCACAGTAACTGCAATTCAGATTGCAGCCTGTAAAACGAATAAATACTGCCAATTCTCCGGCTTTTACGGATTCACCGTTGATGCTGACAAATCGTTCCGCTACTTTAAATTTTGCCATTTCTATTTCCTTCTTACTTTTTGTATATGATATCCTTCGATGTCATTTATCTATTATGACATCCTTGATCTTGCCTGTTATTTATTCTAAGTCTTTTTTGTCTTATATTATTTTACGCTATATAGTTTTTCTTCTGCTATTATGCCATATACGTTGCTGCATTGGTCGGGGTCTCATAAACTGTAGTACGAATCACCTGATATCCCTTATCTGCCATATATTCATAAAAATACTTTGCCAGATTCTCTGCTGTCGGACGCATCGGAAGCTCGATGATACGGAACTGTCCTTCTGCCAGTGCTTCCATCGTCTTTTCCTTTAATGTACCTTTCTCCATGATCAGGCAATGATCCATCTCTTCTGTTTTCTCTCTGAGATCCTTTTTCAGATCTCCAAAATCTACAACCATGCCTCTGGTCTGTCCGTCCTGCATCAGCTTCTCGCCGCCGACTTCTACTTCAACCGTCCAGCGGTGTCCGTGCAGATTTCTGCATTTACCCTCATAGCCCGCAAGGAAATGCGCGCTGTCAAAACTTGAATTTGTCTTTAAACTGTACATATCTTCCTCTTTCTTTTATTTTCGAATGTTATATTACACAGTTGTCAGCTTGTACGATGTAATAAGCATCGACATTTGTGTAGTTTCGTTATGAGACCTGCACTAGCTGTCAGCACCAAGCCCATGTTTGAACCCGTATGGGTGAGTTTGGGCGACTGCTGACAAATAGGCGTGCAGGTCAAATAGAAACGAAACACGTCGGGCGATTACATCGTACAAGCTGACAGCTGTACAATATAACATTCCTATGTAAAAAACGCGCATATAGGAAAATGCCCTTCATGCGCGTGTTTTCCTAGTTTTGTTTAGTGACAGGATGGTATTAATGAACTGTCAGTTATTCTGTTTCTGTATTGTCTGTCATATATGACCGGCATCTGTTTTTAGATGTTTAAGAACTTCTTTACGACGCTCTCCATTTCTTCTTTGTCACATACTGTGTCGTGAAGAACAGGAGCTGTACGGATGTCCTCAATCGCCTGTGGAACCTTTACACCGGATAACTTGCAGAGCTCGTCAACTAATTCAAAGTCACTCTTTGCTGCATAAGCTTCATCGATAGATTCCATAACGCTTCTTGTAAACTTGTATGGGCTTGCTGTAGAAGCGATAACCGTAGGAGTCTTATCTCCTGTTTCTTTTACATACTTGTCATATACGGTTGCTGCTACTGCTGTATGTGTATCCATGATATAAGAATCCGACTCATATACTTTCTTGATCGTTGCCGAGGTTTCTGCTTCTGTTGCATAACCGCCCGCAAATTCAGCAAGCTTTGCTTTCATCTCATCTGTGATCGTATATACACCTTCTGTGCTTAACTGCTTCATCAGTGCTGCATTCTTCTCTGCATCATTTCCTGCGATCTTGTAGATCAGTCTCTCTAAGTTGCTTGAGATCAGGATATCCATAGATGGTGATGTTGTTAAGATAAATTCACGATTTCTGTCATAAGTACCTGTTGTAAAGAAATCATATAATACCTTGTTGTCATTTGATGCACATACGAACTTCGCGATCGGAAGTCCCATTTCTTTTGCATAATATGCTGCAAGGATATTTCCAAAGTTACCGGTTGGTACAACAACATTGATCTTGTCGCCGGCCTTGATCGTTCCGTCCTTAACCAGTCTTGTATATGCATATACATAATAAACCATCTGCGGAACCAGACGTCCGATATTGATTGAATTAGCTGATGAGAACTGATATCCTTTCTCGTCCATGTATGAAGCAAGCTTCTCATCTGAGAACATCTTCTTAACACCTGTCTGTGCGTCATCGAAGTTGCCTGTAATTCCTACGACAAATGTGTTTTCACCCTTCTGGGTTACCATCTGCTTCTCCTGGATCGGGCTTACACCATGCTTTGGATAAAATACGATGATCTTTGTTCCCGGTACATCTGCAAATCCTGCAAGTGCTGCCTTTCCTGTATCACCGGAAGTAGCTGTCAGAATAACGATCTCGTTCTTTACATGATTCTTCTTTGCGGATGTTGTAAGCAGATAAGGAAGAATAGATAATGCCATATCCTTAAATGCGATTGTTGAGCCGTGGAATAATTCCAGATAATATGCACCTGCTTTATGTACGAGTGGTGCGATCTCCGGTGTATCAAACTTCTTGTCATATGCTGAATTGATACAATGCTTTAACTCTTCTTCTGTAAAATCTGTAAACATCAGCTTCATTACTTCATAAGCAACCTGCTGATAGTTCATCTGCGCCAGATCTGTAAGGCTGACATCAAGAGCAGGAATACTGTCAGGAACAAATAATCCTCCTTCATTTGCAAGACCCTTTAAGATCGCTTCTGATGCGGTCGCTGTTTCATTTGCATTTCTTGTACTTCTGTATATCAATTCCATATGGCACTCTCCTTCTGTTTTATTTACTCTTTTGACTTATGCAGGCTCTCTTTTTCCGATGCTTTTATCCAGACATACTGAAATCAACCTACAAGCGTCCACATTATAGCATACCCGTTTTCAAAACACAAGACGGCGGAAGCATCTATCAAATCTGTTTTTTATATTTTACAGGATCTAATCATTCTTCCGCCATCGTATTGTCTGTTTCCACCTGTTACAAATGGAAAAGATTATTTTACTTTAAGGGTAATGGTTGCTTTCTTACCGCTTCCGTCCTTTGCTTTTGCCGTGATCTTAACCGTTCCCTTCTTTTTTCCGGTTACCTTACCCTTGGCTGTTACCTTTGCAATCTTTGGATTACCGGAGATCCAGGTCACCTCTTTACTGATTCCCTTTGTCGGAGTCAGATTTGCTTTTAAGGTTACGGACTGTTTCTTCTTGATCGTTACTTTCTTCACAGTCTTTTTCTTTGATGTGATCGTAACCTTCTTAACTGCCTTTTTCATGACTTTAACAGTATAAGTTGCTTTCACCTTACTGTTACCGACTGCTGTTGCGGTTACCTTGATCGTCTTACCCTTGGCAGCTTTCTTCACTGTCAGAACACCCTTGCTGTTGATAGAAGCATACTTCTTATCCGATTTACGGATCGTCCATTTTACTTTCTTATTTGTTGCTTTCTTAGGTGTAACCGTTGCCTTTAAGGTCAGTTTCTTGCCCGGAGCGATCTTTTTGGTTGCTGCCTGGATCTTGACCTTTGCCGGTTTGACCGTCTTCTTTGGTTCTTCGGTTGTTGGTTTCTCGGTCGTCGGCTTTTCGATCGTAGGTTTCTCGGTCGTCGGCTTTTCCGGATTCGGTGTTGGTGTCGGTGTTACAGTTTCTTTCTTCTTTACCGTAACGGTGCAGGAGCCTGTAACACCACTTCCGTCCTTCGCTGTTACCATAATAACTGCAGTTCCGGCACTTACTCCCTTCACTTCACCGGTCTGTGATACACTTGCCACTTTCTCGTTGCTGCTCTTCCAGTCAAATGTCTTCAGTGTTGCATTTGCCGGTATAACGGCCGCTACTGCGATCCGTTCTGTATCACCAATATTTAATACCACGCTGGTCTTGTTTAACGTAATCTTCTCGAGCAGGATCGTATCCGGGATCTCATCTCCATTTTCATCCTTTGGTTTCGACGAAAAGATATCCTTTGAACCTGAAGAGGATGCTACTGTATTGTCTCCGACCAGAATAATATTGTCTGATTTGATCGGTGGATTCTTCGTATCCTGATTCGCACCGACCGTTACCTTGGAATCCTCGATCCGTACAGTATCTGCTTTGATCGCCGTTCCTGTCTCATCTGTACCTGCGACAAGCTCTGTATCCCGGATCAGAACTGTGCCGCCTGTTAAGACTCCTCCATCAACCGATACCTTTCCGCCTTTGATCGTTATGTCACCGGTCGCAGATATCTTACCGGAAACCGTAAGCGTTCCGTCACCATTGATCACAAGTCCGCCGTCTGTCTCGACATTACCTGCGATCGTTATCGTTCCTTTTCTCTCGATCTCCGTCTTACCACCAGCATTTCCGGTGATCGTAACAGCTCCAACCTCCGCCTGATCCAATGTGATCTTTGTTGCTCCACCTGCCTTAATAACAAGCTCCTTATTCTTTCCTGTGATCACATAGTCCCTGCCATCTTTCGTAAGTGTGAGAACCGGTTCCGTATAGCTGACTGTGGTTCTGCCATCATCTGTCCGTAATGCATCCTGATATTCTTTGTCCGCAATCTTTGCTATATCGATCGTATACGGATCCTGAACAAGTGTATATACCGTAAGCAATTCTACTGTTTTTCCGGCATTTGTCGTTGTGGTTTCCGTATATCCGGCTGAAACCGTATACTTTGTAAAGCTTCGCAAACCTGTAAATTCAATTGTTTCGCCATTTGAAGCTGCCTGCTTCCACGTTGTACCATCCACTGAATACCGGATACCTGCCTGACCTGAGATCCGGATCGTATCCTTTGTTCTTGCAAGAAGTGCCACACTATCCGGAACCGCTGTCTGTTCTGCCTTCTGTACCTTTACAGAAACCATTTTCTTATATACAGCATCCTCATCTGTATCCTCGATCTGATACTGCTTCTTGCTTGCATCACTCCATGTAAATACAACTTCATACTGATTGGTTTCATTTGCTACTTCCTGTTCACCCATCTTCACATCCGGGGTGCTCCATGCAAATGTTCCGTACTCTGCAGAACCACCTGTCAGCACAGAATCTGAAAGTGTCTGTCCATATACCAGATCAGAAGCCTCCGGGAACGTGATAGCCGGAAGTCCTGCTCTGCTGACTATTACGGTCACATTCTGTGTGATCGTGCCTGCTGCCGCATCATACCCTGTAATCCGGTCAAATGCATAATTCCTCTTCGCATCGGAACGAAGGGTCAACACCACCTGGCCCTGATACGTTCCTCGTTCCGGTTTTGCTGCTGCATCTGCCCATGCAAATGTTCCATAGGTCTCATCTCCACCGGTCAGCTTAGAATCTGCCAGTGTCTGTCCTGCCACGATCGCTCCTGCTGTCGGGAATGTAATACCCGTTACCGGACATTTCTCAACCGTTGCAGATACCGGAATCTTAAAGGACTGTCCATTATCTGCCTCTATCAACAGATTGTCACTGTAAGAGCCTGCATCCTTACCTGTCTTTAATGCGATACCCACTGTTGTCTTATCTGACGCTGCAACCTTTATCGATGTATCGCCGGATATTTCAAATGGGCTGTCTGTGCCTTTTTCTAACGCTATCGTCACAAATCCTGTATCATTTCCCTCATTCTCTAATACAAATGATGCTGTCGATCCTGCTTCATATCCATAAATAACAGGATCACAGGTTAAAGATGTCTGATCTGTAACAAATTCTGCCTTTGGTGCAGCCTTTACTGTCACCCTGCAGCTTGCTGTGAGATTTGTTCCATCTGTCGTTGTCGCTGTCACAGTTGTCTCACCTGCTCCGACCGCAGTTACCTTTCCTGTTTCTGAAACGGTCGCTACCTTCTCATTTTCAGATTTCCATGTTACCTTCTGTTCCGCAGTCTTTGGAGTAACCGTTGCACGGATCGTAATATCAAGTCCTTCTGTTAATTCTACGATCAGGCTATCCAGTTTGATAGCTGTTGCCTTTACTTCTTCCTCTGTATCACCACCGGAATTTGTTCCATAATAAGTCTTCACGCCTACAGCACCAAGCTCTGTAGCAGATGCTGTCTTTGTACTGTAATTCGTTGCATTCTTCTTTGCATAAGATAACTTTACTGTCTTATCATTCTTGTGAACCAGATAAAGTCCTGCCGCCGCACCAACCAGTCCGGCATTATAATCAAGCGCTACTTCATTGCAATAATAATCTCCCTGGTCGTCTTTATAGGTTCCATTCGCCCCGGGTCCGCCTACCAATGCTCCAAGCAATGTATAATGATTGCTGTTTATAATCTTTGAATCTGTCGATCTGGATGCCGCTCTGTGATGCGGATATTTACTGGAGTTCTCGTTATAGCCTACGATATAGCATCGTTTATTCGGATTATCTCCTAACATATAGTTCATCTGGCTGGTTGCCCAGTCTGCATATGTTGTTGTTCCTGTCAGCTTATCATATACCAGACCGGTAAACTGTTCTGCTGCACTGTATCTGCAGGAGCCCCAGTCACTGACACAGTTAAACACTCCATCGATCTTACTCTTGTTCGTGCAGACCTCTGTAATGCTTTTGAGTTTTTCGGTATCCTTCTGAAGCATACATGCCAACGCTCCGGTATTTCCCCAGTCCAATACCCAATACTGATTCACGCCATTATCAGAATTATCTTTATAATCGTTATAAATAGAATTATAAGAAGTATCACCTGTAGCAGCTGCAAGTGTACTTGCAGCAAATGCATAATCATCACCATATGATCTTGATGCATAAAATGTTGATGCCCCATCAGTTGCACATGCTTTATTATTATTCTTTACAAATGTAAAGAGATCCTTTGCTGTCTGCAGATCCTCGGTATTTCCAAAGTTAATATAGTTCAACGCCAGCGCTGCGATCGCAACACTCACTTCATCTGTAGCCGGATTGCTCGCATCTGCAAAGAATGCCGGACGACTGATCGTCTGTCCCTCTGGTGCTGTCCATACACCATGATCTGTATTACCGTCACCTACCTGATAGCAGAATGCGATAACCTGATCTCCCTCGTATACCGTACACCGCTTAAAATAATCGCAGAAATAGTCCGTGATTTTCTTCAGATGTTCCTTCTGACCAAGCTCGTCAAATGCATCCTTGAACTGATAATAGCTCATTCCAAGCATGGATGCTGCATATCCCTGTGGAAGTCCGAATTTCACATGATCGCCTGCATCATGGAAGCCGCCGGAAGCATCTACATTGTAGGTCTTTCCGTTCTTTGTATATGTTACATTTTTATCATAGGTATGGCAGTTGCCACGCCAGGAAAGTGCACAGGTGTCTTCCAGATTGCCACACATATTTGCATCATAGAAATACAAGCTTTCCTGCAATGCCTTTGCATAGTTGAATTCTACATCCAGATCCTTATTCGTCGTGGTATCACCGGATGAAGTTCCACCGGAACCACCGGAGCCGCCTGTATTATCATCATTTGTCTCGCCTTTGGAATAATCTACAGAAGATGAAGTTCCTTTATTATAATAAACGGCTTTTACCTGAATACTGGATGCATCTACATATTTTGCTGTGAATCCACCACCTGGTATATCATTCTGCATTGTTCCTGCCGCAAGGACTGCATTTGCGCCACTCTGCATCGGATACATATAGATCGTATCACCATCTGCCACAAAGGTTGCATTCCAACATTTAAATGCAGCTGCCGCACCGGATGGTACCTGCAGCACTACGATCCAGTCACAGATTGATACCCCTGTGTTGTTATTGATCGTCATTTCAAAGCCTGACCAGTCATTGCTTGGCGATTTCTGATTCGCCACAGTTGCAGTCACTCCTGATGAATAATCTCTCTCAGTACCAAAATCAGAAGAACCGGAACCGCTGCCGGAATCTCCACCTGAACTGCTGCCGGATTTTACCAGAACCGCTTCTTTGATCTTGTATGTGATACTTGTTACATTTTCAAACTGAAAACCGAAATTATATAACTGACCGGATTTGCTATAGAACTGTGTCAGATCCAGTTCTACGGTCTGAGTGCCGGAGCCTGCATTCACATTGACCCATTCACCCTTCCATGTTCCTTTCGCGTTTACAAACGCCTGTCCGCCAACATTTCCTGTTCCGCTGGCTGATGATACCTCGAAGCTGACACGAAGCTTGGTAAGCCCCGCACTCTTAAGCTCCGACAGATCGCTGTATCCGCCATTTCCAAGATCAAGGCTGACCTGATTATCCACATTTCCACTTGTCGTCACCTGACCCGTACTGTAAGACAGAGCGGTCGTCTCCTCCGCTGCCTCTGTCCTGTCCGAAGGAATCACCACAAGGCTTACTGTCATCGCAAATGACAGCATCCATGCTATGACCCTTGTAACCCATTTGTCCCTTTGTCTGCTCATACCTTCTCCTTCCTTTTTCTCAAAAGCCGTTCCGGTAATACAACCCCTCATGTCATGAGCTCACCGAAACAATCCTTCTTATTCGCAGTTAAATCAATTATACCAATAACTTCCGGATCCCACAATGAAAATCCACTATCCATCCTTACAAATATTACCAGGTATTTTGTTCATTTTAATCTGATCTTGTTATATATAACAGACACAAGTCTGACTGCCGAACTACTCATATAATAAGCAATGACATTCATGCAGTTTCGTAATGAGATACACTCTAGCTGTCAGCACTAAGCCCTTGTCTGAACCCGCAGGGTGAGTTAGGGCGACTGCTGACAAACAAGCGAGTGTATCGAATAGAAACGAAATGAGTCATGTGTTTTATATGAGTAGTTCGGCAGTCAGGCCTTATGTCGTCATATAGGAACTTATTCATGATATATATAACAGATAAAACCCATGTGTGGCAACAATCTTCTATGATCGGGAATGACATTCATGTAGTTTCGTAATGAGATACACTCTAGCTGTCAGCATCAAGCCCTTGTCTGAACCCACAGGGTGAGTTAGGGCGACTGCTGACAAATAGGCGAGTGTGTCGAATAGAAACGAAATGAGTCATTCCCGATCATAGAAGGCTGTTACTACACATGGGCTTTATCGTTGCCACACAGTGAGCAGGGCATGGTCTACTCGCTACGCAAAAAGGACAGAACCCAAAGGGTTCTGTCCCACTCTGTCTATACTGAATTATTTGACATATACGTCAACAGTTCTTCTTCCGTAGTTTAAAGCTGCCTGATGGCTTGAGAAGAAAATATCGATTCTGTTACCACGAATTGCACCACCTCTGTCCTCTACGACATATGTGTGACCATCAATGATAAGTTCTGTACCAAACGCAAAATTACTTGGTGCCGCAATTGTTCTTCCTTCTGTAGCATATGTACCGCTGGCTGTAATTCCATCGGACTTACCACAACAGTATGAACATCCGCAGTAAGCTGTTGTTGTGAATGTACCAAGATAAGTTCCCGGCTGATAGCTGTCATCTTCTACATAGATTGCACCAGCTGTAGCTTCTTCCGTAGCTTCTGTAGCTTCGATACCACGCTGCTGCTTCTCATCGCCTACGCTCTCTGTTGTCTTCTTTGCTTTCTTGCTCTTCTTTGCGAGTGCCATCTCTTCTGATGAAGATGCCGGCTCCTCTGTAGTCGTTTCTGTCGTTGTTGCCTCAGCGGTTGTTGCCTCAGTTGTAACTTCTGTTGTTTCCTCTGTTGGTTCCTCAGCAGTTGCTTCTGTTCTGTCTTCAACTGTAAGAAGATCAACTTTATCTTCCTTTGCTGCAAGAGCAACGGCTTCTGTCTCTTTACTTGTCTTCTCAACCTTTGCCAACATATCGGCATCATTGATGGACTTCTGTAAATCTGTGTATTCTATCTTAGAATATTCAACCTTCGTATCTTCGATTGCTGTAGATTCAAGCTGTGAAACAGCTACCAGCTTTGCTTTTGAATGAACTCGTGATTCATCCGAAGCCAGAGTGACAAATGATGCAACTCCGAGGGAAGTGGATACTACAACAATACCTGCTCTCATCAGATATTTCTTAATATTTTCTGAAAACATCTGGCTGGAGCTTGAAAATTTCTTCATAATTTTCTCTCCTTGATTTCTTTTCAGTTTCGAAATTGTTACAAAAAGATTAACTCTTGTTTGTATCGTTATTATAATGCCTGACAATCAAAAGGTCAAGCAAACCAGCCATTTTTATTAATTATGTCGTAGCTACAAAATATTTTACCAAAATAATATGGTATTTTTATATAATTTTAATAATTGTGTATTGTGCATTTTGCATATTTTAACATCTTAACATTTATGCAACAACTTGGCACATTGGACACTTCCACAAAGATAAATTCTTAATTTTTAGCATCAAAACTGCATTTTTTCTTAAAAAAAATAGAAATAATTTTGAATCGCACACGCATCCAGCTGCATATATTTCAAAATCATCTCTATTTGTTTCTAATGTCTGACACACCAAGTCTGTATCTGAATTCGCAGGTGTGTTTTTGGGGGGCTGGCTGGTTCTATATGTAACCAAGGACGTTCATATAGTTTCGTTATGAGATACACCCTAACAGTCAGCACCAAGCCCATGTTTGAGCCTATCAGGGCGAGTTTGGGCGACTGCTGACAAATAAGTTGAGTGTATCGAATAGAAACGAAATGAGTCATTTGTTTACATATAGAACCAATCAGCCCCCAAAAACACACCTGCGGATTCATACATGACTTAAAGCAGCATTCCATCCGTCCATGCATCAAGCAGCTCCACCATCTCATCATAGCTCTCTACCTGATTGATCAGATTCCGGAGTCTGGAAGAATCATACATACCTGCCGAATACCAGGCAACATGCTTCCGCATCTCATGAATCCCTGTAAACTCTCCTTTAAAATCGATCATCAGCCTGGCATGACGGAGCATTGTTTCCTTCACCTGCTGCTTATCCGGTCTTGGCGGAATCTCTCCTGTCTCAAAGTATGTCTTTAATTCATGGAAGATCCATGGATTGCCTCGTGCACCTCTTCCTATCATAAAAGCATCACAGTTCGTCTGTTCTTTCATCCGAATCACATCCTCGGGTGTCAGGATATCCCCATTTCCGATCACAGGGATATTCACTGCCGCTTTCACGTCTGCGATCACTCCCCAGTCCGCATGGCCATGATAATATTGCTCTCTGGTCCTGCCATGTACAGCCACGGCAGCCACACCGCTTTCCTCCGCTATATGTGCAACCTCGGGTGCATTGATATGCTCACTGTCAAAGCCGCTTCGGATCTTAATGGTAACCGGAAGCTTACATGCTTTTGTCATTGCCGACACGATCTTTCCTATTAACAGCGGATTCTTCATCAGCGCAGATCCCTCGCCGTTATTCACAATCTTCGGAACCGGACAACCCATATTCACATCGACAAATGCAAATCCACGATCTTCGATCTTCTTCGCCATCTCTGCAAGCAGCTCCGGGTCTGACCCAAATAACTGCACACCGATCGGATCTTCTTCCGGCGAAACCGCAAGCAGCGGAACTGTGTTCTTATTATCATAGTACAAGCCCTTTGCACTGATCATTTCCGTATATAAAATATCGCAGCCCTGTTCCTTTGCCAACAAACGAAATGGCTGGTCACATACCCCAGCCATTGGCGCCAAAACAAGTTTATTCGTAAAATCCATAAATACTCCTATGCCTGTTTTTGTTTATCCATAATAATTCGTAATCCATATAAGGTCAGATCCGGATCATAAGTATCGATGCAATCGGTATTCTCATAGATCATCTTACCGAGTCCACCGGTCGCAACAACCTTCATATTATCAAAACCGGATTCCTTCCGCATACGTTTTACAATGTATTCGGTCTGTCCGATATACCCAAGGCATACACCTGCCTGCATACTGGAGATCGTATCCTTACAGAGTATCGTATCCGGCACTTTGATCTCAATTTCCGGCAGCTTCGCAGTTCCGCTCCATAATGCATTTGCACCCAGACGGATACCCGGCGATGTTACTCCTGCTATAAATGAACCATCTCCATTTACCAGATCATATGTGGTCGCTGTTCCAAAATCGATCACCAACACAGGACCGCCATATATATAATACGCGGCTACCGCATCTACAATACGGTCTGCCCCGAGCTGCTTTGGATTTGGAATTGCAATATTAATACCTGTCTTTACTCCCGGCTCTACGATCAGAGGATCTAGTTTGAAATATTTCCTTATTCCGTTTGTCAGGGAATGCATCACATTCGGCACTACAGATGCAATGATAACTTCATCGATCACATCTAACGGAAGATTTCTCATTCTGAGCAACTCTCCCAAAAACACACCAAATTCATCTGAAGTTCTCGATATTCCTGTCGTCATACGGAATGTCTTCTCTAACTTTTTCCCGTCAAACAATCCCATCGTGATATTCGTATTTCCTACATCAATTGCAAATAGCATCTCTCACCTCTAATAGTCTTCCAGATAAAACACCTTATAAAACAATTCCAGACTGGAAAACAGCTGCTGCTTGTCCTTCTGTAACTGCTTGATCTTCAATTCGCATCCGATCTCATCATATAACAGATCTTCATCAAATGCCTCTGTTACAAGATTCAGGCTTCCTTCCTGGTCAAATTCAAGCCTCAGTATACCACCTACATCCTCTGTAAACAATACACACATGATTTTTAATTCTTTTTTTATTTCTTCCGGAAGTCCTTTAAACTCCTCATTCAGATAAAATTTCTGTTCGTACTTCGAACTAGCACATAATACAACCTTTTCTGGTTTCATTGTTTCTCCTATCCTATCACATCTGCCATATCATACATGCCTGCCGGTTTTCCTGCCAGGAATTTTGCGGCTTCTACCGCACCCTTTGCAAATACTGACTTGGAATATGCAGTATGCTTGAATTCGATCACTTCGTCAATTCCTGCAAAGATGACCTCATGTTCACCAACGATCGTTCCGCCACGAACGGCTGAGATACCAAGCTCTTTCTTATCTCTCTTTTTTCTGACCTGACTTCTGTCGTAGACATATTCATATTCTCCGCCTCTTGCTTCATTAATAGAATCCGCAAGTGCTATCGCTGTTCCGGATGGTGCATCTACCTTCTGGTTATGATGCTTCTCAACAATCTCGATATCATAGCCTGCCGGTGCAAATACATTTGCAGCATCCTTTAACAGCTTCATAAGAGTATTGATTCCAAGCGACATATTGGCTGACTTTAAGATCGCAACCTTCTTACTGCTCTCTTTTACCCTTGCAAGCTGTTCATCACTTAAACCGGTTGTACAGAGAACTACCGGGATCTGTTTCTCCACGCTGTAATCAAGAAGTGCGTCCACTGCCGCTGCTGCTGCAAAATCAACGATTACATCTGCTGCCACATCACACTTCTTAATATCTGTAAATACCGGATATCCGTTATCTCTGTTATCTGCTATATCAATACCTGCAACGATCTGTGCATTTGGATCATCTGCTACAAGTCCTGTGATCACCTGTCCCATCTTACCGTTACATCCATGCATTATGATTCGAACCATGTTCTTTTCCTCCATTTATCCTGTGTTTTACTCAATCATCCACGGCAGCCGCCAGATTCTCATGCAGGCATGAACTTTGGCTTACGTAACCGCGTAAACAAAAATCCCGCAGAGCCTGCGGGATTTTATATACTGCAGACAGATTCCTGTATCCCTTCTGTCCATCTTTGTCTATATCATACAGAATGGCTCTTTATCAGATCATCTGTAGTTTCTTTTTTAAAGTAAGCCGTATGCTGTCATTGCAGCCTTTAACTTCTCTACATGTGCCGGCTCCATCTCTGTTAATGGCATTCTCATCGTTCCGCCGCATAAGCCCATAAGCTCAACTGCCTTCTTAACAGGGATCGGATTTACTTCACAGAACAGCGCCTCACACAGATCGATCATCTTTAACTGAATATCAAGACTTTCCTTTACATCGCCATCCATGAACTTCTTAACCATATCATGTACATCTCTCGGAGCGATATTTGCTGTTACTGAGATAACACCTTTTCCGCCTAATGACAGAAGCGGTACTACCTGATCATCGTTACCGGAATAAATATCAATACAGCCGTCTGCCAGCTTTGCCAGCTTAACAACCTGTGCGATATTACCGGATGCTTCCTTGATACCTACGATATTCGGTACAGTCTTTGCAAGTGTAACCGCTGTCTCCGGCTGAATGTTACATCCTGTACGGGATGGTACATTATATAAGATGATTGGAACCTTTACAGAATTTGCAATAGCTGTAAAGTGCGCGATCAGACCGTTCTGAGTTGCCTTGTTGTAATATGGTGTTACTAACAACAATCCATCTACGCCATAGCTTTCTGCTTCTGTAGAAAGATAAATGGCTGTTCCTGTGCAATTAGAACCTGCGCCTGCGATAACAGGGATTCTGTGATCTACATATTCTACACATGCTTTTATACATGCAAGGTGTTCTTCATGTGATAATGTGGATGCTTCACCTGTTGTTCCACATACTATAATGGCATCTGTACCATTTGCAATATGGAATTCAACGAGTTCTTTCATCTTATCGAAATCAACCTCACCATTCTCCTTAAACGGTGTTACTAAAGCTACACCTGATCCTTCAAAAATTGACATGAAATTTTCCTCCTTAAAATCTAATACATAAAACCGTCGCGGAACTCTCTTTACTGTATCCATACAGTACTAAAGGTCGGCATACGAGCGCCGACCTTTAGAAATAATATACTTCTTTAAAAAGTAGCCCTCCATCTGTGACGATGACAGTCATACAGTTATTCGCTGCACAACCAGGTTACAGCTCCATGGATAACTGCTTCCTTCGGCGGTATCCCCTTTCAACACATATCATCTACCTCCATATATATCCATATATTTACTGATAAATACCGCGCCTCTACTGAATTTTTCTTTTTTCCATTAGATAAAATTACTATATCATTCCTGTCTGTTTCTGTCAATATGTAACGACTTCTTTTCCCTGTCTGTTCATTGCTTTACTGTCCCTTTACCGGTCTACTCCAGGCATTCCATTTTGCTGACAGATACCTCATAAGCAGTCTTGCTGATGATCTGATCATTCCCGATTCGTTTCTGGTATTCCCGGCTCTGGATCCTGCCCCATACAGCGACATGCTCGCCCACCTTCAGTTTTCCCGCAAATCTTGCGTTTCTGCCCCAGCAGATGCAAGGAATATAGTCGCTCTTGCCATATGCCCGGTTGACTGCCAGCAGAATATCTGCGATCTCCCGTCCCAGTGGTGTCATACGGTACACCGGTTCTTTGCATATATAACCGTCCAGATAGATCTGATTCGGCTTATTCTCTGCTTCCTCATCATCTTCATCCAATACCGATATCTCCCTGACAAATACCGATAAGATCAGACGGTTTCTCGTCTCTTCATGCTTGTTATAAGACCGAAACTGTCCTCTCGCCATCACCTTTTCCCCGATATGGGAATTCTCTACATCAAATAACCGATCAGACACCATAAGTGGTATTACGTCATAGGTATCACTCAGTCTGGCAACGACAAGATCCACCATATAAAATCCTTCTCCGAAGATCTCATGACTGAATGTAAAGTCTGATGCAATCTCCCCCGCTACGATCACCTGGTTATTGTTTAATGTTTTTTCCATGTTTTTTCTCCCTTCTGGTATATCCCTTCGAATGTATACCATAAAATATATTCTTTTATACCGGAAGATATGCTGCTTTTTTTTGTCTTGTTTTGTCTTATATCGGGAGTTAGGGCAAATTAATTGAATAAATAGAATAACGCCGGACTATATAAGCCCGGCTCCTTTTTAATATCACATATTTCTAATCATCTGCGTTGTCTATATGCTTCATACGCAAGAAGGGTTGCCGATATTGCTGCATTTAATGATTCCACCTGTCCTGCCATCGGAATACGGAGCAAACAATCAGCCTTTGATGATAACTCATCGGTCAGTCCGTTTCCTTCATTTCCGATCAAAAACGCATTGTTTCTTTTAAGCTTCCCTGCATACAGGTCACATCCATCCAAATGCGCCCCATAGACAACGATCCCATGTTCTTTCAACCGGTCAACCGCCTTCGCCGGATCATCCACATAGACAAACGGCACACGGAAGATCGTTCCCATTGTGGATCGTACCACTTTCGGATTGTATATATCACAGGAATCTCCTCCAATAATAATACCTGTAACATCGGCAGCCTCTGCCGTCCGCACGATCGTACCGAGATTACCCGGATCCTGTATAGATTCCAGAACTAAGAAAGTATTTCCGTTCTCGCGTTTATCCATCACAGAAATCAAATCTTCCATTGTATAATGATATCTCTCAACGACAGCAAGAAGTCCCTGTGGTGTCTTCGTCTGTGACATCGATCGGAATACGCTATCTGATACAACAACCAGTCGTCTGTCCTGTTCCGTGATTCCTTTTTCCGGAAGCTCGGTTCCATATCTCTGATATGCCGTTTCCGATACAAATACCTGCTTTACACGATCAAACGGGAGTTCCCGGAACATACGGATTCCTTCTACTATAAACACCTGTTCTTCTTTGCGAAATGACGCATTTTTATTTAGCTTGTTTATATTCTTTATCTTGGGATTTGAATTTGCAGTAATGATCTCCATATCTGCATCCTCCTGTCATTTATCTATTCTAAATATCATTCACAGCCACCATATATACACGCCGGAACTCTGCTATTTCTTCTTGTTCGGGCGAACCGTCACACGGCTGACACCATATTCCAGCTTCAACCGGTCAACGATACCGGAAGCGCCATCAACCATAAAACCTCTGCCCATATTCTTATACTGTTTTTCCTGTTTTATGAATATGTATACCGGACAGTTTCCTTTATATTCTTCAAGAATCGACAGGAAATCCTTCTCCAGTTCATCATATTCTTTTCTATCGTCAAAACATACCCAGACCTGAAGATCACCTTCTGTAAATTCCGGTTTTCCTGCATTTTCTCTGCGTGGCTTCATTCTGCCGCTGTTATTATAACGGCTGAAATCATTTCCGGCCACAACCTCATCAAAGGTCAGGATCTCCTCAGCGATCAGCTTCGCATCCTCCTCGGATACCGTTGCACGTCCCTTTACGAAGATCTTATTATCTGCCGTCAGCTTCTCACGATAATCTTCATATTTCTTAGGGAATACGATGATCTCCGTTTGTCCGACCATATCCTCCAGTGTTACAAACGCCATATTCTGATTATTCTTCGTCATTTTTATCGTAACATCTGCTACCATACCGCCAAGAATACAGATACTCTGATCCTGAACTCTTGCACGTCCTTCTTCCTCATCGATCATGAAATCCACCGATGAAAATGCCGTTTTCTCACTCATCAGTTTCTCATAATCAAGAAGCGGGTGGCCGGATATATAGATACCCAGTACGGATTTCTCAAGTGCCAGCTTCTCCTGCTCGTCATATTCCTCTACATCCGGGAATTTCGTCTTTGCAGCTTCTGCAAACTCACCGCCAAAGAATTCTGCAAATGACATCTGTCCTGCAGATAAATTCTTCCGCTCTTTATAGACTTCATCGATCATCATCGGATATGCCATCATCATCTGACGTCTCTTCACGCCAAAGCTGTCAAATGCACCTCCAAGGATCAACGCCTCAACAGTCTTCTTATTTGTCTCCTTCGGTGTCATACGAACCAGGAAGTCCTTCATGTCTTTATATGGTCCATTTGCCTCCCGTTCTTCTACGATCCGGTCTACTACTGCACTTCCGACACTCTTGATTCCTGACATGCCATATCGAATCGCACCCTTGGCTGCTGAGAATCCGCTGTAGCCTTCATTGATATCCGGCGGCAGGATCCGGATTCCCATCTGGCGGCAGGACTGGATATAGCCTGCGACCTTGGAACTGTTATCCTTTACCGATGACATCAGCGCCGCCATGAATTCAACCGGATAATAGCATTTTAAAAATGCCGTCTGATAGGCAACAACCGCGTACGCTGCTGCATGGGATTTGTTAAATGCATATTTTGCAAAATCCGTCATATCATCGAAAATCTTATCTGCAGTTGCCTCCGGGATACCTCGGGCGATACAGCCCGGCACTCCTAATTCTTCATTTCCATATACGAAATACTGTCGTTCCTTCGCCATGACATCCGCTTTTTTCTTAGACATAGCACGGCGTACCAGATCGCTTCGTCCAAGTGTATATCCTGCAAGCTTCATAACGATCTGCATAACCTGTTCCTGATATACGATACAGCCATAGGTCGGTTCCAGGATTTCCTGAAGTTCCGGTACATCATAGGTGATCTTCTCAGGATGTTCCTTACCATTGATATAGTTTGGAATAAAATCCATAGGGCCCGGACGATACAGAGAGATTCCTGCTATGACATCTTCCAGACTCTGAGGCTTTAGCTCCTTCATAAAGCTCTTCATACCGGAACTTTCAAGCTGGAAGATACCTTCTGTCTTTCCTGAAGTAATTAACTCAAATACTTTCTTATCGTCATAATCGATATGGTCGATATCAATATCAACTCCGGTCTCCTGCTTTATGAACTTCACCGCATCCTGAATAACGGTCAGAGTACGAAGTCCGAGGAAGTCCATTTTCAGAAGTCCTAACCGTTCGATCGTAGTCATTGTAAACTGTGTGATGATTGAATCATCACCGCCTCTTGCAAGCGGTACATATTCATCGATAGAATCTCTGCCGATTACGACACCAGCCGCATGCATACCGGTATTTCTCGGAAGTCCCTCTAACTTCCTTGCCATATCGATCAACTGCTTGACATCTGCATTTCCCTCATACATCTCCTTCAGCTCCTTGCTGACCTTCAGAGCTGTATCAATATTCATACCGATCTCCATCGGAATTGTCTTCGCTACCGAATCACAGAGTGCATACGGAAGATCCAACGCACGACCGACATCGCGGATAACATTTCGTGCTGCCATCGTCTGGAAGGTTACAATCTGTACTACCTTTTCTTTTCCATATTTACGGACAACATAATCGATAACCTCCTGCCTTCTCTCATAACAGAAATCCACATCGATATCAGGCATAGATACTCGCTCTGGATTCAGAAATCGTTCAAACAGAAGATTGTAACGGATCGGATCAATATTCGTAATCTCCAGACAATAGGCTACGATACTGCCCGCTGCAGATCCACGGCCGGGACCAACCGCAATCCCATGATCCTTGGCATATCTTATAAAGTCTGATACAATCAGGAAATAATCCACATATCCCATTTTCTTGATCGTATTGATCTCATAGGTCAGGCGCTCCATCAACTCCGGTGTTACCGGATTATAACGCTTCCTGATACCCTCCATACAGAGTTTTTCCAGATACTCCTCGGCTGTCAGCCCATCCGGCACATCAAATTCCGGCACCTTCTGCTCGCCAAATACGATCTCTACATTACAACGGTCTGCAATCTTCTGTGTATTTGCAAGCGCTTCCTTCGCATAAGGGAAAAGCTTATACATTTCTTCTTTGGATTTCAGGTAATACTGTCCGCCTGTATAGCGCATACGATCTTCATCATGTACCTTACGGTTCGTCTGGATACACAAAAGAACATCGTGTGCCTCCCAGTCCTCCGCAAGGATATAGTGAGAATCATTAGTTACGACCATAGGAATACCCAACTCTTTGGACAACCGCATAACACCCGCATTTACCGTCGCCTGCTCTGCCAGTCCATGATCCTGCATCTCGAGGAAATAATTATTTTCTCCAAATATCTTCAAATGACGGAGCGCTGCCTCTTTGGCTTCCTCATAGTTGTTCTTTCTTAAGTTGACCGCAACCTCGCCTGCCAGACAGGCTGAAAGCGCAATAATACCCTCGTGATATTGTTCCAGCACTTCCATGTCTACTCTCGGCTTATAATAAAATCCCTCGGTAAATCCTCTGGATACAATCTTTGACAGGTTCTTATATCCCTGATTGTTCTCTGCCAGCAGCACCAGATGATAGTATCGTTCCTCTCCTCTGGTATTCTCACGGTCAAATCGTGATCCCGGGCTGACATAGATCTCGCAGCCTATGATCGGCTTGATCCCCTCTGCCCTTGCTGCCTCATAAAAATCAATAACACCATACATAACGCCGTGATCAGTGATCGCAAGCGAATCATACCCCAGTTCCTTCGCGCGTTTCACCAGACTCTTGATCTTCGCCGATCCATCCAGCAAACTATATTCCGTATGCACATGTAAATGTGTAAAATCCATATTTATCCCTCCGGCTTTTCAGCCTCTCTTCCGTTTATATACTTTCTCCGGTCTGACGTTACTGCCGATAACGATCTTATTTCTGCTTTTTCTTCGGTCTTTTATTATGCAGCACTTCACGTCGTATATAGTCAAAAGTATAATCTTCTCCTTTTTCTGCCAACATTACAAGCAGACTTTCAAGCAGTGCATCCGTCTCCGGATGAAGCAGATGATTTCTTCTTGCTTTTCCTTTTCTGAAATATTCCAGTGGATAGGAATCATTATACTTCTCTTTATTATAATTCTTACTTGCTGCAATCCGGTCGCAGAACATCTCGACCACATACTTCTCCGGCATTTTACAGCCTGCCAATGCACCGGAGCGATCCATACTGTAATCTACCCAATATTCCAGATGATGCTTGTTTCTTCCCTTGTGGTGCAGCCATGCGCTTGTATATCCTTTTTCTTCACGCTCCGCGTCGTTTGGGCTGCGATCTCCCTGATAATACTTCACACCTACCGAGAACTCCGTCCATGAATATTTGGACAGATCATGCAGCAGTCCCTGTTTATATAAGCCTACCCGAAAGCAATTCTTCATAACCAGCCACTTATGATGGTTGATCGTTTTCAAATGTTTATACCAGTTCATATTCATGAAACTTTTCATCTCCGATTTCATTCTAAATATTGTCCGATTTTTATTGTATTTCATTTTACCCTTTTTGCCAACACCCAAGAAAGCAGTTACCTGAGAAATTTCATAATTCTGCCCCTAAAACCATTTTAAGGCATAAAAAATACCCCGAAGCCCTTGCTTTCTCTTAGGTTTCGGGGTATAAGGTTTAAAGCCGAAAAAGGGACTCGAACCCTCGACCCACGCATTACGAATGCGTTGCTCTACCAACTGAGCTATTTCGGCGTTTGTTAAAAATTCCAGATGCCGTATAACGGAACATTTAAAAGTCCGTTATTCATATACATATCATCTGTTGAGATTCTGATAGACGTCGCATTGTCATATCTCTGCTTGAACACCTTGGAACTCTGTGCCTTGGTATGTGGCTCTGTCTGTACATCAACCGGTACAACCTCGCCATCACCTTCATACACAAAATCAACCTTTGCTGTTGCAGATGATATCCAGAAGAACAGCTTGCCAATATTCTTATTCGCATATAATTCTTCTAGTGCATACTGCTCGGCTATCATACCATCCATCGTATCAACGATATTAGTCTTATCTATATCATTATAATGAATGCCTGCCATAATTCTTAAAAGACCGTGATCCAAATGATAAATCTCAAAGGATTTCTCATCCACCTGCTCTGCAAGTGGTAACACCCCGTGTCTTATACGATATACCTGACGGACAACTCCGATCCGTACAAGATGGTCAACAGACGACTCGTACTCTCTGGCTCTCGCCTTGGGATCTACATATCCGTACATAAACTTTTTATTCTCTTTGGTAAGCTGAACAGGAATACTGTTCCAGATCAACATAACCTTTGTTAAAAGTTTCTTCGGTGTTACTTTTACTATATATTCGGTCATTTTGTCAAGTGTTTTTTGCAAAATACCTTCAACTTCTTCAAAATTTTCATTTTTGTAATATTCATTTACCGCTTCCGGCATTCCCCCGGTCACTAAAAATGCATCCAACATTGTATCTATGCTTTTGCGTACCTCTTCCGGCAATCCTTCCAGTCTCTGGTTCTCGATATATTTCCAGAGTTTACGCCCCTTTCCGGCTTTTAAGAATTCATCAAAAGTCATCGGCATCAACTCGTATACAAAGAGATCATCCTGACATTCCGCTTCACCCGGTAACGGTCCATTAACAGTTGCAAGCATACAGATTCGCACATTGTTACTTACCTTCGCATACTCTACCAGATTTGGTACCGCCATCGTACTGAGCTGTACATTGTCAAAAATCAATAACTTGCCCTGAAAATCGTATTTATCCAGTGAGGTCGTTAATTTCGCATGAAGCTTCTCAGGCTTTCGCTCCTTTGAAATATACTGGCAAAAATCCGGATACTGCTCCAGATTGATAAGAATGTGTTCGTCAAAAAAGCCTGTAGCGAAATCAAGGGCTGCCCATGTCTTTCCTACAAACTTTCCTCCTCTAATGAGTGCTGCTTTATTTTCTCCAATCTCATACCATGTTGCCAGATCGTTCATGATATTTCTAAACATTTGTACTCACCTCTACGACAAACGCATTTGCCATTTCTACATACTGCTTCAACAGACACTTGCCCGAAGAATTACTCTTCGGGCAAGATACTGCTTTAAAACATACTGTTCTAAATTCTATTAAGCATCTTTTCCTATCGAAAGGAATCCATTCTCATTTGCCTTAAGAAGGAATGCAAGACCAATATTCTTTCTGTTTTCACCTGTTGCCTTATAGATCTCGCCGGTCTCAACCAGAGATTTAGCAATCGTATTCAATACATCCTTGAACTGCATCATCTCACGTCTATCCTTCGAACTAAGCTTGAAGATATACTGGTTCTTTGAACTGATCAAAAGAATACTGTATGTATGTATATTATCCTTTGAACTTCTGATCGCCGAACCGATCATTCTGGAGTTCGCAATAATAACTTCTGCATTCTCATCCGGCAGATACTCTGATACGATCAGTTTATAGATCTTAAGATAATCCTGCTCTGCTGTCGCATTGACAGGCATCTCAGCTACCGCAAATTCAACAACAGAATCGGCAAGCTTGATAGTACCGCCTTCATCATTGATCGTTGCTGAGCACTCTTTTGGAACGCACAGGCGGAAGAACTTATTCTCCACAATCTTCTGTCCCTTACCCGGTTCACGGATGATCAGATCCACATAATGCATTTCCAGTTTGTTCATCGCTACGATAGCAGTCTCATCACCGGTCTCTGCAAGCTCGATCAGTGCATCATACAGACTCCAAATCTGCTGTGTCGTAAACGGAACCAGTTCAAACAGCTTCTCAATAGCCGGAACGTAACCCATACTTGCATTTTCAATATAGAGCTTGATAGCCTCTTCGTTATCGAGACCTTTTTCAACCTTGTAATTGATAACCTTGAATAAGTTTTCCTTATCCCAGTCATCAAAGTTCGCATTAAAGGCTTTCTCAAAATACTTGATGCTCTTAATCTCGCCCTTATAATTTTCCTGTTTCTCCTGAAGCTGATAGATACGTCCAAGTTCATATCCTGCTCTGGCACTTCCAAGTCCAAGTGCTTCCAGATATGCTTTTTCAATCTCGTACGGCGTTGCTATATAGAAAATCTGCTGCTGTTTCATCATCGCGATCTTAATTGCCGCAGATTCACTTCCTGCCTGAACCGCTCTTTCCCATTTCTCAACGGCCGTCTGAAGATCTTCACCCTTCAGTTCCTCCAGATCCTTAATATAGCCCTCTGCTTCCGGTATACCATTCGCTCTTGCCTTTTTAAAATATTCCAGAGCCTTTCTTCCGTCTCTCTTGGTACGGAGCAGACCATAGTAATAAATACGTCCCAGATAGAATGCAACTCTCTTGTGTCCCAATCTCTCTGCGTTCTCGTACCAATTCAATGCTTTCATGTAATCCTTCATCTGCTGATCGTAGACATTTCCGATCAGAAATGCAAGTTCAGGATCCTTGGTTGCTTCAAATAACTGCTTTGCATAACTGATCGTTTTTTCCAGATCACGATATGGACTGTCTTCATCATAATACAGTTCTACAAGCAGATAACTTGCCTTGATACTGCCAAACTTCAAAGCCTGCTTTGCAGCCTTCATTGCGCCTTCATAATCTTCCAGATAATAGCAGTAGATTGCTTCATTGTAATACTGCATATCTCTCCGGTTTGCACTTTCTTCACTGACCAGTGTCGGATCAATAAATGCAAATGAGTTTGCTACCTCGAAGATAATCTCCTCGTACTGTTCAATGATCTCCATCGTTGCACATACGAAACGCATACATGCCAGTCGTCTTCCCTGATAGAACGCAAATGAAACAATACCCTTTTCCATATCCTTATGGTAGTATGTCGTGCAGATACCATCTGCATACTCTGTAATATATGCTTTCAACTGTAAATCTTCGTCAAATGCATCATTACAATATCTCAGATAGTTTTCCAATGTCTTCTTAGAATCCTTTGGTATACTGTCGTAATAAACATAGATTGCAAAATCTTTATATGTAAGGCTTGGTGCGTAATATTCTTCGCCTGTTGACTCATTGATGGTCTTCACCCAGTCTTTCGGAAGCTTGTGAATATAACCTTCCACCTGATTATGTACATAGGAATACTGATACTGAAGTCTGGAGGCCTCGATCACCTTGTATCTCGGTTCTTTTCCCTTTTCTTTTCTTCTCTGGGAAATCTCTGTATACAGCTTATCTTTTTCTTCAAATTCCAGGCTGTCCTCATGTGTGCTCGCATATAGTACTCGTTCATATGAAGCCTTTGCCTTTGCATCGCCTGCATCTGCAAGCTTCTTATACCACTGCATTGCCTTTTCCAGATCAGCAGGAACTACAAAATCACTCTTATTTCCATATTCATCGATTCGGTTCAATCCGCTCTCATAAATAGAACCAAGGCTCATATATGCTGCCTTGATGCCATAATCGGTTGCGGCTATTTCAAAATACTTGATTGCTTTTGAGAAATTCTGAATCTCCAGCATCATCTTGGCAAGTTTGTAAATAACATCTCCGTCACGGTTCTGATTTACATACTTCTCGTAGTATTTTGTAGATTTATTCATATCTACATTTGTCTTTGCATTACGATAAACACCCTTTTCATAAAATTCTGCCAGTGCAAGCAGGGCGTCATCCCCATATGATTTATACTGGGTATCCATTATACCAATGTCTGAAACCTGCTCCAGTATTTTAACCGATTCTTCCGAATCTCCGTTATCCATAAGGTTCATCGCCTTATTATACTGTAACTCTACGTTATTGACCGGTGCTTTCTTTTTAGAAAATCTGGATACGAAAGGTATTTTCTTAAAAATCCCATCAAAAAATCCCATATCTACTTCCTCCGATGACACATGTCCATTAATAAATTGATTTTATCACATTCAAACAAAGCGTGCAATAAAAACACCAATTAATTGCCGGAAGAATTTATGCATTTGCTGTCAGGTAATCCGCGATCTCATTTACTGCAGCTTCCGCATCTTTGCCATCTGCGATAATTGTGATCTCCTGCCCTTCTGTAAATCCCATGCTCATCATTCCCATAATGCTCTTTGCATTGATCTTCTTGTCATCCGATACCAGATGGATCTGACTCTCATACTGGCTTGCAATCTGTACAAGAACTGCTACCGGTCTTTCTTCGGTTCCTTCGGTCATAGCTACCTTAACTGTTTTTTCTAACATTTTTTCCTCCTACACATACGACTTTTGTCTTAGGTCATCTGCTATTTCACTTATTTTTCTTAATCTATGATTGACTCCCGATTTTCCAATGGGGGGATTCATCATCTCACCTAATTCTTTCAGGGATGCATCCGGTTCTTCCAGACGAAGTTCCGCCAGTTCTCTCAGATTATCCGGGAGATATGTGATACCTCTTGTCTCTATCACATAATTTATATCCTGAATCTGACGGACCGCAGCACTGACTGTTTTGTTCAGATTCGCGGCTTCACAGTTTACCCTGCGATTAACATTATTACTGATATCTTTCAATATTCTCACATTCTCCATATTCATCAGAGAAATGTGAGCACCCATGATATTTAACACATCAACGATCATGGTTCCATCTTTTATATAACAGACACTGTATTTTTTTCTGGCAATAATACGACTCTCGATATCAAGCTCCGCCATAATCTTCTCAATCATTCCCGCCCGGTCTTCATTATCACAGACAATCTCCAGATGATATCCTTTTTTAGGATCACTGACGGACCCCGATGTCATAAATACACCTTTGATAAATGCCCGCTTACAGCACTGTTGCTGTACTACCATTCGATTCACTGTCATATCCTGACAGCTTACTTTTGTCACACCCTTCTGTGAAATCCTAAAATCCGGGGAAAGCTTCAAAGTCTGCAGCATCCGTTCGATCTCGTCCGGCCGATCCAGTACCATTCGATAGATTCGGCTGTTACTACCTGTTCTTTTCACCGAACATTCCATACGGATGTCAAACAACACCTTTATCAGTGATGCCATTGTCTTTGCTATAATACTTCGTTCTGTTGTTATACATAATTTAAAGAGTGAACCATTTCTGTACCACACATCTGCCACCATGGACATCATTCCTGAAAGTTCCGCTATTCTGCAATGTCTTGCGTTGCTGATATTCTTGGCAAGCTCTGCTTTTACTTCCGAGGAAAAGGACATATGCCTCACTCCTTTTCTATAATTTCTTTACAACTGCATCTTTTCCGATATCACGGTGATATATTCTCACAGTGTATGTGGATTTCTGCAGACGATTATATACTTCATTCGCAATCGTTACGGAACGATGTTTGCCACCGGTGCATCCGATCGAGATAACAAGCTGATTTTTTCCCTCTTTAATATAATTGGGAATCAGAAATTGCACCAGATCAATGAATTTGTCCAGAAATTCCGGTCCTTCCTCACAGTTCATGACATAATCCTGAATCACTTTATCATTTCCGGTAAGCGGACGTAGCTCTTCATCATAATAAGGATTCGGCAGGAATCTCACATCCTGCACAATATCGGAGTCTCTCGGGATTCCGTATTTGAATCCAAATGACATGATGGTAATGATAAAATTCCCATATTCCATATTCTGGACAAATATTTTATCCAGTTCAGATTTAAATTCCCTTACCAGAAGATTCGTTGTATCTATAATATAATCCGCTTCATCCTTGATAAAGCTGATCAATTCTCTTTCTTTTTTTATACCATCTATAATTCTTCCATTCTTAGCAGATAACGGATGATTTCTTCTTGTTTCTTTAAATCGTTTTACCAGTTTCTCATCTGAGCACTCCATAAAGAGGATCTCATACTGATAACCATTTTCTTTCATATCATTCAGACAGGCATTCAACTGGCTTAACGCTCTTCCGCTTCGAATGTCCACACTGATCGCCACATTATCTACCTGAATCTGTTCATCGTATGCAATTTCCGCAAAACGTTTGATAAGCTGGATTGGAAGATTATCTACGCAGAAATATCCTGCATCTTCCAGCGTTTTCATCGCTGTTGTTTTTCCTGCACCGCTCATTCCTGTTACAATTACAAATCTCATCCTAGAATGCCCCCAGTGTCTTTATCTCAAGCTCCAGATCCACACCGGAGCTGTCTTTTACCATTTTCTTTACATCGTTTACCAACTGCATGACGTCAGCCGCCGTTGCGCCGCCTTTGTTCACCACAAAACCACAATGTTTCTCTGATACCTGGGCTCCTCCTACAGTATAACCGCGAAGTCCTGCATCCATGATCAGTTTGCCTGCAAAATATCCCTCCGGTCTCTTAAAGGTCGAACCTGCCGACGGATATTCAAGTGGCTGCTTTGAAATTCTGGATTCTGCCAGTCGCTTCATCTCTGCATCTATCTGAGCTGCATCTCCTGTCTGAAGCTCAAATTCAGCTTCCAATACAACCAGACCATCCTTCTCAGCCTTACTGTGGCGATAACCAAATTCCATATCCGAACCTGAAATATCATAAATCTGTCCGTTTTGATCCAGCACTTTTACGGATGAAATAATATGCTTCATCTCTCCTCCATATGCTCCGGCATTCATATAAACAGCGCCTCCAACACTTCCCGGTATTCCTGATGCGAATTCCATTCCGGTCAGTTCATGCTGTTTTGCCGTTACTGCTGCTTTGATCAAAGATGCTCCGGCCTGAGCGATGATTTTTGTTCCATCTACCATGATCCGAGACATTCCCTCTGCTATATGAATGATCATTCCTCGATATCCATTATCCGATACCAGTAAGTTGCTTCCGTTTCCCATAATAAAAAATGGAACGTTTTCTTCTTTACACAGATCTACAAGCTCTGCGATCTGTTCCGGCTTTTCCGGTTCTGCCATAAAATCTGCTTCCCCGCCTATCCGAAAAGTTGTATATCGGTTCAAAGGCTCTTTTGTTTTTATTCTGTTTTCTCCTGTGATCGCTGCTGCTCTCTCATAAAACGATGTCATATACTTACAAACTCCTGACCTGTTTTTATTCTGAACTCTTAGGAATCTTACAAACCTGATAGACAAAACAAAGCCCTTAATATAAGATTTTGCATGCTGTTCCGGTTGATTTCTCAAAATCTCGAACGCTACCACACAATATCATACATTAAAGGCTTTTAGAATTCAATATTAAAAATGTATAGAAATTTCAGGGTGTTTCAATCCAATTTATGTAATTTACACATAGTTTACTTAATACATTTTACTGGTTCAGTATACTACATGCGCCACCATACATACCTGCATCATTACCAAGTGTAGCAAGTGCGAACTTGGTCTGTCTGCATGCATGGAAAGCATACTGTGCAAAATATTTAGCGGTTGTATTGATAAGTATATCTCCTGCTTTGGATACACCGCCACCGATTACGAAGATCTCAGGATCTACTACACAGGCAATCTGTGCAAGTGCTTTTCCAAGAACCTTTCCATGGTTCTCTACCAGTGTTGCCGCAACTTCATCACCTTCTTTTGCTGCGTCAAATATCTCTTTCGCTGAGATATACTGAATCTGACGAAGCTTGGATGGCTTGTCTGTTGTATTTAAAATGATCTTTGCCATACGAACGATACCGGTTGCTGATGTGTACTGCTCAAGACAGCCCTTGTTGCCGCATCCGCAGACTTCTGTCTCGTCATCATTTACACAGATATGTCCAATCTCCCCGCCTGCACCGTTGGTTCCTGCGAGCATCTTTCCATTTAAAATAATACCACCGCCGACACCGGTTCCGAGTGTTACCATGACGATATCCTTGTGGCCTTTTCCGCCACCCTGCCACATCTCGCCGAGGGCTGCCATGTTCGCATCATTTCCGGCTTTCACAGGAAGGTCTAATAATTTACTGAGTTCTTCTTCTACATTGAAGATTCCCCATCCAAGATTTACACATTTGATAACAGTTCCATCTGCCTTTACAGGACCCGGAACACCCATTCCAACACCTGCCACATCAGACTTCTCGATCTTCTTCTCTGCCAGTTTATCTTCAACAGATGCTGCGATATCGCTTAAAATATACTTTCCACCTTCATCTGTTCTTGTTGTGATCTCCCATTTCTCAACCATCTCGCCCTGTATTGTAAACAGACCGATCTTTACGGTTGTTCCTCCGATGTCTACTCCAAATACATAGTTTGCCATTTTCTACTGCTCCTCCTTATTTGCATTGCCCTTCATGATATTCTGCGTCACTCTGTTATATAATTCCTGTGCTGCATTGTATCCCATCTTCTTCTGTCTGTGGTTGACCGCGGCAGATTCAACGATAATCGCGATATTTCTACCCGGACGGATCGGGATGTTATGACTTACGACTTTATTCCCAAGGAATTCCGTATACTGGTCTTCCAGACCCAAACGGTCATACTCCGTATCCTTGCTCCACTCTTCCAGATTGATAACCAGATCGATATTCTGATCTAGCTTTACACATTCTACACCAAACAGGGATTTTACGTCAATGATTCCGATACCACGAAGCTCGATAAAGTGTCTGGTGATATCCGGTGCACGTCCAACCAGAGTAGCATCACTGACCTTCTTGATCTCTACCACATCATCCGCAACCAGACGGTGCCCTCTCTTGATCAGTTCCAGAGCAGCCTCTGATTTACCGATGCCACTCTCGCCCATGATCAGAACACCTTCGCCGTATACATCGACCAGTACGGCATGTACGGATATTCTTGGTGCCAATTCTACATGGAGCCAACGGTCTACCTCATGTACAAATGCAGATGTAACTGCACTGGATGTAAGGACAGGCACTCCATGCTTCTTTCCTGCTTCTATAATAAATTCATACGGTTCGAGATCCCGGCAGAATATCAGACATGGCGGTTTATACGAAAAAAATTCATTTATGATCTTGATATTTTCTTCCTCTGTATGCATTGCTGCGATATAGGCATGTTCTACATTTCCGCATATCTGGATACGTCCTGCATCGAAATGTTCAAAGAATCCTCCAAACTGTACCGCCGGGCGGTTCATACCCGGATCCTGGATCATCACCTTATCGGTATCGATCTCCGGTGTATAATTCTTCAGATTCATTTTCTCTATGAGTTTGGATACTGTTATACTGTAAACCATCTTCTCCTCCTGTTTTCCCTAGTTTCAGTTCTTGTTTCATTATATTCTACAACCTATTTATCGTCAATTCATCAATTCATTTTTTCAGGAAAAAAGCCACCTGTTTTCTGTATCTTGTGTTATACTGATTTTTATGTGTGAACCTGTTGTTTTTAGAATAAACAGCGGAAAGGAAATTAATTCAAAGTATGTTTAATTTTGAAGAAGAATTAAAAAAACTGCCTCATACACCGGGTGTCTATCTGATGCATAATAAGACCGATGAAATCATCTATGTCGGCAAAGCCATTGATCTGTATAACCGGGTACACCAGTATTTTCAGGCAGGATATAAACGCTCACCTAAAATTGAAAAAATGGTCAGCCACATCGCGTGGTTTGAATATATCATCTGCGAATCCGAAATTGAAGCGCTGGTGCTGGAATGCAACCTGATTAAGGAACACCATCCGCACTATAATACCATGCTTACGGATGACAAAAGCTACCCATATATCAAGATCACAGTCAACGAGGATTTTCCTCGTATTCTGTTCTCGCATCAGATGCACCGGGATCATGCCAGATATTTTGGTCCTTATACTAATGCAGGTGCCGTCAAGGATACCATTGATCTGTTAAAGAAGCTGTATCATCTGCGTAGCTGCAACAAAAAGCTACCGCAGGAAACAGGGTTGGATCGTCCATGTCTGTATTACCACATTGGGCAATGCAAGGCTCCCTGTCAGGGTTACATCTCAAAAGAGGACTACGGCAGGCAGGTGGAACAGGCAATTCATTTTCTGACCGGGCATCACCGGCAGACGGTAAAGGAGCTGGAAGAAAAGATGAAACAGCTTGCAGCCGACATGGAATTTGAACAGGCGGCAGAGGTTCGTGATCTGATCGAAAGCATTAAGCATATCGCATCAAAACAGCGTGTTGACAACACAACAACCGATGACCGTGACGTGATCGCAATGGCTGCCAACAACATGAACGAGGGCGTTATCTCTGTCTTCTTCATCCGTAACGGCAAGATGATCGGCAGAGAGCATTTCCATATGACCGGTGTGCAGTCGGAATCTTATGGAGATATTATGGCTGCATTTTTAAAGCAGTATTACGCTTCTACTCCATTTCTCCCTAAGGAGATCATTCTGGAGCATGAAGTAAATGAGCAGGAGCTGATCGAACAATACTTAAGCGAGCGGCGGGGGAATCTTGTGCACATCCTCACCCCTCAAAAAGGTGACAAAGCCAAGCTGTTAAAGCTTGCGCGCGACAATGCCTTTCTTGTTCTGACACAGGATACAGAAAAGCTGAAACGGGAGCAGGCACGAACAGAAGGCGCAGCAAAGGAACTGGCGGAGCTGATCGGAGTTCCGTCGGCCAAACGGCTGGAAGCCTTCGATATCTCGCACATCAGCGGCTACCATTCGGTTGCTTCAATGGTGGTCTTTGAAAATGGAAAAGCCAGGCCAAATGAATACCGCAAATTCAAATTAAGAACGATCGACGGACCGGATGACTACGCCAGTATGCGTGAAGTTCTGACAAGACGATTTACCGATGAACGTTTTAAGGTCTATCCTGACATCCTTATGATGGATGGTGGTAAGGGACAGGTCAACATTGCTCTGGAGGTTCTTAACGAGCTGCATCTGAACATTCCGGTCTGCGGCATGGTAAAGGATGACTACCACAGAACCAGAGGTCTGTATTTTAACAATAAAGAAGTGGAATTTCCGAAAAATACTCAGGCATTTGACATGGTCACCCGTTTGCAGGATGAAGCCCACCGTTTTGCCATCGAATATCACAGAAGCCTCAGAAGCAAATCTCAGGTACATTCGATCCTTGAGGATATACCGGGCATCGGCCCTGCCAGACGAAAGGATCTGATGGGCTATTTCAAGGATATCGCAAAGATCCGGGAGGCATCCGTCGATGAACTGATGCAGGTGCCATCCATGAACCGGAATGCCGCCGAAATGGTGTACGAATTTTTCCACAAGGAATAAGATAATCTGTATGCAGATATTTACCCAGTTGTATTAGAACGAAAAAGCCACCAGAGGTCTAGGTCTGTCATATTGCATAGCTATTATTCCGCAAGACGCTTTCGCTCTGTTCCTCAACGTAGCGGTACATAAAGCTGCAAAAGACGCAGCTTAAGTACCGACGCTCGGAAAGGCTTGCTGCATAACAGTATGCAATATTCCAGACTGTGGGCGGTTTTTAGTTCAAACAAGGTGTAGCGGGTATATATCTTTGCAAATATCTGCATACATACAACAAGGAGATTGAAAGATGGAATATAATTTTTTTGCTATGATTTCGAGAATGAAATACATTGACCGCTGGGCGTTGATGCGGAATACAAGGGAAGAAAATCTGTGTGAACACAGTCTGGAAGTCAGTATTATCGCTCATGCCCTTGCCGTGATCGGCAATACTTACTACGAAAAGGATCTGAATGCGGAACGGGCTGCTCTGATCGGGCTATACCATGACGCTTCAGAGATCATAACCGGTGATATGCCGACTCCAGTCAAGTATTATAATGATGACATCAAGGAATCATTTAAAATGATCGAGAAAACAGCCTGCTATAAGCTGTTAAACAAACTGCCGGATGAGATGAAACCACAGTATGAACCGCTCTTCTTTCGTCAGTCCGGGGATGAATATATCTGGAAGCTTGTAAAGGCCGCGGATAAGCTGTCCGCTCTTATCAAATGTATGGAAGAAACTTCTGTCGGCAATCCGGAATTTTCCAGTGCCTATGAATCCACAAAGGCTGCTGTCGACAAGCTTGCTGCCGACCTTCCGGAAGTTACCCATTTCCTGTCCGACTTCCTCCCTGCCTACGGCAAAAACCTCGACCAACTTCAATTTTAATTTTAGTAATGCCGTTTTTGGCGTGGCATGTAATACACTGTTATGAAGCAAGCCTTTCCGAGCGTCGGTACTTAAGTTGCGTATTTTGCAACTTTATGTACCGTTACGTCGAGGAATAGAGCGCAAGCGTCTTGCGGAATAATAGTTGTATTACATGCCACACCAAAAACGGCATTTTTAAAACTACCACAACATATTGCAACTATGCGGTGGTATATGTTTTTAGGGAATATCAAAAATACCGCACATGGATGGTTATATTACACACTGTTATGTAGCAAGCCTTTTTCCACGCCGGTTCTTAGTGAACCGCCACAGGCGGAGAACTTAGCACCGCTACGTGGAAATAGAGCGCAAGCGTCTTGCGGAATAATAGTTGTGTGATATAACCGTCCATGTGCGGTATTGCACCTATCTCTGTGGTTCCACCTGAGCAAGAATCGACATGAATTCTTTGCCGGTGATCGTTTCATGTTCTATAAGGAAGCTGGCGATGGAATCCAGGGCTGCCATATGAGCAGACAAAAGTCTTTTTGCTTTATTATAGGAATCTCGCAGCATATCACGGATCTCTTTATCGATCTTGGTAGCGGTCTCATCCGAACACTGAAGGGCAAGATTTCTGTCCAGATACTGCCCTTCTACCGATTCAAGCTGCACCATACCGAATTTGTCTGACATACCATACATGGTTATCATGGCTCTGGCTGTCTTGGTCGCCTTCTCGATATCATTTGATGCTCCTGTTGTCACCAAGTCGAATTTCAATTCTTCCGCTGCACGTCCGCCAAGCAGGGTTATAAGCTCTGCTTCCAGCTCTTTCTTGGATTCCAGATATTTTTCTTCTTCCGGAACCTGCCATACATAACCCAGAGATCCCATTGTTCTTGGAACGATTGTAATCCTCTGGATTGGCTCAGTGTGTTTCTGAATTGCAGCAAGTAATGCATGTCCGACTTCATGATAAGCAACGATCTGTTTTTCTTCTTTACTGAGCAGACGATCCTTTTTCTCTTTGCCGGCAAATACAACCTCTACCGCGCCGATCAGATCCTGTTGAGAAACCAGGCTTCTGCCATCACGAACGGCTGCCAGTGCTCCCTCGTTTATGATATTTGCAAGATCCGCACCAACTGCACCTGAAGTTGCAAGTGCCAGTTCATGAAGATCAACAGTTTCATCCATCTTGACATTCTTGGAATGAACCTTCAGTGTATCGATTCTTCCCTTCAGATCCGGCTTCTCTACGATAACTCTGCGGTCAAATCGGCCCGGACGAAGAAGTGCCTTATCAAGTACCTCCGGGCGATTCGTTGCTGCAAGGATTACAATACCCTTTGATGTATCAAAGCCATCCATCTCCGCAAGAAGCTGATTCAAGGTCTGCTCCCGTTCGGAATCTCCGCCATGTCTGGAATCTCTGCTTCTTCCGATCGCATCGATCTCATCGATAAATATAATACATGGTGCCATCTGTGTCGCCTGTTTGAACAGATCTCTGACACGGGAAGCACCCACACCGACATACATCTCTACAAAGCTGGAACCGGACATAGAGAAGAATGGTACATTTGCTTCACCTGCCACAGCTTTTGCAAGCAGGGTCTTACCGGTTCCCGGAGGGCCGACAAGCAGCGCACCCTTCGGCAGCTTCGCACCGATATCCAGATATTTCTTTGGATTGTGAAGGAAATCAACCATCTCTGTCAGAGACTCTTTTGCTTCTTCCTCACCGGCTACATCCGCAAAGGTAACGCCCGTCTTCTTCTCAACGTAGATCTTCGCATTGGCTCTGCCTACGCCGCCGCTTCGTTTCATGATCATCGACAACAGCAGATAGAATGCAACGATCATCACGATATAAGAAATGATCGTACCGACCATAGCACTTCCACTCTCATCTACACCTTCATATTCTGTTCCATATTTGGTCTTTGCCTGACGAAGCTTCTCTGCCAGACTGTCATCCGATATTCTGGTTGCTGTATATTTGGTCTTACTGATCAGCTTATCATCAGCATTATTTTCAAATACGATCTTGCTTCCGTAGATCTTTACAGAACCAACCCCGCCCTTATCCAACATCTCGATAAACTGACCATATGTGACTTCCTCTTCTCTGCCGGATGACACCCGGTCAAATACGCGCCAGAATAAAAATGTCAGTAAAATGGAAATAACCAGGATCACAATGATCGAGCGGTTGTTTTTCCCTTTATTTCCATTATTATTGTTATTATTGCTGTTGTTATTATTGTTACTGTTTTCCGGTAAATTATTGTCCAATCGGAACCTCCTTTTATACAGTTCTTATACTGTATCTTTCTTTTGTATGTATTTCTGATAATTTCGCATTCATTATAGACATATTCTTTTTTGCTTGCAATATAATAGCATTTTTGTTCATGAAGATTTAACCTTTTTATTGCTCTACATACATATCAACGTACAGATAGCCTCCCAGACGTGAAACCGATATCTCCCATTCTCCAATATGTACTTCTGTATAATTATTTCCCGTTTCATCTGATGTATCCGTCGCATCACGCAAAGTATGGAGCCCTGCTATAATAGAATCGTAACCACTTCCGGATTCCAGATCCGGTTCATCAAGAGCATTTGCAATTATCGTATATATATCATCCATACGGTAATAATCATTGTCATCCTGAATCTTCTGTGCGATCATCAATGAATGAATTCTGTCAGAGTTATAATCTCCATAGACCGCAACACGAAGGAATCCCATATCTGCATAAAATGAATCTTTTTTCTCATAGCAGGTATTTCCATCGTCATACTTATAGAGTCCAAGATATCTGCCATACTCATCCGCCTGCAGATCGATTCCCATATTCTGCGCGCCTGCAAGCATATCAGATTCAAAATCCGCCATGGCTGTGCCATCATAATGACCAACCAGAGTACATTCCCCGCCATCCTCTGACACTTCTTCTGCTGAAAGTGCCGTGTAATAATTACCTTCTGTTCCCTGTTTTTCTCCGGGAGAAGTATAATACATATAGCCGTCCGGAGCAACAAGTGAAGCATCATCTATGTCTTCGTTGTCCCATTCCGTATCCTGATCCATATAAGTATCATCTTCTATATACTCTTCTTCTGTATCTGCCTCATACGAATCATCCTTTATATGATCAAATATGACCGGTAAAAATTCGCAGCATAAACCAATAATGACACCGATAATAGCAAGCGCAGATGCTTTCTTTTTCTTATTTCCTGTATTATATGAAGTTCCCGGTGCACGATTCTGCCAGGATTTCCATTCTCCCTCTGTCGACTTTGCCTGTCCGTTCTGTATGTCAGAATATGCTTTCTGTTTCTCCTTCCGGTTGTAATCTTCATTATGATCAGATCCGAATCCATCATGAAAATCCTTTTGCTCATCCCTGTCGAATTCAAATTCATCATGGCAATCAGATACAGTATCTTCTACCTCCATCTTATCCGCACTATAATCATAGACATCTCCGTCAAAATTATAATCTCGCTGATAATCTACATCACTTCGTCTTTCATTCAGATAAAATGTATGATTATTCTCGATTGGAGTAACAAACCGCTTACATGTCTTGCAAAAATTAATACTATTTACCGAACTGTCACAAATTGGGCAAAGCTTTGTACCCATATACCGCACCTCTTTTCAAACAAATGTACTTCTGTCGTTTACTTTAAAGCCTTTTCCATATTTCGTCAACACCGGAAATGAATGGTGCAGCTTATTTCTCCGTGCTTGACACTCTACTATAAACTATCTATTATTATCTGAGAAAGAAGGTCAAGACAATGCCAGGATTTTTGATGCACCTCGTAGAAGGCGAAATGATTTTAAATAATTTAAAAAAACAAATAAATATATCTAAGACATTTACAGAAGAATTCATGCTTGGATGCATCCTTCCCGATGTCACATCGGATAAAGAGCGAACGCATTTTCGTCCATTATACCAGAAATATCATATCACGAAATATCCGGACATGACAGCGGTTTATGCTCTGTATGGGAATCAGGAGCTTTCTCCTATCGATCTGGGGATTCTTGCTCATTTACAACTGGATGCCAGTTATGTGACGGATTTCTGGCAGCATTTTTTTGTCTTTGAAGATGAATCCGGTGCTCCCTCTGTCGATACCAGGCATCCCTTATTTGTAAGGCTTCTCAAAGGGCAGGAGGCACGAATCCCGCTTGCGGACTTCTTCTCTGACAAATGGTTCTATGGCGAGTATGACCGGATCAATCCTGTTCTGAACAGACAGTTTCATCCATTTGTCCCAGATCATGTATCATACCGGGCGGAAGATATACATATCAAAGAATGTATACCCGAAGATGCCGGAATGATAAAAACAAGTTTATCGGCATATGTCGGAACCGCGGAGGCAATCGTGTCTGAAGATCAGGCTGCCAGTTCCGGAGATCAAGTCACCGGCTCTGATACAAGGATCTCACCTGATGATACTTGCATGACAAAAATCTTTCCTTATAAGGATATCATTTCCTTTTTGCGGGAACAGGCGGACAGTTATCCGGCAATGCCCTATATAAAAAACATCTTACACAACCAATATCTGTAGTCATAACGATAAGCGATACGACTTATCAAATAATCATAAATAAAACTCCATCCACAGCAGCCCTTATTCTCTCTGAATATGATCCGCTGTAGATGGAGTTTTTATAATGCTTTCATCTATTTAATCTTTGCTTTTATAACCTTTGTATAAGCACCATACGTTTTCTTACCCTTATATGTCTTATACGCTCTGACTTTGAAATAACAGGTCTTACCCTTCTTTAATTTCTTTTTGGTAAGTGTTACTTTCTTGGTCTGACCGATCTTCTTATATTTGCCTTTCTTGGATGTAGCCATATAGACTTCATAACCATCGGCTCCCTTTGTCTTCTTCCAGCTTACTACGCATGTCTTTGATTTCTTGGATACTGCCTTTGTCTTCTTAACAGCACCCGGTTTTGTAACAAATGTGTATGCTGTGCCGGAGCCTTTGATCTTGGTCTTGCCTGACAATTTGTAAGCATAGATCGTGTATGTATACTTGGTTGCTGATTTCAGCTTTGTTGCTTTATAAGAAACTGTTTTTGAACTTACAGTCTTCACAAGCTTCGACTTTCCGGTTGATGAATTCTTCCTGTAAATCATATAACCGGATGCGCCTGATACCTTCTTCCATTTCAGGGTTGCAGATGTTGTCTTTACACTCTTTACACTGATTCCCTTTACCTTACCCGGCTTTGTTACAGTAGGTGCAACAGGCTTTGCTGCTGCCTTGATCGTAAATGTCGCCGAAGCGCTTCCAACATAATTACCCTGACCTGTAACCGTAACAGTTGCCGTTCCAACATTTACATTATTGACATATGCTACGGTATAAGCTGATGCCGGAAGAACCGCTCCGTTTAACACTACTGTTATACTTGGTATCAATGCCTGTCCGGTATAGGTCTGATCTGCAACTGTTATCACAGCGGATGACAGATTGATCTTCTCCGGTGTTGGATCATTATTCTTTACAATCGTAAAGCTTCCGGTGTAGGTTCCGGTATAATTGCCCTGACCTTTTATCGTGATCGTAGCTGTTCCAGGATTTGTATTATTGCTGTAAGAAACTGTATAGTCCTTATCCTTTGTAAGTTCTACAGCTTCTCCATCCATTACAGTTACTCCCGGTTTACATTCTGCACTGGTGTAATCAACACTTGAAGAATAATGTACCTGACATTCTGTGATATTCTTTGGTGAGATCATGTAGGTTCCTGATGCCGTACCTGAGTAATCTCCACAGCCTTCTACGGTTATCGTAGCCGTACCCGCACCTACATTATCCTTTACTGCTACAATTGTATATGACGTATTATCAAGTACCGTTCCATCTGCTAATTTTACAGTGATATCCGTCTTTTCCGGTGTCTGTGCATTTCCGTTATATACAAATGTCTTATTTACCGTTACTGTGGCACCGGTAATATTAATAATGTCCTTACTGATCTCAAACTCTTTGGTAACCTGACCTGTATAGTTACCCATACCTTTGGCAATAGCTTTTGCCTTTGAATATTCCGTTGTTACAGCTGTATTATTCTCGTATGTAACAGTATAATCTACATTTTCAGTCAGGTCTTTATCTCCGTCTTTAATTCTGACTGTAGGTGTACACGCCTTACCATCCTCATAGGATACCTTTGAGGCACATCTCACATCAATGCTGCTATCCTGTAAGTTCTTAGCCGCAATCGTGAAATTGCCTGTCATTGTTCCGGTGTAGTTATCAACACCTGCAACTGTAACTGTGGCTGTACCTGCATCTGTGTTCTTATCATAGCCTGTGATCGTGTAATCGCCTGAACCTAACTGTCTGCCATTTACGCTGACTGTAAGATCAGATGCCTGCGGCTCCCATGCCTTTCCATTATAGGTATAAGAACGATTAACATTTACTGTTGCTCCGGCTATACTCTGCGGGTTGATCGTAAAGTATACTGTCTTCTGGCCGGTATAATTATTCACACCTTCGATGACTATTGATCCGGCATCCTTGCCGGCATTGATATTCTCTCCATAGGACACAATCTTATAATCAGTCCATAAACTAAGTTTCTTACCATTTCTGGTTACCTTAATTTCATCTGATGTCTTCGGCTGTATCTGAGATTCTTTATAGGTTGCATCTTTCACTTCGCAGATAATATCTGCTGCCGCAATTGACTTCTTCTGAATCTCAAATGTCTTTGTTGTACTTCCTGTATAATTATTTGTTTTGCCTGTGATCGTTACCGTTGCTGTACCTGCATTTGTGTTATAAGAAGGCTGTACCTTCAGTTCAGACAGATCTGTGATCTTCTTTCCTGACTTTGTCGTGATCATCTTCACAACAGGAACGACCACATCTCCTGTATACTCAAATGTCTCATTCTCCAGTTCTACTGCTGCTCCTGTAAGGTCAACTGCCGTGATCTTGAATGTCGCTTCTCTTGTTCCTGCAAATGCATCTTTACCTGTGAGCTTCACAGTAATTACTGAACCGACTTCATAGCCATTGGTCTTATTTGTCACAGTTACATCATAAGATTCTCCTTCTGCCAGAAGCTTTCCGTTCTGTGTCACTGTTATGACCGGTGTTACTTCCTTTCCACCATCATATTCCAGATCTGATGCATTAACCTTAATGGAACTGTCATTAATATCTGTTCTGTTCCTTGTGATCTCAAAGTAATAGGTCTTAGTTCCTGTGAAATTGCCTGTACCTGTTACATTAATCTCCGCTTTTGTGGTTTCATTCTGATTGTTATTATAAGTAACTGTGTAATCGGTTCCTTTTACAAGGGTGTAATTGCCGAGTTTCAAAGTGATCTCCGGCGAAATTGCCTGTCCGTTATTCCACATCATTTTTCCGGAATATTCGGCGGTACAACTATCAATCGTTGCTTTCTCGATCGTGAAATCTCCTGATGCCAAATCACTATATCCGTTTTTACCTGTTACCGTTGCTGTAGCTGTTCCCGCCTTCGTATTATTTGTATACTTAACTGTATAATACTTTGAATCCAGTGTCTTGCCATCTAATACAACAGTTACCTGATCAGCTGACGGTGCAAGTGCTGAACCGGTATATGTCTGTGACGGAACTGTTACCTTGGCTCCTGCAATACTCTTACTTACGATATTAAATGTCTTTACTGCATTACCTGTATAGTTGCCTGTTCCTGTAAACCGGATCGTCGCTGTTCCGACATTTATGTTATCTGTATAATCTGCCGTATAGTCAGTTCCTTTTACAAGTGTTCTTCCGGCAATTGTCAGTGTCGGTTCCGGCTTGATCTCGTTTTCGGTAAATGTCTGATTCGAAACAGTACTGATCGTACAGGTGTCATTTGAAAGGGTTGCTTTCTTGATCGTAAAGGTTGTACTTGCAGTTCCTGTATAATTACTATTTGTACTCTTTGGTTTTACTGTAATCGTAGCTGTTCCTGCATCTACATTATTTGTATATGTAACATCAAAAGCATTCAGATCAGTTATTGTTGTTCCATCTTCCGTTACAATGCTTGTAACCTTAGGCTTTTTTGCAGATCCATTATAGATATTATCATATTCTGCATATTTAACGGTTGCACTATCAATAGAAACGGAAGTGATCATATACAACAGGTCTATATGATCTGTATAATTACCTTTACCAGTGATCACCACAACGTACGATCCCGCTTTTACCGGATTCGATGAACTATACTGGATCGTATAATCTTCATTCTCAACCAGAGTAATGTTTCCGTAAATTACAGATATCTTTGGTATGATCGCCGAACCGGTATATGCGAATTTCTGACCGGATACCAGACCTTTCACGGTACAAACCCGATTAATATTCGCTGCATTGATCTTGAACTCAATCAAACGGGTTCCTGCACAGGTCTGTTTATTTCCTGTCAATGTGATCTGACCATAACCAACATTCTTGTTCTCCCCGTAAGTAACGGTATAATCCTTACCCTTTGTAAAGGTCTGACCTGCTATCGTTATCGTACTTACATCCGGAGTGATCTGTTTTCCTGTATATGTCTGATCCGCTATTGTAAGAGACGCATCTTTAACATTTGGAAGTGGTGATGTGATCGTAAAGTATGATGTCACACTTCCTGTATAATTTCCTTTAAATGTAACAATAACTTTAGCCTTATCACCAGCATCTATATTATCCTTATAATCTACTGCATAATCTTTTCTGGTTTCCAAGGTTATTCCATTTACAACTACAGCTGTTACAGCAGGCTTAAACGCCTCACCATTATACTCATATTCCGTTTGTGCCAATGTCACCTGTGCGGACTGTGACACATCAAGTGGCAGCACCCGATATGTACCTGTTGCAGTTCCTGTATAATTAGAAGCTGCCTTTGCTGTGATCGTAAATGAATAATTGTCTCCAACTTCTGTAGGACGTGTAGGATAACTGATCGTATAATCTGTACCATATGTTCCACCAGTTAATTCTTTTCCCGATGCTGTATCTGTAACAGTAATTACAGGTGATGAAACATTAGAACCATATGCATATGTCACATCACTTGCTGTAACCTTAATGGTCGGATCACTCAAATCCTTTTTATTGATCGTAAAGTTCTTTTCTACCGAGCCTGTATAATCACCCATTCCACTGATAACTGCAGTTGCAGTCATTGTACCAACATTTATGTTATTTCGATATTGAACCGTATAATCCTTATCCTTTTTCAATGTCGTACCGGCATAGACAACTTTTACATCCGGAGTCACCGCTGCACCGGTATAAGTTGCATCCGATACTTTGATATCCGCCTGGGAAATATCCTGATTCTTTCCGGCATCACTGATCGTAAATTCTTTCTCAACCGAACCAGAATAATTACCTTTTCCTGTGATCACTACTTTCACGGTTCCCGGCTGTATATTATCATGAGCTGCATCGCCATATGTAACTGTATAATCTGTACCCTCTTCCAATGTTCCATCAACTGTTGCTGTTGGATAATATGTTCTGAATCTGGAATCCTCTATTGTAATCTTTGGTGCCTTTGCTGTTCCATCATAGGTACAATTTGTATATTCCATGGTGATATTCTCGGACGCAATATCTGCCTTTACTACCTGCCAAGGTATTTTCTTACTGTAAGAAGAAGCCGATGACCAGTTAGAGCCTGATTTTCCTGTAATAACAAGATTGCCACTTCCTCCAACTCCTTTTAATGCGTTTCCCTTTGTCAATGTATAATCCTTATTTTCAGTTAACTTTTTTCCTCCATAGGATACTTTATCAATAAGTGGATTCATTACTCCCGGTTTTACATATGGCACATACAGGATCGATCCTGTACTGTTATAATATGCATCACCTTTAAAAGCAACGTCAGCTTTTGAAATATTGCCCTCTATAATATGAAAATATGCATACTGAGAACCTGTATATCCCCGACTCTCAATACCATAGATCCAGATCTCAGCTGATTCTGTTCCCTTTCGAAGCTCTACATTATCCTTATATTCAACCGTATAACAATTCGGGCTGATCGTCTGTCCATTCACGGTAACAGAAATTTCCGGTTCAATCGGAGAACCTGTATACCGGAAGTTCCCTGTGCTATTTGTCAGATTAATTTTTACGTTATTCGTGTCTTCATCACTCAGATCGATCAGGTCTGCCGCCTGTACGGTTCCTCCGGCACCTGCCGCCAGCCCTCCCCACTGGAATACTGTCACTGCTACCATTACAATGGTTAGCAGCCACGCCGTTACGAATCTTACACATTTTTTCATATTATGCAACCCTCCATGTCTTCGTTTGTCTGCGGAGCAGACCGCCCTGTAAAATAAAAATTCCAAATACGGAAAGCCCGCAAAATCTAGGTCAATTTTACCATTTTTCTGATCTTGCTTCAATCCGCATTTGGAACATTTTTACAAATTATTCTTTTTCTGTATAAAATACCCGGATCAATAAATCAACCAACGCTTCCTGATCCAGTTTGTATTCATCAAAATATGTATTTCTCTCGTATCTACCCGGAAGATCTATCACATCCGACTCCGCCACATTCAGATCGATACCATGCATCCGGTAATATAAATACAGGATATCATTCCGATCCAGATTTGTCTGCATATATGGTTTTGCCGCTTCATATACAAGCTTTGCTTCTTTCCTGCTATCTCCATAAAGCTGCAGGAAACGCTCAAGCCATAAAGTAAGATACTGTTCCTGTCTTGCCATCCGGTTTGCATGTTTCCCAAGAGTCTCCACTCTGGTCGCCATCTTCTCTACATACTTATATGCATCCTCATCTTCAAGCGTCACTGTATCCTTGGCAAATACATTTTCACTCACCGTATCTTTGGCATATAAGGTAACACCTTTTACCGCGTCATTGATATCCGCAATCCCTTCCATATCAAGTGCGATATAACCATGGATCGGAAGATCGTAGAGCATCTCTGAAATCGTCTTTGTGAAATTCTGACAGCTTATCGTCCCGCCATCTGCATATCCATAGGCAAGCCCCACCTGCATCGTATCAGTCAGCGCGACCTCGCCCTTCGTTGTACAGATATCGACATCAGTCATGCTGTCCCGGTTAATATCGATCACATCCAGTTTTCCTGTCTTTTTATTAAATACAAACAGGAAACACATATCAACCCTTCCACCATATCGTACATATTCCGATCCATTTGCATCGGAATATGTCAATTCATCATCCCTGTCTCTGGTATCGGTTTCTTCCGTTGTCTCTTCCCCATACAGATTCAAGTCACCGGAAGAATCCTCTTTTGGTGCCTGATACTCACTGTTATCTACGCCAAATACAAGGATCGATATAATGTCTTTATTATATACATAATTTTTTCCATTATAGGTTACCGCAGTAGAATGCGAACCATCCTCATGAAAACTGATGATCTCCGATGCTGCATTTGCTGTCAGCTGTTTCTTTCCCTGATTTATCATCCAAGCCAGAATGGCTGTCGGTATTCCGACCAGAACAAGGATCGCCACAAATGTGCCAACAATTATTTTCTTCTTCAGACTCCACGGATCACGCAGCTTTTTCGGTCCCATTCGCTTATGTTCCCGCGCACGTACATACAGATCCTCATCTGTACTTTTCTCAATATCTCTTTTTTGATTCTGAGTTTTTTCTCTGACCGAAGTTTCGTTCTGATTTTCCGCTTTCTTTTGAAAAAAATTCTTTTTTATATCCTCGGTTCGGATTCCTTCCGCTGCAATCTCATCCTGCGCTTCCTGTACGATCTCTTTGATCAACAGATCAACAGCTTCTTCACCCGTCTGAGGAGCCGGGGCAGCCGCCTGCTCTTCCTGCCGGCTGACCGGACGGCTGCTTTCGGTTTCCTGTTTTACTTCTGTCTTTTTTCCTTCTGACTCTTTTTCTTCTGACTGTCCATCCTGCAATGCTTCTGCAAGCCGGATCGCTTCTAACAGCTTCTCGTCAAATAAATCTTCCATATAACAACCTTATGCATACAGTGGATATTTCTCTACAATACTCTTAACAAGGGCTTCTGCTCTTGCCTTATCATCATCAATCACTGCTGCCTTGATCGCCTCAGCAATTGTCTCCATATCGGCTTCATTTGCCCCTCTGGTTGTAACTGCAGGTGTTCCGATACGGATACCGCTTGTTACAAACGGAGATTTTGGATCATTTGGTACTGTGTTCTTATTTACAGTGATATGAACCTCATCCAAAAGCTTCTCTACTTCTTTACCGGTACGGTCCAGATTCTGAAGATCTACCAGCATAAGGTGGTTATCTGTTCCACCGGATACGATATTGAAGCCTCTTGCCATTAATGCGGATGCAAGTGCTGCTGCATTCTTTACAACCTGTGCCTGATATTCCTTATATTCCGGCTGTAATGCTTCCTTTAAACATACTGCCTTACCTGCGATGACATGCATCAGAGGTCCGCCCTGGATACCAGGGAATACTGCCTTATTGAAGTTGAATTTCTCATTGATCTCGTTGCTGCACATGATCATACCACCTCTAGGTCCGCGAAGTGTCTTATGTGTAGTAGTTGTTGTAACATGTGCATATGGAATCGGGCTCATATGAAGTCCTGCTGCTACAAGACCTGCGATGTGTGCCATATCTACCATCAGATATGCTCCAACCTCATCTGCGATCTCACGGAATCTCTTGAAATCGATTGCTCTTGCATATGCAGATGCACCCGCTACGATCAGCTTTGGCTTGCATTCCTTTGCAATCTCAAGAACCTTGTCATAATCTATAAATCCATCATCATTTACACCATAAGGTACACAGTGGAAATATTTACCGGACATATTTACAGGTGAACCATGTGTCAAATGTCCGCCGTGATCCAGATTCATTCCCATAAACGTATCGCCGGGATTTAAAATAGCGAAAAATACTGCCATATTGGCCTGTGCTCCGGAATGTGGCTGAACATTTACATATTCACATCCAAATAATTCTTTTGCACGCTCTCTGGCAAGATCTTCCACTACGTCTACATACTGGCATCCACCATAATATCTTTTTCCGGGATAACCTTCCGCATATTTGTTTGTCAGATGGCTTCCCATAGCTGCCATAACTGCCTTTGATACGATATTCTCTGATGCGATCAGCTCCAGATTGTTATTCTGTCTGTTCAGTTCATCCGTCATTGCTGCCGCAACTTCCGGATCCACTTTTGTAATTTCATCAAATCCAAACATTTTCTTACCTCCTGGTATGTAATAATATATAACGCATTAATAGAGACAGTATACCATGTCCTCCCTTTCCATACAAGCCAACAAGTACCAGAAATAGGACGAAATAATATAGAAATAAGTATAGGAACTAAATTGATCCGAATAAGATCCGATCTTATTTTTCAGAAATGGAAATATTTTCACTTCGCCCCTTGACAAATAAATCTCTCTATACTAATATTGATGAGTATGTTTACATTGAATTGTCCGTGTCCGGTTTTAATGTAAAAACCTTATTATAATCTATATTTTAAATGGAGGTAGAGAATTTTGGCTAACATCAAATCTGCAAAGAAAAGAATTGAAGTAATTGACAAGAAGACTTTAAGAAACAAGATGATCAAGTCTAAGGTTAAGACAGTTATCAAAAAGGTAGAAGCTGCTATCGCTGCCGGTGACAAAGAAGCTGCTCAGGCAAATCTTCTGGTTGCTATCTCAGAGATCGACAAGGCTGCTTCAAAGGGCGTTTACCACAAGAACAATGCTTCTCGTAAAGTATCACGTCTTACAGCTGCTGTCAACAAGATGGCTTAATCTGACTCATATATATTTTTATAATTGATTACATATGTAAGGCTGCACATATATAATCAAAACCGTCAAAAAAAACAGAACCCTTGAGGTTCTGTTTTTTTGTAATAATCCAGTCTCCAGACTATAATAATACCTGTGGTATACAATGATATAACGATGTTCGTGTAGCTCCGGCTACCGGCTCAATGATATCAACAACACTTCCACCGCCACCACATCTGATGCCTGGCTGGTCTTTAATTTGTAGTCTGTATCCTGGCAGGCTTCCATGATCTTCTTTAATTCCTGTTCCGAATAATTCCGGCACTGTTCCGCATATTTCTTCACCGACCAGGACGGAACCCCAAGTACAGATGCCGTATCTGCATAATTCTTATTCTCCGCAAGACACATCTTAGTCTTTAACAACAGATCATACTGTCTCGCTATCAAAAACAGGATCCGCATCGCCGGTTCCCGGTTCTCAAGCAGCTCATGGTACAGATGGATCGCTCGATCCTGCTGTTTTGTGGAGATTGCATCAATCATCTCAAAGATATGTCCTTCCGAATTCCCCACGCAGAGATTCTCAACATCGGATGCTGTTACAGTCTCCCTGTCCGCTATATAGCTTATCAGTTTATCAATCTCATTCTTAATCGAATTCATATTCGATCCGGTATGCTCGATCAGCGAACGGATCGCATCATCAGTTATCTGTTTTCCTTCGCCTTTGAACATTCCTTTAACCCATACAGCCAGAGTCTTCTCGTTTGGAGTTTCAAAGCACAAGGCTTCTCCCATCTTATCAACGGTTTTATATAATTTATTTCTCTTATCAACTTCTGACTCAACAAACAGAATCAACGAGGTGTCCGGCAGTTCTTTGATCCGCTCGGCAAATTCCTCACAGCTCTTTTTAAACAATCCGGTCCCTTCTGCCAGCACCACCCGCCGGTCAGCGAAGAACGGCATTGTTTCACAGAAGCCTATGATCTCCATCGGATCTGTCTTCTCGCCTGCAAACTTTGCAAAGTTCATATTATCGTCACGGTCTGTTACCGCCGAAAGCAATTTATCTCTGTACTGGTTCACGAGATATGTTTCGTCCCCATATAACAGATATAGCGGAGCATAGCTTTCGTTTTTTATATGCTCATTTATAACCGCCATTGCATCCTTATCGCTCTGCTTTTTTCCTGCTGCCATAGCTATGTCTCCTTTCCTTCCTGCTCCAGTACATTATGCCAAATACCATTTTTATTTTCAACACCTGTCTATGATATTCTTCCGTAATACAGATGATCGCGCCATATTCCAAATGCCTTTGTTACCGGTCTTTTTTCCCTTAAACCGTAATCTCGATCTGGTTATCCTCTACATCAAAAATGCAGCTCTCATAATATCCGTCTCCCGTCACCCGCGGTCCACTGATGACTTTATATCCGTCCTCCTGAAGTCTCCTGGTAAGTTCATCGACTTTCTCTCTGCTTCCAACCGAAAAAGCCACATGAATAAGACCGATCCTTGCCAGTTCCTTTCTCAGATTTGACACCCTTGGCTTTTGCATGATCTCAAGTCTTGCTCCATCATCAAAGCTTAAAAAATAAGACTGAAACTCTGTTTGTGGATTATAATAACGCTCACCGGCTTTTGCATCGAAATACTTTATAAAAAAATCTTTTGTCTTTTCCAGATCTTCTACATACATAGCAACATGTTCTATCTGCATTTCCGATTTCCTCCTGTATTTTATATTTTCCTAAAAAATATAACACAATTATTAAAATTTTCCCATATATGTTTTTATGGGTTGCCAATCCGAGTTTATTCTGTTATAGTTTCAAAGGTTTTGATAAATATCAAATTCCCAAATTCTATTTTCAAATGGAGGTGAATTTTCATGGATAGTTGCGATCGTATTGGACGAAGTAAAATATGCGGTGCTGTGATAACAAAGCATCAATGGATGTGGCTGTCTATGAAGATCCAATAACCTCATCTTATATTGTTGTGTGCCTTTTCATACATCGCATCAGACGATCCTGACCATCCGGTCTTCACACTGAGACGATGTATTTTTATGCCTAAAACGGGCAAGAAGGAGGTCACAATGAAAAAAATCACAGTATTTAAAAGAGATTATGTAACAGAACTTGTAAAGATCATTCGTAATGCAAAGAATGCACAGACGCTGCAAAGGCATTTGTCTAACTATCATGACAAGGATATCGCCGAAGCAATCACAAAACTGAGTGAAACAGAACGAATGCGCCTGTACACTATGATCGATATCCCACGGCTTGCAGAGATTTTCTCCTATCTGGATGATGCCAAGCCATATCTGGATGAACTGTCACTTGATAAAGCCGCAAGAGTCATATCCGATATGGATGCAGATGATGCTCTGGATATTCTGGATGAATTTTCCGATGAGCAACAGCAGGAAATGGTTGCCCGGTTGGATGATGATTCCCGGAGAGATGTAAAGAAGCTGCTTTCTTATGAGGATGATGAAATCGGAAGCTGCATGACGAACAATTATATCTGTATTCCGGACACACTGTCCATCCGTGAAGCTATGAGTGCACTGGTTCGGCAGGCAGGAGAACACGACAATATCTCGACGATCTATACCACTGATACAAATGGCCAGTTTTCCGGTGCTATCGATCTGAAGGATCTGATCATCGCACGGGAAAATGAGTCTTTGTCAAATATCATCAGCCGCTCCTATCCGTCTGTCTATGAACATATGAAGATTGCAGACTGTATCGATGACCTTACCGATTATGAAGAAGACTCCATCCCTGTTTTATCTGAAAACGGAACCCTCGCCGGCATCCTGACTGCAAACGACATTGTAGAGCTGGTTGATAATGCCATGAGTGATGACTATGCCAAGCTCGCCGGTCTTACATCCGAAGAAGATCTGAATGAGCCAACCTTTACCAGCATGAAAAAACGTCTGCCATGGCTCATCATCCTTCTGTTTCTTGGTATGGCTGTATCCTCTGTGGTAGGAATGTTTGAATCTGTTGTTGCAGTGCTTCCGATCGTGATCTGCTTCCAGTCCCTTGTCCTTGATATGGCCGGAAATGTTGGCACACAGTCCCTCGCCGTTACGATCCGTGTGCTTATGGACGAAGATTTGAGTACAAAAAAGAAGCTTTCCCTTCTTATTAAAGAAATGAAGATCGGCTTCTTAAATGGTGCAAGCCTTGGAATCATGGCACTCCTGTTTTTAGGAATTTATATCCATTATTTCAAGAAATATGTGTGGGTATCCGCATTCCTGATCTCTGGCTGTGTCGGCATCTCGCTGATCGTTGCAATGGTAATCTCAAGCTTTGTCGGAACCATTATTCCTATGTTCTTCCACAAGATCCATATTGATCCTGCGGTTGCTTCCGGTCCACTCATTACTACAGTCAATGATCTGGTGGCCGTGATCACCTACTATGGACTGGCAATGGTATTTTTAATTAATATTTTTCATATTTAGGTTTTGAATCTTCATCGTTCCGGCAAAAGACAGGTTGTTTTCTATAACAGAAATTACTTATCTTTTACCGGAACTTTTTTACATCATGTTTCTATTTTCTTTTGCCAGAACTTTTTTACATTATGTTTCTATTTTCTTTTGCCAGAACTTTTTTACACCAGGTTTTTGTTCCGCATTTTGGGCATTTCAAATATCTGGTTGAAATCATATGCAATCCCATTGTATATGCACCAAAGGTCGGAACAAACAGCTCATTGCAATGACGGCATTTGTAATAACCGATGGTGCGCTCACCTTCCATCGCAACCATAAGTCCACAACCAAATATAACACATGCGATCACTATCAGTAATATCTTAACCGGTACTGCGATCACCTCTGTATACACTGCAACAACCATGATCAATGTAATAAATGATATCGTTGCAATTATCCCCGTTATAACTGTAGGAATTAATTTCTTCTTGTTTTCTTCTCTTTCTTTAATCATATTCACCATATTTTCCTCCGCTTTCTTTTGATATTCTTCCTCAGACACTCTTGCACCAGACAACAGTTCATTTACCGTAATGTCCAGTTCCTTACATAAAGGTAATAATAGAGACACTTCCGGGAATCCCTTTCCACATTCCCATTTGGAAATGGTTTTATCACTGATATTCAGTTTTTCTGCAAGCTGCTTCTGTGTACAACCTTTTCTTTTTCTTTCCGCTGCAATAAACCTTCCTATATTGACCTGATCCATATTTTCCTCCTTTCTGACCAGATTATTACATACCTGCATCCGGCATCATACCCATAAAGCGTAGAAAATGGTGAATTTCTGCGGATTCTACGCACTGTAGAGTATGATTTGCTGCCCCTTTACGCTAATTATATCATGTGCTTCGCACATTCTATGCATTCCGCAAAATCAGCATCCTTGCGAGCAAATAATTTTGCGTTCATTATATCAAATGTGTCATTTATCCGAAATAATATTCTGCCACTTGCTCTATTCTTTCCATTCCGATAGGACAAGCACTGGTTTCATATGTCATAATTAAATTAATAGATGGTATTATTCCATTATTACAATATGTTTTTATTTTCCTGCATTCTTCAAATACCACTTATATCCTTTTCCGTTTTTGGCACATATTAATTCTTCTTTCGGAAGTGTTTTCTCTAACATCTCAATCTCATGTATTTCATTTTTCAATTTAGCAATTCTTTTTATTATCATATCTTTGATCATACGCATTCTCCTCGTTTCTTTTATGTTCTTTTTCTGCAAATTTTTATTGGTATAATTTCCATTTTTATTTGTTAATACCCCTTGAGAGCACTTCTCCCATGGTATCAGGCTATTTTCCCACTTTTTATACCCTTCTGCTCATCCTGTTTGGGGTATATTGTCTAATTTTCTTTATCCATACCCATGAAGCATAATTTTTCCTGATTGTATGTGTAAAATTATTGCACCGCATTGATCGGTGCGGTAAACCCTTGCGCCAATAGTCTGAAGCTGCATCAGAGTTTCTTCATGTGGATGTCCGTAATGGTTCTTTTTGCCACAGCTGATAATGGCATATTGCGGTTTTATCGTCTGAAGGAAAACTTCGGACGATGCGGAACGCGAGCCGTGATGCCCCACCTTTAAGACATCTGTCTCTGACAACAGGAGATTTTTTTCTAAAATCAATCTTTTCTCTACCATACTTCCGGCATCTCCTGTAAACAAGATTTTTCTGCCATCATATTTCGCAAGAAGAACTATAGACAGATCATTCGCATCCGGACCGGATCCTGTAACCTCATCTCCCGGAACATTTTCTGTAATTTCATTACCCAACCCAATTGCTATCTTCTTATCATCCGTTATACCAGAAGCTTCTCGTTCAGCCACCTGTTTGGCTTCCGCTATACTATCAGATTCTCGCTTAACCACCTGTTTAGCTTCCAAAGTTCTCTCGGATGGATAAAGACATTCCAAAGTCAAACCTGCCATATCCGAATTCAGCTTTTCCCGAATCTTATCCCCTGCTTCCATATATATAACATTGATGTTCTTCTCTTTTGCCAATGTCTCTATATTTGCAAGTCCCTGTCTATCTCCATACTTTGCGAGAACCAGATTCCGTATCCGTACACCGATATGTTCGGCATTCAGCAGATACTCTATGCCTGATATATGATCGGCATCCCCATGCGTCACAAATACATAATCAAGCTCCGACATCCCATAATACCTGATTGCCGGAAGCAGAACATATTCCCCAACTCTCTGGTTGCTGGTAGATCCTCCATCAATCAATATCGAAGTTCCCTGCTCCGTCCGTATCAGAATTCCATCGCCCTGCCCAACATCCAGAAATACAGTGACAAATGAACGATCAAAATTGGCGTATTCATATAACGCCGTCAGCAGTATAACAAGTATAATTCCATATAAATATCTGCCACATCTGCCTGACTTTTTCCTCACCGGCTTAGCCAAGTCTCCACCTAATGGTTTGTTTCTGAACGGTCTTACTAAGTCCTTGTCTGACAGATTGTTTGTCATTGGCTTTTCCAACTTTCTGCCTGCCAAATTATTTCTTATCGACTTATTAACTTCTTCGCCCGCCGAATTGTTCTCATCCATACTCTGAGAGGAATTCTTCTCTCCCGCATAACACCTCAAGATAAAAAGAACCACTCCAAGTCCCAAATAATAAACGAGAACCATTCGAACAGTGATATGCCCTACATTTATACTGCTAAATGGAATCTTCTCGGACAGACCGCACAGTCTTTCATACAATATCAGAATAAAATGTGCCGGTATCCCGGCAAGCTCTGCCGCCTTTATAGAAATAATGCCACATCCTGCTGTTACAAGTGCCGACATCAACAAGCAGGAAACTAACGGCACAACCAGAAGATTTAAAAGTATTCCATATAACGGAAACTGATAATAATAGAATACACAGATTGGAAGGGTAGCCAGAGAAGACGACAGACTGACCCCAAATGCCTGCCTCAGTCTCCCCTTTTTCCCGAATGTCTGAACATATACCGGATGAATCACCGCTAATCCTGCAACAGCAGCAAAGGATAATTGAAAACCCGCATCCCGGATTACATACGGATTCCATACAGCCATGCATATACTTGCAATTCCCGCCGATGTCAGAAGATCCGCAGATCGTCCTTTTGCTTTTCCGATCATTACAAGTCCCATCATAATCACCGCCCGACTGGTAGATCCGGACAGTCCTGTCATGATTCCATAAAATACAACCACGATCATCGCCACACATCCGGAAATACGATAAGATCCTGTTCTTTTACGAAGCCATTCAAAAAGTGTCATACCAAGTATCGCTATATGAAGCCCCGATATCGCAAGAATATGTGCGATTCCATTTAGCTGATACATATTTCTTGTATCCCTGTCCAGCCCCCGCTTATCACCTAGTACCATTGCAGAAAGAACCGAAGCAGCCTTCGGCTCAAATGTCTGATCATATACGGAAGTAACCCGTTCCTTTATCCCATGCAGGGTATTCAACAGTTCAGATTTTTTCACTCCTGTTTCCACATAAGAAGCATCTTTTAAGAACATAAATATCTTCTTTGCCTTATAGTAGTCCGCTGCATCAAATCCACCCGGATTCGTCGCATGCTCCGGTAAAGCTGCAATACCGGACAGCACTACATCTTGTCCAAGTATCGGTTTTTCCGATGTTGACATATATGCAACTATCTTCATCTGTCCCGAATAAGCAAGCTTGTTCCCTACTTTTTCAATTTCTTTTGTCTTTTCGGCTCCTTCTTCTGTCTCTTCAACTCCTTTAACAAACACTTTCTTTGCACGAATCTGTATCACCCAGCCGGAAGTCGTCTCCTGTCTGTCATATATAATTCCACTCACTTTACAGGAAGCCCCCGCTACGCACTTTGCAAAATTCTCCTGTGTCTGGAGCGAAGACATATTGCAGTACCCTGCAATTCCCACAAAAACAAAGATCAGCCATACAAACACTGCATTACGCCACTTATGTACACGATCATTCGTATGTACTGTCATCTCATATCTGCGCATAACAAAAAGAGCTGCAAATATGATTGCAGCCCAAATATACCATCTGCTGCCAGCTATTGCCCCCGTCTCTCCAAACAGAAAGGCACACGCTACCCAAAACAGTGGTCTTTTTATTTTATTTTCCTCCTGACTTACCGCTATTAAACTTCCAAATGCCTGTACTCCTGCATTTGCGTTTTATACCTTTATCCTTTATTCTCAATTACAAATTGAATAATCTGCTGTATATGCTCTTGTGAAATCCAGATTTTCACCATAGGTCAAATCCTGTTTGCCATCTATCTTGAATACAACCCTGTCTACATCTGAGAGCTGAACCAATGAGTTCACAACAGAATACAAAAGCACCCTGTCGTCATATTGCTCCACATTTGTCAGAAAAGAACTGCTGTAATTCACATAGCAGACACGATCCTGAACATAAATGTCCAAAATATCTATATCATCTCCTAACGGACTTTTCCACTCCTTTGAGTTTCGCAGATTTTCCATCACCTGCTCTTCCGATGTCTTGTAGGACATTGCATCGATCACAATTGTTTTCTTATCCAATCGTTTTCCGGTTGTATCAGGCACATAGATATCAACCGAATAATCAGACTTCAAAAAATTACCGTCTATGGTTGAAAAAGACTGTTCTGAATAGACACTCGTATCAAGTTCCCTCTCTCCGATCAGATCAGACAACTCAAAGGACACTTTATCAACACCCTCAACCTGACAAAGAGTATTTGTAAATGCCATCTTGCACAGCAAGATCTGATAATTCTCGGCAGTTTCATAATCCAGATTAAACATAATCGTCACAACACCCTGTCCATCATATGCGTAGCGCTGATAAGTCATGCCCATTGGTACCGGTATCTGACAATTCTTGTCATCTGTTGATGTTATCAACAGATTCATTAATTTATCTATCGTATTCTCTGTTGCTTCAAGCTGATCAATATTCGTACGCTTAACAACAAAATCAGTCCAGTCACCATTCATATAATAAATAGTATATATATCCATGCCTTCACTGGCATCCAGACCCGAACCCGTCGTATCCTTAACTTTATTATCTCCACACCCTGTCAGTGTAAATAATAAAGCAAAAACCATGACCATACGAATAACGATTCGATAACCGAAGATTCTAGTCTTCATATCTTACTCCTTCATCCTTCCGTCTAGTTGACATAATTCATCGGAACACGAACCGTAAATGTAGTTCCCTTACCCGGTTCACTATATACATTGATAATTCCCTTATGCATAACGATAATATTCTTGGATATCGCCAGACCCAATCCTGTTCCTCCGGTATCTCGGCTTCGTGCTTTGTCTACTCTGTAAAAACGTTCAAAGATATGCTCTACACAATCTTCCGGTATACCAACACCTGAATCAGCGACTTTTATATACAGATTTTTATGATCTGCATTCAACGATACCCTGATCCAACCACCATCCACATTATACTTTATCCCATTCTCGATGAGATTTGATATTGCAAGTGTGAATTTCACTTTATCTATATCCGCTGATACTTCACGGAAACTCTCAAAGGTAATCTCAATATTTCTTTTTTCTGCCAACGGAGTCAATCTTTTCAGAATAACCTCCATCAACTCATTAATATCTACGCGTTCAATATTCAGACTGTCTGATCCCTTATCTGTTTTTACAAGAGTCAGAAGATCACTGATGATCTGGGCTTCGCGATCGATCTCAAGCACAATATCATTCATAAATTCCCGATATGTCTCAACAGGAACATTCTCCTGCATCAATATGGACTCGGATAAAACCTTCATAGATGTGATTGGCGTCTTCAATTCATGGGATACATTTGATACGAATTCCTGTCGTGATTCCTCCAGAAGCTGAGCTTTTGCAAATATCCCATTCATATTATCCACGACCATACCGGTTTCTTTCCATAAACCTGCCTTTTGAAGCTGCCCAAGGAATCCATCCTTCATGTTCAAAAGCTGTCTGCGTATCTCTCTGGTGTCACGGATCGCTGTATAAGAAATCACTACAGCAGCAATCACTCCAAGTACCAAAAATATACAAATCAAAATATTCGCACGATACTCCAGATATATCTTATTATCATTGAAATCCTTAAGACTGACTGCCACTACTGCTACATCATCGGTATAGCCTTCCCGATTTACCACAGGAAACATGTACTCGATCGAAGCAGCATCTGCCACCATCTTTTCCGCCTCATCACCGCTCATGATTCTGTGAATATCATTATCCATGATATAAGTATCCCTCATTAAACGAAAACTATCATAGATCACATTATAATCTGTATTAACGATAATGATCCTGGCCGACATACTGTACGCAAGTGTATCTACTCCCTGATAAGTCTGACTTGTGCCCTCGGCTTCTGAATTAATATCATTGACCAGATATTCCAGATTTTTTGAATTATTTCTCAGAAGCTTTTCAACATCACGATATTCATTTTTTACAAGCAAATTGAAAAAAACAGTTCGCATACCTATCGCGACAAGGAACACCAATAGAACAATAATCAGAAAGAGCACTGTCTGAAGACGAATATGCTGTTTTCCATGTATCATGATATTTGTCTTTTTCAAATCATCATTTCTGTCTTTTTTCATCGCAAATATCAGCCTTTAAAATAATAGCCGACGCCCCATTTCGTATGGATATATACCGGTTCTCCCGGGTTATCTTCGATCTTTTCTCTGAGTCTTCGAACATGGACATCCACGGTACGGGCATCTCCCGGATATGTACTTCCCCATATAGTATCAAGAAGTTCGTTTCTTGAATATACTTTATTCGGATGTGCCATTAATAATTCCAAAAGATCGAATTCTTTTGCTGTCAGATTCAGTTCTTTTCCATGAACAAATACCCGTCTGCTGTCAAGCTCTACCTTCATACCATTAATTTCCATGATATTCACAGGTTTTACAGGTTCTGCCTTCTTACCGCTTCGTCTGAGAATTGCTTTTATTCTTGCTTTAACCTCAAGGATATTAAACGGCTTTGTGATATAATCATCTGCTCCATATTCCAACCCCATGATCTTATCCATGTCCTCTCCCTTTGCTGTAAGCATTATGATCGGGACATTGGAAAACTCACGCACCATCTGACAGACTTCTATTCCTGTATATACCGGTATCATAATGTCAAGAAGAACGATATCATATGAATTGTTCTTTATTTTTTCAAATGCCTCTCCACCATCGTAGGCGACATCGACTTCCATATCATCCTGTTCCAGACTGAATTTCAATCCCTTGACAATCAATTTTTCATCATCTACAACCAGTACTTTTTTCATACGATTACACCCCTATATCTTTATTTAACATATATATATTCTTTTATCTTCTGAAAAAGGCTCTCGCCAATCCCGTCTACATTTGTAATATCTTCGATCTGTGCAAAATTTCCATGCTCCGCCCTATATCGGATGATTGATTCTGCCTTCGCCTCTCCGATACCGGAAAGTGTCATCAACTGTTCTTTATCAGCCGTATTGATATCTATTTTCTGTGACTGTTCACTATTATTCGCCTGACCATCCGTATATGTTCTGTCTACCGGAACACCTTGCTGATTCTCCATTTCATCCTTCGTTGGAAAATAAAGCTTCTGTCCATCCTGAACCGGTTCTGCCAGATTTAAGACACCCGAAGCCGCATCCTCAGTCAGTCCGCCCGCAAGAAGCAGCGCATCATTGATCCTGGAGCCTTCCGGCAGCCGGTATACCCCTTCCTGCTTAACAGCACCACACACATAGACATATACATATCCTGTATTTTCCGATGTTGCCGAACTTTCATCTGTCTGCTGCTCTGTCACCTGTACATCTGCATCATCTGTCACATCTGCAGGCTCATAGGAAACGTGGTCATTTCCACAGCCCGACAGCATGAAAATAATCATAAAACCGGCTATCGCCCTGAATAAAATACAGCCGGCATTTTTTCTTTTTCCCTTCATCATATCTGCATAACCTCCTGTATATGCCGATATGACCATACACATTTCCATTTTAACGAACTTCTTTTCCTTTTACAATAGTAAAATAGAAAAAAGACCGGAACTGTAGTTCCTGGTTTTTCTCATTATTACCACACAGTTCCGATCTTTTTCTGTTTTATTTTTTTGTATTACTAAAATTATCATTTAGAATAGAGGCTCTTTTAAGATTGCAGTACCGATACCCTTCTGAGTAAAGAACTCAAGAAGCAGGCAATGCTTCAGGCGACCATCCAAAATATGAACTCTTGATACACCATTTTCCATGGCTGTGATACAGTTATTAAGTTTTGGAAGCATACCACCGCCGACAACACCTTTCTCAATGATATCCTTTGCCTCATGGATATCCATTTCTGAGATCAGGGTAGACTTATCTGTCGGATCGATAAATACACCTTCAATATCTGTTAAGAATACCAGCTTTTCTGCCTTTAATGCTGTTGCAACAGCACATGCCGCATCATCAGCATTAATATTATAATCCTCATATTCTTCACTGACACCGATAGGGGCGATAACAGGTATAAAATCCTGATCGACCAGTGCATCGATCACCTCTGTATCAACCTTTGTGATCTCGCCTACATAACCGATATCTTTTCCACCCGGCAGACGCTTCTTAACGGTAAACAGTCCACCATCCTTTCCACTGATACCCACAGCCTTTAAACCAACCTTCTGCATCATGCTGACAAGACTCTTATTTACCTTGGATAATACCATCTCGGCAATCTCCATTGTCTCCCCGTCTGTTACACGAAGTCCATTAATAAATTCAGGTTCTTTTCCAATCTTCTCTACCCATTTGCTGATCTCCTTACCGCCGCCATGCACGATAACCGGTTTCAGTCCAACCAGCTTTAATAATGCAACATCTTCAATCACATTATATTTCAGATTCTCATCCAACATAGCACTTCCGCCATATTTTACAACAATTGTTTTCCCCTGAAATTTCTTGATATAAGGCAAAGCCTCGATCAGTGTCTGTGCTTTTGATATTACCTGATCTACTGTATAATCTCCCTTTACCATCTTATTTACTTCCTCACTTTCTATACTCTGCATTTATCTTGATATATTCATATGTAAGGTCACAGCCCCACGCGGAAGCTGTCTCTGTACCGGCATGCATATCCGCATGAAAACATACCTGATCCGGCGACAGGATCTCCGTCGCTCTTTCTTCATCATAATCGGTACAGACCCCGTTTTCAACTATTTTTAAGGAACCGGCCTCACTGGATATTATAATATCTACCTTATATGGATCAAAAGCGATCCCGCTCTGTCCCATCGCGCACACCAGACGTCCCCAGTTCGCATCCGAACCGTATACGGCGCATTTTACAAGGTTTGATGTCACCACGGATTTTGCAAGCTTTCTTGCGCCCTCCTTGGATTCCGCCCCTGCTACCTGTACCTGAAACATCCTCGTCGTTCCCTCTCCGTCCGCTGCGATCAGCTTCACGAAGTAGGTATTGATATATCGAAGTGCCTCCGCAAATGCCGGATAGTCCGCATCCGTTTCAAGCAGCTCATCATTTCCTGCCATGCCATTTGCAAATATCATAACGGTGTCATTCGTTGAAGTATCCCCATCGACAGATAACATATTATAAGTGTCTATGACATCATTTCTCAGTGTTTTCTGCAATAACTCCTGACTGATATTCAGATCCGTTGTCAGGAATCCAAGCACCGTTCCAAGATTCGGATTGATCATACCGGAACCTTTGCACATGCCTCCGACGGTAATTGTCTTCCCCTTGATCTGCAGCTTTACCGCGATCTCTTTCTTATATACATCGGTCGTCATAATGGCTTCCGCCGCATGACTTCCACTTTCCAAATCATCGGAAAGCATCCCTGAAAGTTCGCGGATTCCATGCGCGATCGTCTCCATCGGAAGCCTTATACCTATTACTCCGGTCGAAGCAACCGCAACCTGATCAGCCGGTACCTGAAGTTCTGCTGCCGCAAGCTCTGCCATATGCGCCACATCAACATCTCCTGCTTCTCCGGTACATGCATTTGCCACTCCACTGTTTACAACCAGTGCCTGACATAAGCCGATATCGTCACATAATGCTTTGTCCCACATAACAGGTGCAGCCTTGACTACATTCTGTGTAAATACTCCAGCTGTCTTCGCCGGGCACTTGCTGACTAGCAATGCCATGTCTTTTTTCTTTTTATTTTTTCTTACTCCGGCGTGCATACCTGCTGCCAGAAATCCGATTGGAGCTGTCACTCCGCCGGAAATGATCTCCATACCGATCACCGCCTTATATCATCTGTTCTTCCACGATATCCGATGCCGTTACTCTTTATGGGAATACCGGAGCCATCAGCAGTCCTTCTTCTTCCGGAAGTCCAAACATAATATTCATATTCTGAACTGCCTGACCGGCTGCTCCCTTTACCAGATTATCAAGTGCTCCCATTGCAATGATACGTCTGGTTCTTTCATCAATCTTAAAGTTGACATCTACATAATTGCTGCCCTCTACCCAACGTGTCTCCGGACATACATCCTTGTCAAGAACACGGACAAATCTCTCGTTTGCATAATATTTATCATATGCAGCACGAACAGTATCGTAATCTACCTTTTCTTTTAATGAAGCATATGCCGTAACCAGAATACCACGATTCATCGGAACCAGATGTGGTGTGAAATTAATCATGATCGGACTGCCGTATGCATATCCAAGCTGTTCTTCGATCTCCGGTGTATGGCGATGAGTCGTTACTCCATATGCCTTAATGCTTTCATTTACCTCACAGAACAGGTTCGGGATCTTTGCTCCTCGTCCTGCTCCTGATGTACCGGACTTAGCATCTACAATGATCGTATTCGGATCGATCAGCTTCTCTTTTACAAGCGGATATAAGGAAAGAATGGAGCAGGTTGTATAACAGCCCGGATTTGCCAGAAGTCTGCATCCCTTTACCTTATCTCTGTTGATCTCACACAGACCATATACGGCCTCATCGATAAATTCCGGACTCTTATGCTCAATCTTGTACCACTTCTCGTAAGTAGCAACATCCTTAATTCTGAAATCCGCACTCAGATCAATGATCTTAACCTTTGATAAGATATCCTCATTTACAAGAGAAGAACATAAGCCCTGTGGGGTTGCAGTGAAAATAACATCCACTTTCTCAGCCAGTTCATCCATGTTCTCGCCCAGACAGGTTGCATCCACGATCTGAAACATGTTTCCAAATACTTCGTAATATTTCTTATCTATAAAACTTCTGGAACCATACCAGACTATTTCCACATCCTTATGTCCAAGAAGAATTCTTACTATTTCCTGACCGGCATATCCGGTTGAACCAATAATTCCTGCTTTTATCATATCTTACTCCAATCTGCTGCGACCGGTCATTTTCCGTTACAGCCATCGTCCTATTTGTATTTCTACACATTCATTTATCTTACTCTCTGCATTTTCTTCCGTCAACCGCTTTCATAGGAAAATACAGTTCGTATAATCTTCCATGATTATACAGTTATTATGCATAATATTCAAGCATTAATTAATAAATATACAAAAAATTATTTTGATATTTATTTTTTTATTCTATTTTTAATATGTTCGTATACTTTCTTTCTGTTTTGAAAACTGATTTTACATTCAAAAAGCTCTTGTACAAACACATTTTTACGCATTTCACACAAATGTTAAAGCCGGCAGGACAGAATGTTTTTCTGTCTGCCGGCTTTATACATATTATGTATATTTTTTGAATAATATTAGTCCAATGCTTCCTTCTGAGGTACGGTTACTGTCGCTTCATAACAGGAGAAGATCTCCTCTACGCGCTCCTGATCCGGTTTCTTTGTGATCAGACTGACGACCGGAACAAGGATCAATCCACCGATCATCGCTGCTGCACCACAGTTTACAGGTGACTGTAATGCCTGTGGAAAACTAAATAACTGCCATGTATTACTGATAAAGTTCAGTGTCATGATACCAACGCCCCAGATAAAACTTACAAGGCAGGCTGCCACTGTCGTACGTTTCCAGTACAGACCATATAAAAACGGAGCCAAACAGGCACCTGCGATCGCACCCCATGAGATACCCATAAGCTGTGCGATAAATGCCACTTTGCTGGAATACTGAATGACTGCAATGACCGCTGATAATGCGATAAATACTACCAGCATGATCCGCATTGTAAGAACCTGCTTCTTCTCTGACATTTTCGGTGCGATCGATGCTTTGATAAAGTCGATCGTAAGTGTGGAGCTTGAGGTCAGAACCAATGAAGATAAGGTAGACATCGAAGCAGACAATACAAGGATAACCACCAGTCCCATCAATACTTCCGGAAGATTCTCAAGCAGGTGTGGAATGATCGCATCAAATCCTTCTGTTGCTACATCCGTCTCAGTCAGTCGTCCAAAACCACCAAGGAAATAACATCCTCCGGCTACGATCGTAGCAAATAAAGTAGATACGATCGTTCCTGTCTTAATTGACTTCTCATCTTTGATCGCATAGAATTTCTGGATCATCTGAGGAAGTCCCCATGTTCCAAGTGAGGTTAAAATGACAACACATACCAGATTGAAGATATCCGGTCCAAGGAAGGATGCAAATACACCCGGTGTGTCCGAAACCGCCGGATCATTTACACGAGCCAGCTTGTCTAACGCACCTGTAAGACCGCCTCTCTCGTTTAATACTGCATAGATAACTGCTACTATACCAACCAGCATGATCAGTCCCTGAATAAAGTCATTGATCGCTGTCGCCATATATCCGCCAACGATTACATAGATACCGGTAAGAACTGCCATAGCAACAACACAGATCTTGTAATCAATGTCGAATGCCATTCCAAACAATCTGGAAAGACCATTATACAATGAAGCCGTATATGGGATCAAGAATATGAATATGATCCAGGAAGAAATGATCTTCATGGATTTGCTGTTATATCTTCTCTCAAAGAATTCCGGCATTGTTCTGGAATCCAGCTTCTGCGTGATCAGTCTGGTTCTTCTGCCAAGCACTACCCATGCAAGCAGTGATCCAAGGATCGCATTTCCAATACCGATCCATGTGGATGCAATTCCGTATTTCCATCCAAACTGTCCTGCATATCCAATAAAAATAACTGCCGAAAAATAGGATGTACCATATGCAAATGCTGTAAGCCACGGGCCTACGCTTCTTCCTCCCAGTACAAATCCGTTCACATCTGTCGCCTGTTTTCTTGCATAAAATCCTACACCGATCATTATGCCAAAGAATACAACAAGCATAATCACTTTAATAACCATGTCGACCTCCCGTCACTTCTCATTTTTGTATTCGCAGAATTTTACAGCCAACTTTCCACCAACAATAGCGCATCTTATAATTTCTGATTTTCGAATTCTGATATAATCCGGCTCATTTTACTTTATTGCGTTGAAGTCAAGTAACTTTAAAGTTCTACGTTTTAAACCACAAAATAGATTATATTGGATACATCCATTTTCGTCAATATAAAAAACGACTTCCGTGCAGATATTTTTTCAGCTTTCGCCAAATATTTCATTCTGCTGTTCAGAAGTCGTTTTTCCAATCTGTTTTTAGTACCTCATAAGCCCGCTGCACATTTCCAAATTCATACCATTACTTTGGATCTATGCTGTTTGCGCTTGTTCTTCACATTAATGTGTGTTCTCATATGCCAACACTTTTTCTGCAATCGTATCCATTAGTTCTTCTACGGAAAGCCCCTCGGCTTTTACCGTGATCTGTGCATATTTTTCATATAATAAGATTCTCTCTTTATAAAGATCCTTTAAAGTCTGACCATCCTTTAACACTACGCCACGTCGTTTTACATTTTCCAGTCTGGAAGCGATCACTTCATATGGAAGCTCGATATATACTACAATATCATTTTTTACATAATGCTGCATGGCTTCATCACAGTATACGACACTTCCTCCGGTTGCAATAACCGTATTCTTTAAGTCAATTTCTTTGTTTACATCATTTTCTATCTGAAGGAACCCATCATCTCCGTATTCCGCTATCAACTCACGAAGCAGCTTACCATGCTTCTTCTGGATCAACACATCTGCATCTACAAAATCAAATCCAAGAACCTTGGCGAGTACCACACCTATCGTACTCTTTCCACATCCCGGCATTCCGATCAAAACTATATTTTTCATCTTCTTTCTCCATTCTCTGTATTTTAATTTTCTATATTATCCTAATCTTTTCATTTATTCTCTGTATTCATTACTTCTTATTTAATCCCAGTTCTGTATATTCAAGGATTTCTATTATTGCTTCTGTCATATACATCCCATAACGCGAAGGACATATACCCATGCCGTTATCGTGATCGATGAAAACAGAGTTGTCAGCACGATTGCATTTGACGACAGGACTTCATCATTATTCATATTCTTAGCCATAATATAACAGGTTACCGTGGATGGTGAGCCTGTCATGATCAATATTGCTGCCAACTCACTCGGTGCAAACCCAAGCTTGATCGCAATCGGCATATAGATCAAAGGAAATACAATCAGCTTCATAAGAGCTGCTGTAACCGCAGGCTTCATTTTCTCCAGTGCCGCTTTTGTATTAAAACCAGCTCCTATGGCGATCAATGCGATCGGAGTCGCCGTCTGTGCTATATAATTGATCGTCTTCATCGGGATCGCCGGAATCGTAATATTAAATAATGAAAACGGAACTCCGAGTACGATACCGATTATGATCGGATTCTTTAAAATATTAATGCATGCCGTTTTAATTCCGTCTGAACCATGGATATTATCTCTGCCCCCAAAGGTCAGCATAATAACAGACAGGATATTGAACAATGGTACTGCCGCAACGATCATAAGCGGAGCCATCCCTGAGCTTCCACAGATATTTTCTACAAAGGCAATTCCAAGCACCGCCGCGCTGCCTCTTGCCGATGCCTGCGCAAATGCTCCGACCATCGTCTTATCCCGGCAATATATCTTTGCAAAGCACCATGCACATGCAAACATAATAAAAGTTCCAAAGAAACAAAACGCCACAAATTTCATATTTACGTCTTTTAATACCGAGGTTGTTGCGATATCCCGGAACAAAAGCACCGGAAGGGATACCTTAAACACATATTTATTTGCTATATTTGCAAATTCATCATTGATCAGCCCAATCCGTTTCAGAAACCACCCCAACAGGATCACCAGAAAGATCGGCACTGTCGCATTTATACTAAATAAAAAATCACTCATTCCATTCTCTCTTTCCTTAATTAAACTGTCGCAGCCCTTACTATAGCACAGCTTGTTACCCGATTCAATTTTTATCCGATTTTTTTAAAAGATCTATATGCAACAGATACATACCTGCCAGACCTCGAAAACTTTAAATTAATGCTAAAATATATGAAATTATCATCAATCCATATATAATATTCAAAAAAACGAATACTGGGAAGCGGCTTAAAACCTTATAAAATCCGCTCTGTCAAAAAAAATATAAAAAAAATAAAATTTATTGTTGACATCAAGGGGGTGTTTATGTATAATATGTCTTGCGTCAGAGATATGGCGAACATAAAAAACGACAAACACTTTGTTCCGGGGTGTGGCTCAGCTTGGCTAGAGCGCTTGATTTGGGATCAAGAGGTCGCAGGTTCGAATCCTGTCACCCCGACTTAGATAATCATAAATCTAAACACTGTTAAGCAATCATGCGGGTGTAGTTCAATGGTAGAACACTAGCCTTCCAAGCTAGATACGTGGGTTCGATTCCCATCACCCGCTCTTTATTTTCGCTAATATTTATAGCGGGAATTTAAAATGTGTCCGTAGCTCAGCTGGATAGAGCAACGGCCTTCTAAGCCGTGGGTCGGGGGTTCGAATCCCTTCGGGCACATTTATTTGTTTCATTCTGTGGCACTACTGCTGTTCCATATGGATGTTTCACTTATATGGTGGGTATGGCGCAGTTGGCTAGCGCGCCAGATTGTGGCTCTGGAGGCCGAGGGTTCGAGTCCCTCTATCCACCCTTTTCTTTATCGCATATTAAGCGATGCTTTTGGGTTATCGCCAAGCGGTAAGGCACAGGACTTTGACTCCTGCATTCGCTGGTTCGAATCCAGCTAGCCCAGTCAAAAACTTAATTTATATGGGCCATTAGCTCAGGCGGTAGAGCACTTGACTTTTAATCAAGTTGTCCGGGGTTCGAGTCCCCGATGGCTCATTAAAATTTCAGATATAATTTTATATCTGATTTTTTTATATCTACTCTTCTGTTCTTTATATATAGAAGAAACTCTGCGGATATGGCGGAATTGGCAGACGCGCTAGATTTAGGTTCTAGTGTCAACAGACGTGCAGGTTCAACTCCTGTTATCCGCATCAAAAAAGGCAATCATAATCGATTGCCTTTTTCTTTTATCTGATATCCTGTTACTAATTATTGAAAATTACACGGGACATCTTCAAATTACATTCTCTTGTAAATCCATCATCATCATACAACTGATAACTACTTCCCGCATACCCAAGTAACTGCAGCTTCTTCGTATTAATATCCGCAACACACTCGGCAAAGTCAGCAAGAGGAATGCATTTTCCTTTCCGAATAAATAAAATCACTTCATTCAACGGCACTTCTACAAAATGATGTCCTTTTTTCATCTCGGTCTGTTCAATATCACCCTCAGCCTTGAAACGGACAAGCATCATATCCTCCGGCAGATAAACATATCTTCCGATTGCATTCTGTGTATATACCGGTGCGATCATAATCTCATTACCAAGCATAAGCTGGTCTTCTACATTTACCGCCATACGATCTTCCGGATATTCAAATGCAAGCGGTTTGAACATCATTTCATCATTTAAAGCAGCCTTCATATATTCACTGTAAATATATGGAAGCAACCGATAACGAACACCTATGATATGTCTGAAATCTTCAATCTGCTCAAACTGATAACACTCCTGCTCTCTTGTGCCAAGGCATGCATGATTACGCATCAGCGGTGTAAATACACCAAGTGCAAGCCATCTGAGCAAAAGATCCCTGGTCGTATTACAGCCAAATCCGCCCAGATCTGCTCCTGTATATAAGAAACCACACATATTTAATGATGGAAGCATTTTCAGATTCAATAGGATATGGGACCACCAGGATTTATTATCTCCGGTCCAGATACCGCCATAACGATGCATTCCGATATAAGATGATCTGGAAAACAACAGGCATCTTTTCTCCGGACAGATCTCTCGAAGTGCTTCACCTGCTGCCCGTGTCATATTATAACCGAAAAGGTTATGTACCTGATCATGACGCACCATCTTTCCGTTCATATTATGATACATCGAAGCATAGTCTTTGGCATTATTAGCCAGATCTGCTACCATATCCCGGATTCCCCAGACATCATCCACGGATTCTTCTTTATCAATAAATTCCCGCATTGCCTCTTTCACTTCACAAACACCTTCCGGTGTATAAAAAATTGCCGGTTCGTTCATATCATTCCAGAAGCCTTCAATCCCTGCATCTGTAAGAAGCTTATATTTCCCGCCAAACCATTTTCTTGCTTCCGGATTCAATACATCCGGAAAATGTGTGTATCCCGGCCATACAGCTGCAACAAAATCACTTCCGTCCTCTCTTTTACAGAAATAATTGTTTGCTACGCCTTCTTCATACACATCATATCCTTCTTCGATCTTCACTCCCGCATCAATAATCGGGATCAAGCGTATATTTTCTTTTTTCAACTCTTCTACATATTCAGAAAAATCACCAAATGCTTCATTTATCGTAAAGTCTTTATAATGATCCATATAATCGATATCCATGTATACCATATCAATCGGAATATGATTCTCCCTGTATTTCTTCACAACATAAGCAAAATCTTCCGGTGTCTTATAGCCCCAACGGCTCTGTCCAAAACCAAAAGCAAACTTTGGAGCAATATAACTTTTTCCTATCATTTGTCTGAATTGTTTTACAATATCATATATACTTTCGCCTGTGATCACATAGAGATCCAAATCTGCTTTATCGCAGAAAATATGAAGTTCGTCCATCTTAGTATATCCGATATCAAATACCAGCGAAGACGGATAATCTATGTACAATCCAAATGTTCTCTCGCCGGATATAACAACAAAATTATGAGATGCATATAAAGAATAAACATCCTCATGATGATTCGGAATATCTGTATTATTGCTTATATATTTATATCCTCTTTTGTTGATTCCACGATTTGCTTCACCAAGTCCATATACTGCATCCTCTGCTTTCATATCATAAAGAAATGAAAAGCCATTATCCAGATTTACTGTTCCAACTTCAGGCATACCTTCCGATGCCTCAAATGACGCAACAACCGATTCTGTAAAAAACGGATTACCATATGTGTATTTTTTTATCATTCTCATTTCCTCTTTTCCTTTTTATTTGGTATATAATTTATTATACCTGATAATGTTATTATATTATCTGTCCATCCGTTTTTCTTACATTATTTTTATAAATTTGTTGCACAATATTGACTTATTAATTTCTTCCTCTCATCATCTTATAACATAAAATGGCAGGCAATCTGTTATAGACTACCTGCCATCCTGTGTCATTCACTTTTTTCCCAAAAATCAACCGGTTCGAAATCCAGCAGTTTCGCAAGAAAACCACATTCCTCCAGATCCTTCTGAATATTATCCAGAATATCTTCTGAATCGGCCTGCACCGTATGATAATGGTAATTGTCGGTTATCTTAAGAAGCGGCGATGATTTTCCACTGCTTAAGGTCTTTACATATTCATAAATATCTTTTCTGGTTTTTATGTTCATCGGAGCTTTTACAACTCCATAAATCTTATGATATACAAATACATCCAGAATCCTGCCGCCATTATCTACGATGATCTGTAATTCTTTCTCTATCTCTTCCGCAGTATGACGCACCTTGAATATTCGTTCACATTTTCCCGGCTTTAATAACACATATCCCCGGTTTGTTGAAACAATATTATTGTCAGCCGCCCGAAGCAGGGCAATATCCTGTACGATCACCTGCCTGCTCACACTGAGTCTCTTCGCCATTTCCGCCCCCGCGATCGGCTCTTTACTCTTCGCAAGCATCGACAACAGTTTTGCCCGTCTTTCAACTCCTGTCATGTTCTTCCTCCCAATCTTATCATCCATTAGCCCATTCTATTTCTCATGTAAACCTTCCCTGCGCCCAACGGCAACAGAAATTTTGTTACAATGTTCAGTTAGATTCTATGAAGATTTTTCAGAGAAATATCCATGATCGGGGCGGAATGTGTCAGCGCTCCACTTGATATATAATCAACACCAAGGTTCTTCAAACGCTCGATATTTTCTGCTGTTACATTACCTGATACCTCAATTTCTGCCTTGCCGTCAATGATACCGATCGCTTCTTTTAACATTTCATCTGACATATTATCCAGCATGATAATATCAGCTCCGGCTTCAACAGCCTCCTTTACCATATCCAGATTCTCAACCTCGACTTCGATCTTTCTGACAAACGGTGCATATTCCTTTGCCATACGGATTGCCTCTTTCACTCCGCCTGCTGCGCCTATATGGTTATCCTTCAGAAGGACTCCGTCCGAAAGATTATATCTGTGATTATGTCCACCACCGACACGAACCGCATATTTTTCAAAAATACGATTATTAGGGGTCGTCTTTCTGGTATCAAGCAACTGGATCTTGCTTCCTGCAAGAAGTCCTGCAACCTTATGTGTGTACGTAGCAATACCGCTCATCCTCTGCAGATAATTCAGTGCTGTCCGTTCTCCCGATAACAATACACGGATATCCCCGGTTACAACTCCCATCAACTGTCCTGCCTTTACCTCATCGCCATCCTTGCAGTAGAGTTCTGTTACGGTTGTATCATCTAATAATTCAAATACTCTCTTAAACACCTGTAAACCACAGATGATTCCATCCTGCTTGCAGATTAACTCTACCTTTCCCATGCATGCCTCCGGCATAACGGAATTTGTTGATACATCCTCACTTGTAATATCTTCTTTTAATGCTCCAAGAATAAAAGGGTCTACATTTAATTTTAAAGTAATCTGATCGTACATAATATCCTCCTGAATGATTCTTCTGTATTTCCTATCCGGTACTTACCGGCCGTATTTTTCTGCAAATGATCCGGCATTTGTCGGCCATGCTTTTTCTGTAAACGTTTCGTTTCTATGCGCTGTGCTTCTGAGCTTCTTCGTTTTCCCTTGCGATCTCAGCCTTAAGCAGCGCCTTATATTCTGCTGCCAACTTCTTCTTATCTGTATAATCGTCTTCCCTGTAAGAGATTTCTTCTATCTTTGTCCGGTCGAACTGCTCAGTCATTTCCTTTGCTGCCCGCTTGGCAAATACCAGACTCTCAAGAAGCGAATTGCTTGCCAGACGATTCTTGCCATGAACTCCGTTACATGCAGTCTCTCCGATCGCATATAACTGATCCATCGATGTCTTACTGGACAAATCCACCTTGATACCACCCATGAAATAATGCTGTGCCGGCACAACCGGTATGCATTCTGTATACACATCATATCCCATTTCTTTACAATGCTCAACGATATTCGGGAAATGGTCTTCTAATTCTTTTCTATCAATCACAGTCATATCTTCCCAGACATAATCTGTCCCGTCCTTCTCCATTTGTTTGCGAATCTCGATCGTCAGCAGATCTCTCGGAAGAAGTTCATTTACAAACCGCTCATGATTCTTGTTATAGAGAAGCGCGCCCTCGCCACGAACTGACTCCGAGATCAGAAAACTCCTGTCCTCCGGCTCTTTGCTGTATAATGTTGTCGGATGGATCTGGACATAGTTCACATGCTCTGTCTCAATCCCATGCTTTAATGCGATTGCAACGGCATCTCCGGTCAGATGTCTGAAATTAGTCGAATGTCTGTAAATACCACCGATTCCTCCACAGGCAAGCATGGTATAGTTTGCCTCGATCGGGAAGATCTTATCCTCCGCATCTCTTGCCACCACACCGTAACAGCAATTATCCTTACACAGGATATCCACCATGGTTACATGCTCGTAGATTGTTACATTCGGAAGCTTCTCTACATTGCGGAGCAGGGTACTCGTGATCTCTTTTCCTGTTACATCCTCATGGAAAATGATACGATGATGGCTATGTGCTCCTTCCTTTGTATAGCTAAGACTGCCATCCGGCTCCCGATGAAAGTCTGCCCCATACTTTACAAGGTCATTTACGATATCAACTGACGAACGTATCATCACCTCTACACTCTTTGGATCATTCTCATAATGCCCTGCCTTCATGGTATCTTCAAAATAACTGTCATAATCATCTTCTGATTTCAGCATACACATCCCCCCCTGTGCAAGGAAGGAATCACTGTGTTCTACGATATCCTTTGTTATGATCGTTATCTGTTTATCACCGGGGAGATTCAATGCTGCATATAAACCTGCGCATCCACTTCCCACAATTAAAATATCTGTCTTCATATTGTTTCTCCAACTATATTTATTCGTTTTTTCTTCTTGTATAAAAAAGCGTTGCCTTAGTATAACACGTTCTGTCACACATGACAATATAGTATTTTACACCACTTTACAGGTGTCTTGTCAGTAGATAAAAATGGAAGACAGCATTATTATTATGAAGTAAGCCTTTTTTAACGCCGGTTCTTAGTGAGTCGCCATAGGCGAGGAGCTTAGCACCGTTGCGTTAAAATAGAGTGCGAACGTCTTACGGAATAATAAGTAATGCTGTCTTTCATTTTTATCCAAACACCAATATCCGGAAATGGCTTGCTTCATAAAGTACATATACTCCAATGCCAAATCTCACTTCTCATTTTTGATTTAAACATTGATATCCTAATCTATGCTGTGACTACATTTTTTCACTACACAAAATTTCTCGCTGTAAACATTTAATACCTAACAAAAAAGAACCGTCTGAATCAGATTTTAAATACTAATTCAAATGGTTCTTTTTAATTCGTTAATTTTTGTTGATTCTGTCTGAGTGATCTTACTCAGCGTCTGCTACAGGCTCTGCTGCCGGTGCTTCTGCTGTCTCGGCAGGCTGCTCTGCCGGAGTCTCTTCCTCGTCGTCATCGTCATCATCGAAGAAGTCATCATCAAAATCATCGTCAAAATCATCATCAAAATCATCAAGAAAATCAGGTGTCAGGTATGAATATACTGCATATGCGATACCTGCGATTGCTGCTACAGCACCGATGATTGCAAGGATTACAAATACAACACCTTTTGCCTTTTCTTCTGTTGGTTCACTTTTTACTAAGATTACATCATTATTTTTCATTGTAAACTACCACCCTTTCATTTAGTTTCTGTATGCCGTCATTATAGCATACTCTTTTTTCTATTTCTATATTATCTTGGAATTATTATAATTTCTTTATTCTTCCAGGCGCTTTAATTTTGCAAAGGAAGCAAACATTTTTCTTGTACCGCCACGATCAAAGTCTACTGTCACTTCATAATCTCTGCCGCCCTTTACAAGCTGCGTTACAGTACCGTTTCCAAATTTCATATGACGCACCCGGTCACCTTCTCCATAGTCAAGAACCAGCTCCCGGTTCACGGTAAATTCTTTGCCAAATGATGGTTTGGTCGATGGTGTTATACTGATTGGCTCTTTCTTTGCCTTACTGTAACTGCTGTATGGATTCGATGAAGAATATCCGGAACCCGTCTGCGACGATCCTCCATGATATGAACCTTTTCCATATCCAGACTGCCCGCTGCTACCATACCTATTTCCGGTATATCCGGTGTCTGCAAACTGCCGTTCTTCCATCCGTTTTACATGCCTTGTAATATCACCGGAATCCTGGAACAGCAGCGGCGGAATCTCTTTAATAAATCTGGAGATGTCATTGCAGTTTCTACTTCCATGCAGCATACGGTTTCTTGCACAGGACAGATATAGCTTCTTCATCGCTCTTGTAATTCCTACATAGCAAAGTCTGCGTTCTTCTTCCAGCGCATCTTCATCATCCGAATTGATCGCCATCGCACTTGGGAAGATTCGCTCTTCCATACCACATAAGAATACATATGGAAACTCCAGTCCCTTTGAACCATGGATCGTCATTAATTTGACCATATTATCATCATCAGACATTTTATCGGTCTCCGAAACCAGCGCGATATCCTCTAGAAAATCTGCCAGTGTTGCTTCCTCATAATCGGTTTCAAACTGAACCACACGGTTTCTTAACTCATCGATATTCTCAAGTCTCGCCATCGATTCATCCGTGTGCTCCGCGATCAGTTCATCTTCATATCCGGTATCCTCCAGAATACGGTCAAATAATGTACTGAGTGGTTCCTGCTCCTCTATTATCTCCCGGAATCCGTCGATCAATTCCACAAAGCCGGAAATTTTTGCAACCGAACGCTGTAATCCCGGAATCTGCTCTATGATCTGCATGGCTTCCATCAGTGTCATATCATTTGCAGCAGCAAATGCTGCCACCTTATCAACGGTAGCATCACCGATTCCACGCTTTGGTACATTGATGATTCGTCTAAGATAGGTATCGTCTGTAGAGTTATTTACAACCTTCAGATATGCCATTACATCTTTAATTTCTTTTCGTTCATAGAAATTCTGACCACCGTAGACCCGATGCGGGATTCCTCGCATAACCAGCTTCTCACCAAGGATACGAGACTGTGCATTCGTACGATATAGCAAAGCAATGTCTTTATACTGTACACCGTTCGCTGTCAGACGGATGATCTCATTTACGACGCGATCAGCCTCCATGTATTCATCCTCACTCTGATTAAATACAAGCTTCTCGCCATCTCCCTGATCTGTCCAGAGGGCTTTATCCTTTCTTCCTTCGTTATGCTTGATCACCGCATTTGCAGCCGCCAGAATATTCCCACAGGAACGATAATTCTGTTCCAGCTTCACAACCTTTGCATCCGGATATTCCTTTTCAAAATTCAGGATGTTCGTAATATTCGCACCACGGAATTTGTAGATTGACTGGTCATCATCGCCAACGACGCAAAGGTTTCTATATTTGGATGCAAGTTGCTTTACCATCAGAAACTGTATGTGGTTCGTATCCTGATACTCGTCCACCATGATATAACGGAATCTGTCCTGATATAATTCCAGTACATCCGGGTTATGTTCAAACAACTCAACCACCTTATAGATCAGATCATCAAAGTCAAATGCATTGAATTTACGGAGTCGCTTCATATACTCGGAATATACGGTTGCCGTCTGTGTCTTCACAAAATCTGTCGCATTCATCTTCGCATACTGATCCGGTGAAATATACCGTTCCTTTGCATTTGATATCTCTGCCATGAACATCTTCTCCGGATACTTCTTTGGATCGATCTTCAGTTCCTTCAGAATGTTCTTAACCGCAGATTTCTGGTCATCCGAATCATAGATATTAAAATTTGTTGCATAACCGAGCCTGTCTGAAAATCGTCGCAGAATCCGTACACATAACGAATGAAAGGTGCTGACCCATACTCGTTCAGCACCCTCTCCAACAATGTTATTTACTCTGTCTCTCATTTCGGCTGCGGCTTTATTTGTAAATGTTATCGCAAGGATATTATATGGATTCACTCCGATCTCATCCATCAGATACGCTACCCGGTGGGTGATCACTCTGGTCTTTCCCGATCCGGCACCTGCCAGTATCAGAAGCGGTCCATCGACATGTCTGCATGCCAGATCCTGCATGTCATTTAATCCAGCCATCGCTTTTGTACTCCTTTATATCAGCTTTGTTCCACAGTTACCACAGAACTTTGCTCCATTTGTAGGGGTTCCGCAGTTCGGGCAGAACTTAGGAGCCGTACCGTTTCCGGTTGGAGCTGCCTGCTGATTCATCTGTCCGTTCATGTTGTTCTGCAGATTACCGGTCATCTGATTTGCCATCATCATACCCATCTGCATTCCCATCATACCACTGGCAACATCTGCCATATTGGTTCCGCCTTTTCCATTGGAATTTGCAAGTGCATCTACCATCTTCACCTGCTGGAACCGGCCCATATCACCAAGCATCGTATACTCAGCAGCCTGATCTGCACGTTTTGATATATTCTCAGGATATGTAAATTCGCTGATTCTGAAATCTGTCATGGTCAGACCGATCTTGATCAGTTCCATATCCAGATCTTCTAAAATACCCTTTGCAATATCGGTGGCATTTGCCATCAGATTGAATACATCACCGCCGGTCTTTGTAATCCATTTGATCAACAGTCCATCTAAGATTCCCTTAATACGATCCCTGACATCATCCACTGTAAAGATTGCCTTTACTCCGGCGATTCTCTCGATCAATACATTGTAATCATCGATCTTGAATGAGAATTTACCATTTGATCGTACAGGAAGTCCGCCCGGAAGTCCCGGTGCCTGTAAACGGATCGGGGAACTGGTTCCCCAGTTACAGGTAAACTCTTTCGTATTGATGAACAGAACCTCTGCCCGAAGTCCTGAGTTGAAACCAAACTTAAATCCCTTTAATGTAGAAAGGAATGGAATGATATCCGAATCAATCGTATAACTTCCTGATTCTGTGAAGATACCTTCTACCGCACCGTTATACAGGAAGATCGCATCCTGTCCCGGTTTAATGATAAGTCTGGAATCTTTCTTTATCTCTCGATTTGTCCATTTCCAGAAGAGCAGGTCATCTCTGTATTCTTCCCACTCAACTACATTGGCAAACTGATTTGAAAATAATCCCATCTGTTTCCTCCTATGAAAGTCCCATCTTTGCCTTTAATGCTGCAAGTTCATCTGAAACTGCCGATGATGGTTCTGCATCGTATTTACTCATCAGATCATCTGTCTCATCCTTGCCGCTGGCATTTAATTCTGCCATTGCATTTGCCTTGTCAAGCATTGCATCAGCCTTTGCTTCCATTCTGTCAAATGCTGAGATCGTTCCGGCTGTATCCGTTACGCTTCCCATCATCTTATTCATCTTCTCCTGAGTCTTTGCAACCTGAACCTTAGCCTTGATCGCATCTTTTCTTGCATTCAGATCCATGATATCCTTTGTCAGCTTATCATGCATCTCTTTCATCTTAGCTGCATTTCCTGCTGCCATATCATAAGACTGCTGTAAAGAAGTTCTCTTGGTCGATAACTGATTCTTCTTCTCTAAGAACTTCATGGCATCTGCTTCGTTTCCTGCAAGAAGTGCCTTCTCTGCATAGCTCTGCATCTTGGCAATATCTGCATCACAGTCATCCAATGCACGTTTGCATCTGGTCTCATCTGCCATAACGGTTGCTGTCTCTGATTTTACGTTTCTAAGATCTTCCTGTAAGTCTCTGAGATACTGGTCGATCATCTTCTCCGGATCCTCTGCCTTATCAAGCATAGCGTTGATGTTTGCTGACATAATGTCTTTGAATCTTTTTAAAATCCCCATAAATAATTACCTCCTATATATATTTACACTTTATGGTTTCTTGTTTTTCGTGCTCACAAACTCATAATATCATAACAGGCGTACGCTTCGCAACGCTTGAATCATGAATTAAATGTAAAGTATCACGCTTCTGTTCTTAAGCGGTTTTAAAGTTCATTGTCAAGGTTCTTATGGATGTTTCCACCGATCCTGAACTCCGGAATCTTCTTAGGAGCCCCTTCTGCTGCCTTTCCCGCAACCCCTGCATCCGTAATTGATTCCTCTAACGGCACAGGTGTCCGATCCTCAAATAATGACTTTTTCTTTTCTTCCTTTAATTCATCTGCAATCTCAAATGCTGAATCCACAACCTCATCGTGTAGAATATCATCATGAAGCTTCACCGGCTGTCTGGATGGTTTTACCTTGATCGGATCTTCCTTCTTATCTTCAAAGTCAAATTCCCACTGAACCATCTCATTTTCTTCTGCCTGCTTCTTCTGTTCTTCTTCCTCAAACCGGTTCTTCTCGTAATACAATTCATTTGCAAGAAGCTGGCTGATCTCTAAGATATCGGCATAACGTTCCTGCTTCTTCATATCCAGCAGTCCATCCATCAGCTCACGCTTATTCTGCTCGATGACATCAGATTTCTGTCTGAGAGAATCCAATACACGATCGGTTTCCTCACTGATCATATTATATGCCTGTCGTACCGATTCATTGATCTCCATAAGCATCTCATTCGTATAAATGATTGATGCCGCATAGATCTCATTTGCTGTCCGAAGTGCCATCTTATCTTTCTTATTCAGATCCTTTACCTGTCTCTGGACATAGAGTGGATTCGGCTTGCTCATACGAATCCGGCTTGCGGATTCTTCTGCCTCTACGATGATGTCCTCGGCTTCTTTATTCGCATCCTTTATGATCTTGCCACGCTTATCCGTAATCTCATGATACGCTTTTAATTCTATATCTATCGTCTTTTTCAGATCTTCTATCATTTCCAGCATTTCTTCTTTATTTACAAGAACCTTCCCTGCTGCAAATGGAACATTCTGTCCGTCCTCGATCAATACCTGCATCTTATCAAGCAGTTGTTTTGCTTTTCCTTTTTCCATGTCTATTACTTCCTCCAACTATGGCTTTATAGGATTTTATTTATAGATCCGGTTTCTTATCATCTCTTGGAATACCTAAAAAATCCTGGATCAGATGTCTGCTGAAAAGCCTTCCTTCTTCACTTTCAAAATACCGCTCCGGATGCCACTGAAATGCAAGAATACTCATGGTTGGTGACACAAATGCCTCAACCGATCCATTTTCTTCATCTACAACCAACGGATAAAACATTGTTGAAAGGTTTTCCAGATATACACAATCACTGTGAAAATTATTTATCTTTATATATCGATCCGAATTACAGATTTTTGCCATATGGTCAACACCTCGCGGTCTTGGCACTACAAACGGTGCAGAATAAGATATCTTTCCTCCAAATAATGCATTCAGATGCTGCATGCCCCTGCATACTCCAATGATCGGTATCTCATTCTCCACACAGTACATAATGAGCCGTTCCTCCATCACATCCCGATGTGGTTGCAGCTCTGCCTTATGCGGTTCTACATAATATTTCGGGTGAAGCGTACCGCCACCCGTTACGATCAGTACGTCAATCGGATCTTCAAATAAGGCTTCAAAATCTCTGGTGAAATTTGACACCGGATGAAGTCTTATTCCCATGCTTTCATAAAATTCCGTATAGGCAGCTTCCAGAACATCCGTGGATTTTCCATACATATTCTGACCTTCGCGTTGTGTTATCAGTGCGTGAAGCATACGCCTATTCCTCCTTCAGTATCTTTCCATTTTTACAATCAAGTGTCAGTTTGTCAAGTCCTGTTACATAATTATAAATAACGTCGCCACATCCAATAGCCGCCGGAATATTGAATTCCGCACATCGGATTGCCATATGCGATGCGACACCACCATACTTCGTAATAAAGCCCCGGATTCCTTTTGCAAATATCCAGTCATATCCGGGATCTGCTTTCGGGATCACTACGATCTTATCTGCAACATCAACCGCTCCGGCATCCTCGCGCTTTGATTCCTCATCCTCCAATACGACAACTGCTCCGGCAACGATCTCCGAAGTGATGAAATTCGGTCTAGCCTCTACCATCTCGATATATTCTAACTGCTGCTTATTGCAGATCACATCCGGCAGAATCATATCGGAAGCATCTGTATATGCCCTACGGTTCTCTGCGATCACCTGTTCCCATATCCTTCGGATCTCCGTTTCTGGTTTATGATACACTGCAATTATATCATCTACTGTGAGATATGCCATATCTTCTTTTGAAAAATTCAACATTTCTCCAATATTGATCAGAATATCGATCGCCAGACTTAAGGATTTCGTAAATTCAAATTTAAAATATTCCCGTTCTTCCATGGAATCCTTTAAGAATTCCACAAATTTCTTTGCATCAACACCAAAGCCGATATCGGAAAGTGCCTGTTCTACCTTCTCCGGATCTAATGGCGTATGCTTTAACCGCTCAATTCTCTGTCTCTGCTTCTTTGCTGTCTCGCTTGCCTTGGAGCTGTCAAAATCCCGTTCCTCATATGTCTCACAGGTGATATCGTAAGTGCCGGAACGAAGATGCCCGTATTTCTCATCAAATGCAGCTCTGGTAATCCGCCCTTCTGCAAAATCCTGAAAATCCGAATCGTACTCCGATGCTACTGTGTAGATTGACATCATAAAGTCATCAATCTCACGGCTCGTAAAATATCCCTTTGCACTAAGCGACCTGCAAAGAGCCTTTGAGATAAATGCAAGTCTTGCCTGTCTTGCAAATTTCGGCGTTCCGTACTGTTTGATACTCTCGATCAATTCTATAAAATAACGGATGGAAGTATTCACATCCTTTGCTGCCATCAGCCAGTTATTCCTGATATTTTCCCGATGCACCTTCAGTCCGTTTAAGGAACGGATATCCTGCATCCGGTTCTGCCTGAAATTACAGATTGCACGATCCGTCAGACGAAACAGGCTATTTGACAAATCCTGAATCTCGCCTTTCGTGAATTCATATTCTAATAATTCCTGCAACCGATCCTCCGTTGTAAAATCATAATTGGAAAATACGATTTCAAATTCTATTTTATCATGTGCCGTTATATCCGATAATATCTTCCGGTCATAAAATGCCAAAAGTTTTTTCACCATGTCCTCATCTAAATCCGCAGGCATCAGACACAGAAATGACTTCCGCAATGATATATATGGTTTATTTCCGACCTTGTACATCAGATCTCCGTCTACCACACGATATCCGATCGTGGTAAGTCCCTGATTCCAGGCAGCCTTCGTTATGATCTCTCTGTAAAGGGAGAAATCAAGCGGATGCGGATTCACTCCTATGATCTCAGCCGGATTCCAGAATGCCATATCGGATAAAATTGCCTGTTTCTCATACAACAGATCACTGAGCTTTTGATACTGCTGTTTTGTCTTGTTTATCAATTCTCCAAATATACGATCATTCTTTACTCTGTCTTCTTTGTAGTCAGACGGCTTTTCCAGTTTCTTAATACAGGCCGCAAGCGGACGCACCTGAAAGATCGTAACTGTCAGATCTGCTCCAACTGCAAATTCCACATCGAGTGGATACTCCGGAAAGATGTCTTCTAATTCCCTCATGGCTGTGATCAGAACACCCCAGCGCTCCGGGAGAGATGAACTCTCTGCTGTCCTTGCAATATAGATCGTCTTTCCTCCGCTTCCACTGGTTACCGCATCGGTCGAATCTTCATCATATGAGATTGCATAATACAATCTTCCTGATTTGATCTCTCTGGAGAAGATAACTCCGCTGCTGATGATAGATTTCGTCTGCGTCTGGATCAAAACCTGTTCATTCCTGATATCTGGTAGATCTTTTTTATAAGAATCAAATACTGTCTCAACCGCATGACATACAGCATCGCGATCATCAGCGTCGACATCCAATATACTGTCATAATGACCCGCATTTGATGTCTCGGAGGAATCTTCATTGGAACAGGAGCTTCGAACAACGATCGTCTGTCCTTTAAACTGTGATTGAATATCGGCAAGGATCTGTTTCCGGTTCTCACCATACATTTCCCCGGTTACGATCATAAGGTCTTCTATTCTCGATTTTGTTATTCTGTTTTTCAAATAATCTAATGTATCTGCTTTTGTCAAAACCATGAAAAAATCACCTTCTACAACAAAACTGCACCTTAGCAGACCATATCATCTATACTAAAGTGCAGTATATTTTTTCTCTTTCGAGACATTATTCATTTTGTGGGCTGTTCTGTCAGACCTTCGATTCTTCAAAATCCGCCCTCTGTCAATATTCATTACACAATGGATAAAACAGTTCTTATTGGATCGTTAATAGATCGTCAACTGATTTTCTTGGCGGCATCTCCGGTGCAAATACCGGATATCCCATTGCGATAACAGTGGCAACTGTCTGTCCTTCCGGCACACCTACGATCTCTCCAACTTTCTTATCATCAAATACTCCAAGGATAACCGTTCCGATTCCCTTCTCATGTGCTGCAAGACAGAATGTCTGGGCTGCGATACCGGCATCGAACATCTCCCACCCAGCACCCTTGCTTGTACTGAAGCTTCCATCTCTCTCATATCCACAGATACCGTTCTTCTGTGTTACAACCATCAACTGATGTGCTCTGGAAACTGTCTTCTCATTTAATGCGAATCCCATTACACCCTCTTCTGCGATCTTCTTGATCTTCTCCGGATCAGAAACACTGATGTAACGAATTGTCTGTGTATTCTTCCAGGATGGTGAATAGGATGCGAGTTCTACTAACTCACGGATCACTTCATCCGGAATGATATCCTCTTTGAATTTTCTTACCGATCTTCTTGTCTTAATACATTCTAATGCTTCCATGTCTTGTCCTCCTGTATTTTTATAAATATCTTTTGTATCTTCTTACATATATCGCAAGTATAACTCACTCAATGTCTTCGAAAAATCATCTCATTATCTGTTACAGATCACTCACCTGCAAAATATGCATCTATACCATCTGCAATTCCTTTTGCAAGCAGATTCTGATAATCTGATGTTACAAGCTTCTGGTCTTCTTCTGAATTTGTCATATAACCGATCTCAACGATCGTAACCGGAACCTTACACCAGTTAATTCCACTCATGGAATCTGTCTCCCATACACCTTCGCTGTTTGCCCCTGTTGCTGCTGCCATTCCGCTTAATACATCGGCAGACAACCGTTTACAGGAATCATAGATATCTGCATTGTATGGATTATCCTTAGTCTGGCATACTGTCATAACACCGCTCGCATTTGTATCTGTAGAACCATTTGCATGAATTCTTATAAATGCATCTGCCTTATCACTGTTTGCAAGTTCTGCTCTTGCAGCGTTACTGATATCGACATCATTGGATGTACGGATCATCTTCACAGTATAGCCTCTTGCCTCTAATGCACTCTGAAGCTTTAACGCTACCTCAAGATTCAGTTCATATTCCTCTGTACCAGTTGTAACACCTGTATTACCGGCTGAGACTTTTGCTTTCTTATCTTCCGCACCGGGACCTACCGGCTCTGTATCAGTATTCGGCGTTGCCTGATGACCTGCATCAATACAGATCAGCTTGCCTTCGCCAACATTGCTTGTCTCCTGTGTTGATTCTTCTGTGCTGCTGCCATCACCACTGGATGCTGCTCCTTCTGCCTTTACAAATTCCGAATAAACATAATAGGTCTCACCCTTGATCGATACCTTGCTCCACTCATCGTTATAACCGATCCGGTCAAGCTCTACACCATCTGCAAGCTGCATCGCAGGATCTCCGTCTGTCGATGGTGCTGTTCTGACATTTACATAATCAGTCGTCGTCACCTTGTCATTTACGATCGTGAATCCTTCTTCATCCACCTGTGCTTCCGTCGTCGCTTCTGTTGTATCCTCTGTGGATGCTACATCTTCAGAAGCTTCTGTTGAACTCTCGGTGGTCGTCTTTTTTCCTGCATCCTTTTTCCCACAGGCTGCAAGTACAAATGCTGAAAGAATGATCATCATACATATAAGTATTGTTCTGTAAACCTTCTTCATAAGTAACCTCCGTCTATATTTCTATATACCTAATGTCTATTATCGCATAAATATGGCTCTATTTCAACCAAAAAGCGATAAGCAGCCGTTTCATTGACTCATAGTCTGACAAATGTGCCATTTCACATGCTGAATGCATAGCGAGTACCGGCATTCCCATATCGACTGCCTTTACCGGAAGATAGGATGAAACGATCGGACCCAGCGTGGTTCCACCCGGCATTCCTGTCTTATTGACCGTACGCTGAAACGGAATCCCTTCATCCTCACAGAGCACCTGAATCACTGCAGCAGCCTCGCTGTCTGTCACATATCGCTGAGACGCGCTGCTCTTTAAGACAACCCCATTTCCAAGCAGTACCCGGTTGACCGGATCGGATTTCTCCTGATAATTCGGATGTGTTCCATGTGCCACATCAAGAGAGATCAAAAATATCTCCGGAAGCAGCTCCTGTATGGTACGGCTCTCTCCGCTGTCTTTTAAGATACGTTCCGTTATCATCCGAAGCAGTCCGGAATCTGCTCCCTGTTTGGACAAACTTCCGATCTCCTCGTTATCGAAGAATACTCCGATGTCGAGATTCATATCAGATCCATCTGCTTCCGATATTTTTTCATCTGCCAATGCAGCTTCTGTTCCCTTACCTTTTTCTTCTTTCCACTTGTTTCCGGTTTGCACCAAAGATTCCAAAATCGCACTAACGGAAGATACATTATCAATTCTCGGTGATGTAAATACGCCACTGTCTCCGATCATTTGGCAGGAATCGCAATTATATAAATACAGATCATAGTCTAATATGTCCGCCTTATCGATCTGAAGCTTTTCTGCAACCTCATCTAAAAAGCTATGCGGTTCATCCTTCTTCCAAAGCCCAAATACCGGGATCAGTTCTTTCTGCGGATCTAATTTTGTCTCTGCGTCTCCACGTTTCAGATGTGGCGCAAGACTCGGTATGATCGCAACCGGCTTCTCGGAATCATATAATCGTACCTCCGGATGAAATGCATCGCTGCCTTTTACCACTACCTTGCCGGCAAGTCCCAGTGGGCGGTCAAACCATGTCTTCATTAACAATCCGCCATATGTCTCTATATTCAACATATGATAACCGCCTTTTTCCATATCGGCTGACGGCTTTAACTTCAGCATTGGAAAATCCGTATGACTGGTTGCTATCCGGATATGCTGCAGCTGCTTCGGCAGATGAAATGCGATCATAACAGAACTGTATGGTCTGACATAATAATCTGCTCCTGCCTGAAGCTGCCATTTGTCCTTTAACTTAAGCTCGGAAAATCCGTGTTCTTTCAGATATTCCTCTACGTGCTTTACAACATGGAATTGGGTGATTCCTTTTTCTAACATATATTTTAACAAGCCTGTCTGTTCCGGCTTTTCTGATATGAGATCAACTTCTGTTTTTCTTTCTTCCATATGCTCTGTTCTCCTGTCTTTTTACTTTGTTTTCTATTGTACACCTTTTTAGTTTTTCTTGCTATTTTGATTTTATGTGTATATAATGTTGTTACACGCTTTAACGCGTTAAACCTCAAAAAGGAGAAACAGCTATGAATGCATTTAAAATTGGTTTTATCGGTCTTGGGCTGATCGGTGGATCGGTGGCAAAATCTATTCACCGTATTTTCCCAAACTATACGATCATCGGCTATGATGTCAACACTGTAACCTTAAAAGAAGCGCAGGCGGATGGCACCTTAGATCATTATACAACAAATATCAGCGACATCGCAGACTGTGATTATGTCTTTCTGTGTGCGCCGGTTCATTATAATATAGAATATCTGAAAACTTTAAAACCACTGATCTCTGATTCCTGTATCCTGTCTGATGTCGGCAGTGTCAAATCCGACATCTACGATGCTGTTAAGGAACTGGGACTTGGTTCTCATTTTATCGGCGGTCATCCAATGGTCGGATCCGAGCGCTCCGGCTACGATGCAGCAACCGACCGTCTGATCGAGAATGCTTATTATTTCATCACCCCATCTCCGGACGCTCCGACAGACCGCGTGGAGGAATTCATGACATTTATCGGTGACCTGGGTGCTATCCCGATCCGATATTCCCCGGATGAACACGATAAGATCACTTCCTATATCAGTCATGTACCGCATGTGATCGCCGCATCTCTGGTCAATCTGGTACGGCATGCCGATTCCCCGGACGGAATCTTTAAATCTCTGGCAGCCGGAGGTTTTAAAGATATCACACGAATCGCATCCTCAAACCCGGTAGTCTGGGAGCACATTCTACTCAGCAATCCGAAGAACATCGTGAATGGATTGAAGGAATATATTGAGCTTCTAAATAAAATGATTTATGATATTGAAAGAAATGACGCAAAAGACATCAATGCTTTCTTTGAGTCATCCAGAGAATATCGGGATTCAATCCCGAACAATACAAGCGGTGTTATCCGTATGCAGTATGAACTCTTTGTCGATATCCCGGATGAACCGGGCGCTCTGGCAAAGGTTACGGTACTGCTCGCTGATGCAGGCATCAATCTGAAGAACTTCGGTATCTCCCATAATCGTGAAGACGAGGAAGGCGTTCTACGTTTATCCTTCTACGATACGGATGCATGCCGGAAAGCATTTGACCTTCTTGCAGATGCCGGATACCGTTTATATAACAGATGAGACTACATAAAAAGGAAATGGACGATATAGCGTCCAGACAGGTAATACATTATGATATTTTCCAGAAGAACAGGATTAAAAGGAACCCTTACGATCCCCGGAGATAAATCCATCTCCCACCGTTCGATCATGCTTGGATCACTGGCAGATGGTATAACCGAAGTACATGGATTCTTAAACGGTGCAGACTGCATTTCTTCTATGAACTGTTTCCGCGAAATGGGTGTAACGATCGACCACAATGGGGATACCGTTATAATTCACGGTAAAGGGCTTCATGGTTTGCAGGCTCCGAAAGAAACACTCGATGTCGGTAACAGCGGAACAACTACCAGACTGATGTCCGGAATTCTTGCGGCACAGAATTTCAAGAGCCGCGTGATCGGTGATGCATCGATCTGCCGCCGCCCAATGAAACGGATCATGACCCCGCTCTCTCTGATGGGCGCTGATATCGTGAGCGAAAACGGAAACGACTGTGCGCCGCTTCTGATCACCGGAAAGCCATTACATGGCATCCACTACGATTCACCGGTTGCTTCGGCACAAGTCAAATCTTGTATTCTTCTTGCCGGACTGTATGCCGACGGCGAAACCAGTGTAACCGAACCATATGTATCCAGAAATCATACGGAGCTGATGTTTGATGCTTTCGGTGTCGATATCAAGACCTCCGGCACAACCGCAACTGTAAAACCTGCGGATAAATTATACGGTCAGAAGATCATGATCCCGGGAGACATCTCCTCGGCGGCTTACTTTATCGCAGCCGGACTTATCACACCGGATTCCTGTATCACGATCAAGAATGTGGGTATCAACAATACCCGCGACGGAATATTAGAGGTTGTAAAAATGATGGGAGGTACGATCACCTACGACCGGCTGGATCAGCCTGGTGAACCTTCTGCCGATATCACTGTACAAACATCAGATTTAAAAGGTTGTGTGATCCAAGGCTCTCTGATTCCGAAGTTGATCGACGAGATTCCGATCATTGCCATCATGGCATGCTTCGCAAAAGGCCAGACCGTTATCAAAGATGCACAGGAACTGAAGGTGAAGGAATCAAACCGGATCGATGTTATGGTGAGAAATCTTTCCGCTATGGGCGCAGATATTACTGCTACCGATGATGGCATGATCATCCATGGCGGCAAGCCGCTTCACGGCGCTGTCATCGACAGCCATCTCGATCACCGGATCGCCATGAGCTTTGCCATTGCCGGACTTAACGCCGACGGCGACACAGAGATCCTTGGCAGCGACTGCGTAAATATCTCCTACCCGACCTTCTATCAGGATCTCGCCGGGCTGAGATAAATAATCCTCGGACGCTGGGATGAATGTATCAACATTTCTGATAGGGAATTACAAAAAAATCCTGCTGCCCTGCTATGTCAAAAGACAAGCAAGTTTTCTATTCGGTTCGCACATTTATTAGTCAGCAGTCGCCCAAACTCACCCTTACGGGTTCAAACATGGGCTTGGTGCTGACAATTCGTGCAAACCTCATAACGAAAACTTCGCTTATGTCTTTTGTACATAGCAGGGCAGCAGGATTTTTATTGTAATTTCCTTATATAATATCTCGATATAACTCATCCCAGCGTCCGACAGTTTCAAATCGCTGCAATACAGAAGTTCTGTAAAATACCTTGTGGCTCATCTGATTGGCGAATTAATTTTGACCTGAAGCTGTGCATAAAAATATTGCCGGGTTGTTATATACACAAGACATTAGTTGTATTTTCGTTATGAGTTTTGCACTAGCTGTCAGCATCAAGCCCATGTCTGAACCCGTAAGGGTGAGTTTGGGCGGCTGCTGACAAATCAGCGTGCGAACCGAATAGAAAATATACTTGTCTTTGTATATAACCATCCCGGCAGTAGTATTTATGTGCAGCTCAGGTTATAACTAAATATCAATCAGATGAGCGCAAGGTATTTTACAGAATCAACATGGCATCGCCGAAGGAGAAGAAACGATAGCGTTCTTCCACGGCTACCTTATAGGCTTCGAGAATCTTCTCGCGGCTGTAAAGGGCTGATACCAACATCAGCAACGTGGATTCCGGCAGATGAAAGTTCGTGATCAATCCATCGATGGCTTTGAACTTATAACCCGGATAGATGAAGATATCTGTCCAGCCGCTGCAAGCCCGAAGCATACCGTTTTCATCAGCTACTGTTTCCAATGTTCTCGTACTGGTCGTTCCTACTGCAATGATACGACCGCCATTTTTCTTTGTCTCATTTATTGTCTCTGCTGCTTTCTCATCGATCACATAGAATTCTGAATGCATATGATGATCCAGAATGTTGTCCTCTTTTACCGGACGGAATGTTCCAAGTCCGACATGAAGGGTTACATGTGCAATCTTGATGCCTTTTGCCTTGATCTCCTCTAAAAGCTCCTTTGTAAAATGAAGTCCGGCTGTCGGTGCTGCCGCAGAACCTTCATGCTCTGCATAGACCGTCTGATAACGGTTCTTATCTTCCAGTTTATGTGTGATATATGGCGGAAGCGGCATTTGTCCAAGTTCATCCAAAATCTCCTCAAAGATTCCCTCATATTCAAACCGAACGATACGGTTTCCTTCTTCCACAATATCGATGACTTCACCAACCAGTTTGCCGCCACCAAAGATGATCCTTGCGCCGACTCTGGCTTTCTTTCCCGGCTTTACAAGCGTCTCCCATGTACAATCATCCAAACGCTTCAATAACAGCACCTCGATAGCTGCTCCTGTTCCTTCTTTCTCACCGATCAGTCTGGCAGGAATCACCTTTGTATCATTAATAACCAGACAGTCGCCTTCTTTCAGATATGATATTACATCATAAAAATGTTTATGTTCGATGGTTCCTTCTTCTCTGTCTAAAACCATTAATCTTGAATTATCACGCTTTAAGAGTGGGTCCTGTGCGATCAACTCCTGAGGCAGATCATAGTAAAAATCTGATAACTGCATTTTCTTATCCTCCTTAAAACTCAACTATGATAATGCCACGTTTTATGTCTAAATGCAAGGAAGAAAATGAAGCAGCCAGCCTTAGTGAGAGTGCTTTTTACTTTATAGAACGAACTTTCCTATATAGCAAAAATCCGGATACAGCAATTCTGCCATATCCGGACTTCTACTAAAATATACATGTTATCTGTTCTGCTTATGTCTTTATCCTATGATTGCCTTGATTTCAGCTTCACTCATTTCGGTTACATCCATGATCTGCTCCAAGGAATAGCCTTTCTTATGCATTTTCAGGATAATACCAGCTCTTTCTTCCGACCTTCCAACAGCCTTGCCTCGTGCTTCGCCTATCGCTATTCCAGCGGCTTCGCCCTTTGCATATCCCATTTCCTCTACGCCTTCACTCAGATTGCACATGATCTTCACCCCATCTCTTATACCGCGTCTCTCTACCGGTATATCATACTCCTGTTTCATAAGCTTCAATTTTTGTTCTGCCGTCATTGTCTGCGACGCTTCCAGATTGATGATCATTTTTGCCAGTCCATCCCTCATCCGCACATAGAAAATGATGTCAAAACACACCTTGCCCTCATCGATCTCGGAACTTTCTGTGTTCAGCCCGACAATCCGTTCACCGGTTCCGGCATCTACCATTTCTTTGTTCGTTAGTCCGGGTTCTACCGGAACCTGACTGATATACGGTTCGCCCTCGATCAGCGAAGCAACCATATCTGCATCCATACCTTTAAATTCTTCTACTAACCTGATCAGTATATGCGCCAATATGATCTTCTGTCCAAGCAAGCGCTTGGCACTGGCATCATACTGTGCTTTCTGATATGTCGCATCAGCGGAATATACTAATTCATTATCCATGTTCCATCTTCTTTCCTGACAGAACAGAATAACATGCGTATTTTTTTGCTTAGTATATTGCCGCCATCTCTCCAAATTTGATTGTAACGGATATCAAAGGGGAAAACAAGTTTAACCATAAAAAATCCGGATACAGCATCTCATATCAAATAAAATATAACAAAACCCCTGTCTGCTATAGATTCATATATTTCTCATATCCATAACAGGCAAGGGTTTTATAAATTTATTTTCTAATTATTTTATCTTCCATGTCTTTACATATCCAATGGATTTCTTTTTCATCTGTTTCTTTAAAGCTATCTTTATCATATTGGCAAATGCCTCTCCACCAAGGGATACTACGGTATAACCTTCCAGTTCTGACGGAATATTCAAGACTGCCTTTCCTTCCACAATCTTCAACATAAGACCGCCTTCAACACCCTTTACAATCTCTATGGTCTTCTTTTCTTTATCCAGTATGCGATACTGATAATATCGATTCTCCGTTGTATAAATCGTATCAGTCTCTTCTGCATGCACTTCAGATACCGTAGATATCGTTCCCTGATTTTCAAATAATTCCCCGATCATCCCTGCTGCCATGACAAGCACCATAGCTACTGCCATCATTTGTAACTTTCTTTTTCCTATCTTCTCTCCTTCTTATCCCTATAACCAAAAGGGTCTGAACAATCTGATATACCAAACCGGAGAATACCTGCATTACAAATATCCTCCGGTTCATAATACCAGAATTATCTAAACCTGTAAATTAAGCTCTGAGTTCAATACCAAGCTTTCCTAATTCTTTTACAAGCTTCTCAATGATCTTATCGACTTCTCCGGCCTCTAAGGTTCTGTCTTTTGCACGGAAAGTCATCGTGTAAGCAACAGACTTCTTACCGGCTGCGATCTGCTCGCCTTCATATACATCAAAGAGCTTATAGCTTTCAAGCAGCTTGCCGCCACACTTCTTGATCAGTTCTTCTACCTGACCGACAAAGATGCTCTTATCCATAACCATACTCAAGTCTCTGGTACTTCCAGGGAACTTTGCAATACCTTCATACTTGATATCAAAGGACGACAGTGCTACGACATTTGGCATATCGAGAACTGCTACATATACCTCACCCTTTAAGTTATAGTTATCACAGGTTTCCGGATGAAGCTGACCGAGATAACCAACAACGGTATCGTCCTTTACGATATTTGCCTGACGACCCGGATGCAAGAACGGATGCTCTGTTGTAGGAACATAGGTACAGATATTCTTCATACCAAGGTTATCGAATAACTCCTCGATCACACCCTTTAAGTTGAAGAAATCACCCTCGCCGTACATACCGATCGTGAGCTTCATACGTTCTTCCGGAAGCTCTGTCAGTGGAAGCTGCTTTGGAAGATATACATTTCCGAACTCGTACAGACGTGCAACCTTATTCTTACGATTGAAGTTCGTTGCAAGAGAAGTCAGCATACCATTTAAGGATACCGTTCTCATGATACTGAAATCCTCTCCCAGCGGATTTGCGATCGTGATCGCCTTTCTGTAGACAGAATCAGCAGGAAGCAGTAATTTGTCAAATACCTTCGGGCTTTCAAATGAATAGCACATACCGCCGGAGAATCCGTTCCCTTCCAGAATGTTTCTTGCAATGTCATAGATTCTGTGGCTGTATGGCTTCTTACCTACGGTAGCTTCACCCTTTGGAAGTGACATCGGAATCTTATCATATCCATAGAAACGGGCAACTTCTTCTGCCAGATCTGCCATGCAGTTTAAATCCTGACGGAAGGTTGGAACAGTAAGTGTCTTTGCTGCTTCATCATATGTTAATTCCAGCTTGCCGAATATATCAAGCATAGTCTTTTCATCAATATCGGTACCAAGAAGCTTGTTGATCTTTTCAGGCTCAAATGGAAGCACTTTAGGCTGTACAGGATCCGGATATACATCAACCATACCGCCAACAACTTCACCTGCACCCATTTCTTCGATCAACTGGCATGCACGGTTGATTGCTTCTTCTGCAAGGTTTGGATCCAGTCCCTTTGTGAACTTGAATGCAGCATCCGTTGCAAGTCCGAGTCTTCTGGATGACAGACGGATATTGGTTCCGTCGAAGCATGCTGCTTCAAATAATAAGGTCCGGATATCATCTGTTACCATGGAGTTCTCACCACCCATGATACCTGCGATACCAACTTCTTTTTCTCCGTCACAGATCATCAGGACATCCTTATCCAGCTTTCTCTCCTGACCATCGAGTGTCACAAATGTATCGCCATCCTTTGCACGTCTGACAATGATCTTATTTCCTGCGATCGTAGACAGATCATACGCATGCATTGGCTGTCCGTATTCTTCCATTACATAGTTTGTGATATCAACCAGATTGTTGATCGAACGGATTCCCTGTGAAGCAAGTCTCTCTCTCATCCATTTTGGTGATGGGCCAATCTTTAAGTTCTTTACAACTCTTGCGCAGTAACGCTTACACAGATCTGTGTCCTGTACTTCTACAGATACATAGTTATTTACATCTTCGTCATTTCCTGTTTCCTTGATCACCGGTGGGTAGAACGGCTTGTCAAATGTAACAGCAGCCTCTCTTGCCATACCGATCATGGAGAAGCAGTCTACACGGTTTGATGTGATCTCATATTCTACAACGACATCATCCAGACCCAGTGCCTTTACTGCATCGTCACCCGGCTTTACATCTGCTTCCGCAGGAAATACATAGACACCGTTTTCCGGTGCTTCCGGATACAGCTCTCTGGATGATCCCAGCTCCTCGATCGCACACATCATACCATAAGATGGCACACCACGAAGCTTGCCCTTCTTGATCTTGATTCCATCAGCAGGAAGCTCCCCGCCATCGTGTCCGCCTGCTACTTTACCACCGTCAAGTACGGTAGGAACCAGATCTCCTTCTTTTACATTTGGTGCTCCGGTTACGATCTGAAGCAGCTCATCTGCTCCGATATCGACCTGACATACAACCAGCTTGTCAGCATCCGGATGCTTTTCTATCTTAACGATCTTACCAACTACGATCTTTTCAAGATTCTTGTCTTTTTTCTCAAAACCTTCTACATGTGAACCGGAAAGTGTCATTGCATCGACAAATTCCTGTGCCTCTACATCAAGATCAGGCACATATACTTTTATCCATGAAAGTGGTGTATTCATTTTTCTATCTCCTTTTCCTGTTTTTTAGAACTGCTGTAAGAAACGTACATCGTTTTCGTAAAGAAGACGCATATCGTCGATTTCGTATTTTAACAGTGCTACACGCTCCAGACCGATACCAAATGCAAATCCTGAATATTCCTCCGGATCAATGCCACAGTCATGAAGTACCTTTGGATGAACCATACCACAGCCAAGGATCTCGATCCAGCCGCTTCCCTTACATACACGACAGCCCTTTCCGCCACATTTGAAACAGGTTACATCCATCTCTGCTGATGGCTCTGTGAATGGGAAATGATGTGGACGGAACTTAACCTTTGTGTTTTCACCGAAGAATTCCTTTGCCCACTGCTGTAAGGTTCCCTTTAAGTCAGCCATCGTAATGTTCTTATCGATAACCAGACCTTCTACCTGATGGAAGGATGGTGAATGTGTTGCATCTACTTCATCAGCTCTGAATACTCGTCCCGGTGAAAGAATACGGATCGGAAGGTTGCCCTTCTCCATGATTCTTGCCTGTACCGGAGATGTCTGTGTACGGAGCAGGATATCCTTTGTGATATAGAAGGTATCCTGTTCATCCTTTGCAGGATGATTTGCAGGGATATTTAATAATTCGAAATTATATCTATCATATTCAACTTCAGGGCCTTCTACGATCTCATAGCCCATACCGATGAATACACGTTCCAGATCTTCAAGAGCGATCTGATTCGGATGTCTGTGTCCATCGATCTTCTTGATTCCCGGAAGGGTAACGTCGATCGTTTCGCGCTTCATCTTCTCTGCACGAAGTGACTGATTGATCTTCTTTGACTTTTCCTCTAAGGCTGTCTCAATCGCCTGTCTTGCTTCATTTACCATCTGTCCAACCTTTGGTCGATCTTCAGGTGCTACATCTTTCATACCCTTTAATACCTGGGTCAGTTCACCTTTCTTTCCGAGTACAGATACTTTTACATCATTTAAGGATGTCAGTACATCTGCTTCATTGATCTTGGCAAGTGCTGCTGCTTTGATTGCCTCTAATCTGTCTTTCATCTTTCATTCTCCTTAAATTAAAATAAATTAAAAATAAAAAAAGCCCCAGTCCACAAAGGGACGGAGCAACCGCGATACCACCCTGATTCTGACACCCGGTCTTCCCGGAACTGCCAGCACTCATTCTATGTTATAACGGTCATAACCCGTTATCTCCTACGCTTCCTTTTAAGGAATCCTCAGAGATAAAACTCGGATGTGAAATTAAATGAAATATGGTGCTCGACCAGGCTTCCAGCCGATGACCCGGTCTCTCTGTCAGACATATCCCATCTTTTGCATCTTCAACGTCTTCTCTTCCATCCGCTTATAGTCAGGATGGTTAAAACTATACTTAAATATAGCACATTTTTAATATGTGTCAATAACTTTCTTCAACGACCCATTCATTATCTGTTACAGAAAATGTAAGCTTCGCTCTCAGATTTCCTTTGTCGTCTGATAACATGATAACCGACTGTACACCTGTATCCGGGTCGGATGCAACGGCACCGCCGTTTTCTGAAAGCGCGATCTGAAGCGGAACTCCCTGATTATAGAGTGTAATACTTCCCATTCCAAGCGATGTAAACATCTGTTTAAAATACTTCGCCTTATCTGCCGCAGGCATATCTACGAAGTTGCCGGCATTATCCTTACAGATGATCGTCCCTGTACCGGAGCCGTCATCCGTCGAACCGGAATATGTGACAGCACGAACGGCATACCCTGCTTCATTTGCTTCGATCGCCATATTTACAACTGCCTTTTGCAGCTCGGATGCCGTATCCAGATATACCTGTAATCTGGATTTCTTGATATATTTAATAAGCGCCGGAGCAAGTGCTCCTGCAAGAATAGCCATGATCGCAATTACAATGATCAGTTCAACCAGTGAAAAGCCTTCATTTTGTAAGAATCTTTTTTTCATTTTTTCTCCTCTCATCGAATTCAAATTCCCCATTCATTTATACGCTTAGTATATTTCTCTCATCCATATTTTTCAATATTTTTCTGCTATTTTTTTTCTTTTCCCGAGAATTTTTTCTGAATCTGATCCCTGAGCTTAATAAAAATATCCCGTATACTATCCCTGAAGAACAGATTTAATTCAGCACCCAGCAGCAGGATATACATACATATATATAACCAGAGCATAGCGATTACCATACTTCCAAGGTTCCCATACATATAAGTATTGATTCCAAAATAAGTAAGATAGGAAGAAAACGCTGCTGATAACAGAACCCAGCATACGGTTGTAAATACCGCCCCCGGTATTGCTGTCTTAAGGCGCAGGTGATTATCCGACAAACGACAGTATATCAGCAGAATAACGGCAAATACCAATACCGGTGCGGTTAACAGTCTCGAATAGAAAAATACCTTTTCTGAATAATCCACCCAGTTCGTCTTTGCCAGTATATCTTCCATGATCGTATTTCCCAGAACATATACACCTGCCAGTGCGATCAGCATAACGCAGAAAATTAACGTATATAATGCATTTGTCAGTCTTCTTAATATATAATTCTTAGTATCCTTTGTCCGATCCATAAAATTGAGTCCCCGTTCGATCGCCATCGTTCCCTTTGCTGCCGACCAGATTGCTACAATCGCTGATATGATCATTGTCATCCCAACCTGAGCACTATAGATCTCATCCACCATATAACTGAGCATATTCGCCATATCACCGGGAATGATTTCTTCTATCAATGCCACAAATTCTGCCTGAGTCACCGGCAAAAATCGTATACCGATCAGGAGCATCATGGCAAATGGAAAAAATGAAAGCAGTAAAAAGAAAGCTGCCTGTGCCGCAAACGCAGACAACTGATTGTCTTTGTTAATTCCCATCACTCCCTGAACCATCCGGACAATAGCAATATTCTGAACTCTGTCTATCACCCCTGTGACCTTATTCCTGTATTTTTTCATCTGTTACAAATCCTGTCTCATTTATTTTTTTTATTTCTGCTCCATAAAAATAATGCAGCAGAATCTTCTCATATTTATAGCCCTTTTTCGCAAGATCGTTTGCTCCGTTCTGGCTCATTCCGACACCATGGCCAAAACCGCCGCCATATAGATGATACGCCCCTTCTTTGTCCTTTTCGATATAAAAATATGCACTTGGCAACAACGACCATCCGCTCACTCTGCTCTCATCCTGTTTTACAATTTCGACTTCAAACGGATATAATACCTGCCGGATCGCCATCTGGCCATCAACCTTTACAGCACCCTGTTTTCCGTATATTACCATACTTTGTGCGATTCCGCTATTTCCTCTTTCTGTTATTATGATATTTTTTATCGTCCCAAGAATCTCTTCTGCTTCCTGCCCCGCAAATTCGGTTATTGCATCCGATTCATTCCCCTCTTTATCATAAAAAGTAAGAGAACCGGCAGCCACCTGCGGAAGCCCCTGTGACACAGCTGACTGCATCTGCTCTTTACTATAGTCTATCGACCAGCGATACATCGGTTCTTCTTTTTCAATACTATTCACATATATCTTCTTATCTATAAAATCACGAAAAACCTCCTCTGTAGACAGTCTTCCATCCCCGATCTGAAAATATCCATGATCAAGCATAACAGGTGTACTATTTAGCTTTGCTTCGGTCTCTGCATAAGTCTCCAACTGATCGTTCAGATATGACAATTTATCTCCTCCCCATACATCATCATTTCTGCATGTGGTTCCGCATGAAGTAGAAAAAAAATATGCCTGCACCATATCGCCATCGCAAGTGAGCACTTCACCTGCAGTCTCCTGTACCGCCTCTATCGTTTCCGGTGTTTCAAATATATTGTTATATACCTGACAGGCTGTCGTATCATCAAGATCGGCACCATACTTTTCATATGCATGATCTCGGATTCTGTTTACCGCATAACTTCTGGCACAGATTGCCTGTGCCTTTAATGCCTCCTTCTCATAGGAAGATGGCATCTCACTGGATACAACCGCATACAGGTACTCTTCCAGATCAATCTCATTTGTAACGATATACCCTTCCTTTTTCTGTATGTGTATAGTCCCGTGATAGGATGGCGTTCCGTCTGATTTTTCAAAATTTTTAAGTACGATCCGGTCAGAAGCGGTCTCAGGCTCCACCGTGATATAGTCAAATGTATTCTCCTCAGCAAATGCCGCTACATCAAATACATCATTTCTCTTATACGAGATGGTCTTCTTTCCGTCCACATTTACATTATATGTTCCGGCACAGCTGATGCTCACCGTATCCTGTAGATAGACTCCATGATTCGACAACAGTACCTTCACCTGTTCCGGCACCACAGGTTTTATTTCTGCTTCTTTTTTCTCATCCTGTCCGTTCTTCTTTTTTGTATCTGTCTCTTTACTTTTTTTATCCGCATGCTCTGCCGCCGTCTGCGTACGTTCTCTTATATTCGAAAATATACTGATATCCGCCCGTGAAAAAATATCATCCACATCCGTTTTCTCGCTTACTGCCATCTTTGCCGCATACAGGGTACCCACAACCAACAGGCATGTTATGCATAATGTAATAAATTTGATTAATTTTTTCATATATTCTCCATTTTTCGGGTATACTTTAACACAGAAAAAGCAGCATCTTAGATGCTGCTCTTTATCTTTCGTATAAAACTGAAATGCGTTCCTGCATTTTGAGTCCTAGCCAATGCTAGGTGGGCAACCGCAACTGAATCTCTGTCTTCCACGTATTAAAGAGGCATGACATCACAAGCAGCAATATAGGAATCCCTTTTATTCAAATGTAGGTTCAAAATCGCAAGAAGCTTAGTACATCTCAGCTTTAACGTAATTATACTATAGGCCTTTTTTACATGCAATACCTAAAATTTGAATAATGGTTTCTTTTTTTCAGTCAGAAGAATTGAAAAAACCTTTATCCCTGTAGTATAATGCATCTAAGTATGAAAATTTCTACTGTTTTTTACAAGGCAGGGATTAATAAAATATGGCAGGTAAACCGATATGAGTAAAACAATATTGACAATTATATTTGGCATCCTATTGCTTCTGGTTTTTATTTTTCTGATTATCTGGACAATCAGCTCTTCCGGGAAAAAGGTATCAACGACACGCAGCAAACGATCTGCCGCCGCCAAACGGAATCTTGAAAATGATCTTTTTGACGAAATTGATGATATTGACGAAAGCATGGGATACTGGTACAACAAAGAAGATATGGCCGATGCCGATGAGATCATGAAAATCCGGTATCAACACTATTTCAACAAATTAGATGAATGTATTCGTGATCTGGTTATCGAGATGTACGACTGCGGTCTTGTGCGAACAGAGGAACTATATTCCATCGCCTATGGTCAGGATGCTCTGACTCCCGATTCCGTTGTTTACCGGATCTCGGATGATTCCGGCGAAGACGAATCCAACGTCCATGCATCCCTCTCTCTCCCACCGGTTTCTGATGAAGCTCAGCGTAAAATATATGAAAAATGGAGCGGATATGTAAATGAACTTCTGGAAATGGTAGATATAGAGACCTCCGATGACAACAAAAAAGCAATCATTGACGGACTGATGACCTACGGAAGAAAGAATCTCCGCACACTGCTTTACAGTCCGGAATAAAATTAATCAGAATTATAAATCATTAGAAAGATATATAAAAATGGAACTTATTAAACCAAATTTATCGCAACTTGACATTTTAAACCGCTATTTGAAAGGAAGCAGCATTAAAGATTGCGGCTTCTGTACCGGCAATGCAATTCTATGGGCAGAAGAATACCATGTCTCTTATGTAATTCTTTCAGAAATGCTTGTTTTTATAGCTGAAGAAGATGGCAAACCTTCTTCTTTTACCTTTCCGATCGGCATTGGTACAGATTTTATAAAAGATATACAGAACCCGGATTATCTGCTGAATGCGCGTTCTGTATTTGATGAAGTCTGTACCTATTTTCATGCTCAGGGTGTTACACCATGTGTACACTGTGCTACACCGGAAATCTATGAAATTATCACAGGCTGGTATGGAAAGGAATTCCCTTACACACTGGATCCCGGTGATTTTGACTATATCTATACGGTAGAAAAGCTCACATATCTCCGTGGCAAAAAGCTGCACGGCAAACGTAATCATATCAATAATTTCATGCGTAATTACCCGGACTATGAATATTACACGATCACGGACGAACACATAGATGCATGTCTTGCGATCGCCAGATATTGGGTGGAAAAACACGATGTCCTACAGCCTGAGCTTGCCGAAGAACATGCTTATGAATATAATATTATCCGAAAAGCCCTGTCAAACAGGAGAAAAATGCAGATGACAGGCGGAATCATATACGTCAATCACATTCCTTCTGCATTCACACTGGGCGAGCCCTTGACCAATGATACTTTTGATGTACATTTTGAGAAAGCGGACGACAGCATTGACGGCATCTATCCTATGATCAACAAAACATTTGTTGCAAACGAACTTCAAAATTACACATATGTAAACAGAGAAGAGGATCTGGGACTTCCCGGGCTTCGCAAATCCAAAATGTCTTATGTTCCTGACATTTTATACAAAAAAGGAATCATTACCCTAACCGGTCTCTATGATTAGAAAACGGTTTTTAATTTTATTACACAAAAGAATGGAGAATCAAAATGAAAAAAGAAAATTGCATCGTAGCTCAATCCGGCGGTCCAACCGCTGCCATCAACGCTTCTCTTGCCGGAGTGATCGATGGAGTAAAAAAATCCGGCAGCTTCACCCGTATCTACGGTTCTCTCCACGGCATAACCGGAGTACTTGAAAATAATCTGATGGATATGTCTCTGATGGCTCTTTCTCATTTCCCGATGTTAAATACCCTCGAACTGACACCTGCCATGTATCTCGGTTCTTGCCGATATAAGCTTCCGGACTACGATAAAGATCCTGTGCCTTATGAACAGATCTTTGAACGTTTTGAAGAATACGGAATTGCAGCATTTTTCTATATTGGTGGAAATGATTCTATGGATACGGTTATGAAACTCAGTGCATATGCAGAAAGTATTCATTCTGATGTCAGGATCGTCGGTATACCAAAGACGATTGACAACGATCTATATGCAACCGACCATACCCCGGGCTTTGGCTCTGCTGCCAAATATGTAGCTTCCACCATGCTTGAGATTGCACACGACGCTTATATCTATAAGATTCCGGCTGTTATCATCGTAGAAATAATGGGGCGCGATGCAGGATGGCTCACAGCATCCTCTGCACTTGCCAGAACAACTTACAGTCAGGCACCGGATCTCATCTATCTGCCGGAAGTCGCATTCTCAAAAGAGCAGTTCTTAAAAGATGTAAAAAACAAGCTTACCAAACAAAAAACGGTTATCGTAGCTGTCTCAGAAGGAATCCACGATGCTGATGGCAATTATATCAGTTCTGATTCTGCAGTTGCTGACAAATTCGGTCATGCACAGCTAAGTGGTGCCGGAAAAGCCTTAGAATATCTTGTACGTGATGAAATCGGTGTAAAAGTTCGTTCAATCGAATTAAATGTATTGCAGCGCTGTGCAGGTCACATTGCTTCCAGAACAGATATCACAGAATCCTTTGCTCTCGGGCAGGCCGCAGTCAAATATGCCGCTGAAGGTAAGACCGGTATCATGGTTACGATCAATCGTATCTCCAATGATCCATATCAATGGGTGATCCAGTCGGCTGATGTATCAAAGATCGCAAATGAAGCAAAGTCCGTACCATCAGAGTGGATCCATCCGGATGGAAATGATGTCACAGACGAGATGATCGACTATCTCCGTCCTTTGATCATCGGTGAAATATCCCTCCAGTATAAAGACGGACTTCCAGTTTATCTCCCGGTCGACCATTTATTACATTAAATTTATATATGAATAACAAAGAAACAGTAAAATATCAATATACACAAAGCGAATAAAACTTTTTTGTTCATATCGCACAAATGCACACTTTATGTCAAAAAAAAATTACTTTATATTTTCAAATAGTTGTTTTTATGGTCATAATTTGTTCATAATTATCCGATACTATATAGACAGTTCTTAATTCATAATTTTTTTCTTTGTTGTTGAAGATATTAGATAAGCCCTTTTCTTTTCGAGAAGGGCTTATTTAAATTTATAATAACAGTCAGTCCGGCTCCTGCTCCGGGCACACAACAAAAAGCTCTCCTTCGGATAACAGACTATTACAAGCCTGCTTCTCAAAAGAGAGCTTTTCCCTTTATTTTATGTTACATAAGATTCGTATATCCAACCAGCATGGAATCAACCGCAACCGCTGCCTCTCTGCCCTCATGGATCGCCCATACGACCAGAGACTGTCCTCTGTGCATGTCACCGGCAACAAATACCTTAGGAACATTTGTTGCATAAGACTTCGGACATGCAGTCTTTACATTAGTACGCTCATTTAATTCTACACCAAAGCTGTCTGCTACGTACTTCTGGCTTCCAAGGAATCCTGCCGCGATCAAAACCACTTCACAGTCAATCACATATTCGCTGTCAGGTACTTCTGTCATATTCATACGACCGGTTTTTGGATCTTTCTGCCAGTCAAGCTTTACGCATTTTGCTCCTTTGACATTTCCATCCTTATCCTTTATAAACTCTTTAACTGTTGTCTCATAGATACGAGGATCATGTCCGTATACTGCGATCGCTTCCTGCTGACCATAATCTGTCTTGCAGACTCTAGGCCATTCCGGCCATGGATTATTCTCCGCCCTCTGATCCGGAAGCTTCGGCATCATCTCGAGCTGTGTGACACTCTTTGCCCCTTCTCTGACAGCCGTTCCTACACAATCATTACCGGTATCACCACCACCAATGACCAGAACATTTTTTCCCTTGCAGTTCACGAACTGTTTATCTGCAAACTTCGAATTTCGAAGGCTCATTGTGGTTGTCTTCAAGAAATCTACCGCAAAATAGATTCCCTTCGCATCTCTGCCTGCTGCCTTGATATCTCTCGGATTAGAAGCACCACAGGCAAGTACGATAGCGTCATATTCCTTTAACAGATCTTCCGCCTTTACATACTTCTGATTTGGATTCTTCAGGTATCCTGTTATCTGATCATCCTTTGGATAAGGTGCCTTCGCCGAAGATTTTCCGGTTGCTACTTCTGTATTTAATACGAAACGGATACCTCGTTTCTCCATATATGCAATCTTGCGGTCGATCACTTCTTTTTCAAGCTTCATATTCGGAATACCGTACATTAACAGTCCACCAGGTCTGTCACTTCTCTCATATACAGTAACCTCATGCCCGCGGCTGATCAACATATCTGCCACAGCAAGTCCGGACGGGCCGGAGCCTATCACTGCAACCTTTTTATCTGTTTTTCCTTTTGGAGGCTGATCATTTACCAGACCATTTGCATAAGCATATTCAATAATCGCACGTTCATTCTCTCTTACCGATACCGGATCTCCGTTAATGTTACAGGTACAGGCTTTCTCGCAGAGAGCTGGACATACACGGCTGGTAAATTCAGGGAAATTATTGGTCTTGCTCAGTCTCGCATAAGCATGCTCCCAGTTATCGTTATAGATCATATCGTTCCATTCCGGTATCAGATTATTCAACGGACAACCGGATGCCATACCGCCGATCATCATTCCTGCCTGACAGAACGGGACACCACAGTCCATACATCTGGCAGCCTGGATCTTCTGCTCTTCAAGACTTAAAGGTATATGGAACTCATTGAAATTCTTAATTCTTTCTTCCGGAGCGATCTCTATACTGGTTTCTCTTTCATACTCTAAAAATCCCGTTGGCTTTCCCATATCTATTTACCTCCATTTTTAATCCTGTAAAATGCTTCTATCGTTGCCTGCTCACTGTTCAGACCTTTTTCTTCCAATGCGACAATCGTGTTCATCATCTTTTCGTAATCCTTTGGAATGATCTTCTTGAATTTTGGAAGATATTCATCGAACTTATCCAAAATCCGTTTTCCTACCTCTGAATTTGTATAATTTACATGATCCATGATCATCTGCTTTAATTCACCGATCTCGTATTTATCGGTTACGGCCTCGACATGAATCATTCCCTTATTCAGGCGCTTATACAGATCATTCTCTATATCCAATACATATGCGATACCACCGCTCATACCTGCGGCAAAATTCTTTCCGGTGCGTCCAAGAACTACTACCTTACCGCCTGTCATATACTCGCATCCATGGTCACCGACGCCCTCTACAACTGCAGTTGCACCGGAGTTACGAACAGCAAATCTTTCACCGGCTACACCATTGATATATGCTTTACCGCTGGTTGCTCCATAAAGTGCTACGTTACCGATGATGATATTATCTTCATGGACAAATCTGGCAGATCGTGGTGGATATACGATCAGCTTACCACCGGAAAGTCCTTTTCCGAAATAATCATTGCTGTCACCAACAAGCTCCAGCGTCAGTCCCTTCGGTACAAATGCACCAAAGCTCTGTCCACCCGCGCCATTGCATTTTACAAGGTAGGAATCATCCTCCAAAGTCTCTCCATAACGTTTTGTAATCTCTGATCCAAATATCGTACCAACGGAACGATCCGTGTTTGTAACATCGATCTCGATGCTCTTCTTCTGTCCTTTTTCAAGGGCAGGTCCAAGCTTCTTTAACAGAACACGCATATCGATCGTCTTCTCCAGCTGGAAGTCATATGGATGCTTCTCGTTATATTTTATCTTATTCTGAGGTGCATCAATATATGGATTATTGATGATAAGTGACAGATCAACATTTCTGTCCTCTGCGCCCTTACCTGCATATAACAGATCGGAACGTCCTACCAGCTCATCCACAGTTCTGACACCAAGCTTCGACATATATTCACGAAGCTCCTCTGCGATAAATTTCATAAAGTTAATAACATATTCCGGTTTGCCCTTAAATCTCTTACGAAGCTCCGGATTCTGTGTAGCAATACCAACCGGACAGGTATCCAGATTACACACTCTCATCATTACACAGCCCATTGTTACCAGTGGAGCTGTCGCAAATCCGAATTCTTCTGCGCCAAGCATCGCCGCGATAGCAACATCACGTCCGGTCATCAGCTTACCATCTGTCTCCAGAATAACTTTATTACGAAGATCATTCTTGATCAATGTCTGGTGTGTCTCTGCCAGACCAAGCTCCCAAGGAAGTCCTGCATAATGAATAGAGTTATTGGGTGCCGCACCGGTACCTCCATCATAACCGGAGATCAGGATAACCTGTGCTCCTGCCTTTGCTACACCGGCTGCAACTGTACCAACACCGGCTTCTGATACCAGCTTTACAGAAATTCTTGCATCCCGGTTTGCATTCTTACAATCATAGATCAACTGTGCCAGATCCTCGATCGAATAGATATCATGATGAGGTGGTGGTGAGATCAGGCTGACACCCGGAGTTGACAATCTGGTCTTTGCGATCCAAGGATATACCTTGCCTCCCGGAAGATGTCCACCTTCACCGGGTTTTGCTCCCTGCGCCATCTTAATCTGAATCTCTTTTGCACTGACCAAATATCTGGATGTAACACCGAATCGTCCCGAAGCTACCTGTTTGATAGCTGAACAACGATTCTTGCCATCTTTTCCTATCGTTAATCGTTCAATGGACTCTCCACCCTCACCGGAATTGGATTTGCCTCCGATCGTATTCATTGCGATCGCCATGCACTCATGTGCTTCCTGTGAGATAGAACCATAACTCATAGCTCCTGTCTTGAATCGTTTTACGATTGATTCAACCGGCTCTACTTCTTCCATTGGAATCGGATTCTCTGCATATTTGAATTCCATCAGGCCTCTCAGATGGAATGGTTTTGTCTCATCTTCCAGACATGCGGTGTACTGCTTGAACAGGTTATAATCACCACGTCTGGTTGCCTGCTGTAACAGGTAGATCGTCTGTGGGTTATACAGATGTTCTTCCTTGCCACTTCTGAACTTGTGTGCACCGATACTTGTCAGTGCGAGGTTAGTATCCAAACCAAGCGGATCAAATGCTGATGAATGAAGAGCATCTACCGTCTCCTCGATCTCTTTGATACCAGAACCGCCTACACAGCTTACTGTATTAGTAAAGTATCTGTCGACTACTTCTTTTGAAAGTCCGATACATTCAAAAATCTGTGATCCCATGTATGACTGGATCGTTGATACACCCATCTTGGATGCGATCTTTACAATACCATGCATGATCGCTGCATTGTAATCATCAACAGCCGCATTGAAATCTTTGTTTAACAGGTGACTGTCAACCATCTGCTTGATCGTCTCGATCGCCAGATATGGGTTAACCGCACACGCACCATAACCAAGCAGCGTTGCAAAATGATGAACATTTCTAGGATCGGCACTCTCAAGGATGATTGCAACCGATGTACGCTTTTTTGTTCTTACCAGATGCTTCTGCATAGCCGAAACAGCTAATAATGAAGGAATCGCAACATGAGTTTCATCTACGCCACGGTCTGATAAGATCAGAATATTCACACCGTCACGATACAACTTGTCTGCTTCTACAAACAATCGATCCAAAGCTTTTTCGAGTGATGTATTCTTATAATAAAGAATCGGAAGAACGCCAACCTTAAGTCCCTCTACCTTCATATTCTTGATCTTTAAAAGATCTGTATTTGTAAGGATCGGATTATGGATTTTTAATACATGACAGTTCTCCGGCTTCTCTTCCAGAATATTTCCATCCTTTCCGAGATATACGGAAGTCGATGTTACGATCTCCTCACGAATCGCATCAATTGGAGGATTTGTTACCTGTGCAAATAACTGTTTAAAGTAATTAAACAATGGCTTGTGGCTGTTTGATAATACTGCAAGCGGAGTATCAGTTCCCATTGCACTGATTGCCTCTGCTCCTTTTTCAGCCATTGGATAGATTGTATTTTTAAAATCTTCAAATGTATAACCAAATGCGGTCTGGAGTTTTGCACGCTCTTCATCTGTATATTCTTCTACACGAATATTCGGTATCTTAAGATCATTTAAATGAACCAGATTACTGTCAAGCCATTCACCATATGGCTTTGCTTTTGCATATTTCTCCTTGATCTCATCATCTGATATCAATCTTCCGTTCACTGTATCGACTAACAACATACGTCCCGGTCTCAGACGGTCTTTTTTCACAATCTTAGATGGATCGACCTCTAACACACCAACTTCAGATGAAAGGATCAAATAATCATCATCTGTTATATAATATCTGGAAGGTCTGAGTCCGTTACGGTCAAGCACTGCACCCATGATATCTCCATCTGTGAACAGGATCGATGCAGGTCCGTCCCATGGCTCCATCATTGTTGCATAATACTGATAGAAATCTTTCTTCTCCTGGCTCATAAATCGATCATTTTCCCATGGTTCAGGGATCGTGATCATAACTGCCAGCGGAAGCGGAATACCATTTAATACAAGGAATTCAAGACAGTTATCCAGTCTTGCGGAATCGGAACCATTTGGATCAAGTACAGGCATAACCTTGTACATCTCGTCCTGCATGATCGTAGATTCCATTGTCTCTTCTCTGGCGATCATCTTATCTTCATTTCCACGAATCGTATTGATCTCACCATTATGGCAGAGATAACGATACGGATGTGCCCGAAGCCAGCTAGGAGTTGTATTCGTGGAGAATCTCGAATGTACAAGTCCGATCGCTGATTCATAATCCGGATCCTGAAGGTCGTTATAGAACTTACGAAGTTCTCCAACTAAGAACATACCTTTATATACGATCGTTTTACTGGAAAGTGATGGTACATAGGTATCATCATTACTTTCTTCAAATATTCTTCTGACAAAGTAAAGCTTTCGGTCAAAATCAAGTCCCGTTTTCACGCTGTCAGGTCTCTTGATAAATGCCTGCATAATGCACGGCATAACATCAACAGCCTTCTTTCCAAGAATTCCCGGAGTAGTCGGAACCATTCTCCAACACAGGAACTCAAGTCCCTCTTTCTCGACAATAACCTCAAACATCTTCATTGCCTGTTTTCTTGGCAGTTCATCCTGCGGAAAGAAAAACATACCAATACCATAATCACGTTCTTTACCCAGATCATATCCGAGCTCCGCAACTGCTTTCTTAAAAAATTTATGTGAAATCTGAAGAAGGATACCTACACCATCACCGGTTTTTCCTTCTGCGTCTTTTCCTGCTCTGTGTTCCAGATTTTCAACAATCTTTAACGCATTATTTACGGTTTCATGTGTCTTAATGCCTTTGATATTAACAACGGCACCGATACCACAGTTATCATGTTCGTATTCTTCACTGTATAACCCTGGATTTACTACGTTTCTGTTATCTTCCATGCTCGTTTTCCTTTCCAACTTATTGACAGTACCTGTAGAGATCTTATAGTCAGGTTATCTGATAGTAATTCTCAAATGCGGCTCTGTGCTTTTTATGATTTGTAATCATACTATCTTTTTTTCCGTTTGTAAACAACTTTTTTCGTCAAATTGTCAGATAGTTTGCAAACTTAATTTTATAAAGTGTTTTGTATAGCCAATATAAATTATTGCAAATCAAAAAGACACAATTGCAATGGTTTTTCCATTGAAATCGTGTCTTTTACTTTTAAAATATACAATCTGCATTGTGTGCGTTTTGTATTTGAATTTGCCCAATCGGTCTATTCTTTCTCAATAGCAGTATGCTTCATCACCAAAATTCTTCTTACGCTTTCGTTGATCCGAGCCTCCGCAATAATCTGATCTTTTACCGCCTGCTTTATCCCCTCAACTGCCTGTTCCAGATTTTCCGGTTCCAATATCATATCATTTCCTGCAGCCACCGCATAGATCGCAGCATCCCCGGCTGAATATGTATCGGTAATTGATTCCATCTGCAACGAATCCGTAATGATCACTCCGGAAAACCCAAGTTCTGTCCGAAGAATATCTGTCACGATCTCTTTAGAAAGATCGGATGGGATATTCGATATATCGGTTACGATCATATGCCCTACCATCACAAAGTCAGCTCCCGCATCAATTCCTGCCCGAAATGACTGAAATTCATTGTTTTCAAGATCGTCTTTCGTCTCATATACATATGCATTTCCATAATGGGAATCTTCTTTTGTATTGCCATGCCCGGGAAAATGCTTCAAAGTACAGAGCACTCCGCCTGCATGAAAACCGCGCACCGCATATGGAATTAATTCCGCCGCTTCACTATAAATATTGCTGTAAGCTCTCTTTCCTATGACTGTATTTCCCGGATTTGACCATACATCTGCTACCGGAGCAAAATCAAGGTTAAATCCATAATACGACAGATTATCTCCGATCTGTCTTGCATTCTCATACGCAATATCTCCACCCAGATTTCTGTAATCATACATTGATCCGATATCGCCACCATCTATATTGCCAAGCTTCTGCATTACGCGGCTGACCGTTCCGCCTTCCTCATCTACAGCAAGGAAGAGTGTAATATCAGAATTATCCTGCATTTTCTTCAACAGCTTTTTCAGCTGTTTCTTCGTCTGTATGTTTTTTGATTTCAGCATAATCCCACCGACAGGATACTTCTTAAGCGCCGACTTAAATTCCTTATCCAGCTTGGTCACATCATGACTTAAAACCAGATTCTCAGGATTTACAAACATCATCTGACATACCTTTTCATGCAGTCCCATACGAGCGATATATCGTTCTGTCATACCTGCCCATGCAAGATTCTGTCTTATATCTTTAATCCATTCATGAAGCAATACCCCACGTACAGGGAAGCTGTCATTGGTATTGCGCCTGCAAAATATTTGCTTCGGTAAGATCTCTGTATTTTCTATCTCTATTACTCCGGTTTCATTCGCCCGGACATATTCCATCTGTCTGTATTTCCCGAAAAGTAATACTATCACACATATGATCACTGTCAGCACCGGAATCTTCCCTGTGAAAAGTCTCAGACGGATTCTGATATTATTCATTTTCTATCATTCCCGCCGGAGGTGTCGTGATCGTCTGTACTTCTGTTGTCGAACCTGTTTCAGATCCATTTGTTGCCGATTCACTCGAAGCTTCACTGCTTTCCTGTGTTGTAACAGCAGTTTCGCCTGATACCTTATCTATATCAATTGCTTCTGTTGCTGCTACTCCCGTTTCCGATGATACTTCTGTGCTTATAGATGATGCTGTAGTCGACGGAGTATAACCCGATGTTCCATACAGATATTCATGTAATGCTGTAACATTTGCATTCAGATCCGCTGCTACGATCACACTGCCTTTACCATCTAAGGACATCGGTGTATAAGAGAACGGGAATCCAATATTTCCTGTAATCTTATAGTCAGCAATATCTTTCGCCAACGAAGTCACTTCATCCTTTGTAAGACTGGTTAATATGCAGCTAAAGGATACATCGATCAGATTCGATATCATCTTACTGTCTGCATTTATCATTTTATTTACCAGACCAAGTAATACGGTACGCTGTCTCATGGTTCTGGTAATATCTCCTTTACCCGTGCTTCGGATTCTGGAATATGCAACTGCCTGCTGTCCGTTTAATACCTTCGTTCCCGCCTCATGAACGCCCTCGGAATATTTTCCCGAAATACCGATCTGTTCCGCAAGATTCTTGTTCAGATTATTTACCTCATCTTCTGTTACCGTTACCTCTACGCCTCCCAGCGCATTGATTATATCTGCCATAGCATTAAAATCAACGGTAATATAATCCGATATAGCAAGATCCAGATTTGCATTTAACGTATTGATCGACATTAAAGCACCCCCGAGCTGATATGCGTAATTGACCTTATGAGTTGTCTGAGAGTCGCTCTGTATCTGTAACAATGTATCTCTGTATACCGAAACCATCCTAACTTCTTTTGTATCTTTATTGATACTGAGTAAAATGATCGCATCACTGTTTGTTCCTGTATCCAGATTTGAATCTCTGGAATCAACTCCGTAAAGTGCAATCGTGGTATAACCCTTTGTCTGTTCTTTTACACCTTCGTTGACAACCAGATCACTGTTCTTGATCGGACGAATATCCATCTGATTATACTTATAAGATTTATTCGCCGATACATAACCGATCGTAAGGATCAGGAATACTACGAACAATACAATGCCTGTAACCGCCCATTTACCGAGTGTATTCAGTCGAAATGATCGTTTCTGTCCATCATTACCCACTTCTGATCTGACAGGCTTCCGGCTTCTGACCTTCTTCTCAGCCTCACCTACTGCATCCCGGACACTTTCTCTCAGATTTGCAAATACATCAGCAACTGTATGTCCATCTTCTTCCGATTCATCCATATCTGCCTCAGATTCCATGGTATCATCCTGCGTCTGTTCTTCATAACCGAGCTTCTTATAAGCAAGCCTTTTCCGTTCTTCGGCTACACGGTCTTCTTTTATTCTCTCTGTCGGCTGCTTCGATTCGGACTTCTCCGCTGTCGCAACCCCAACCTCTTTTAATACCGACTCTAATTTGTCTGCATATTCCTTATAGGATTCCGATACCGGTGTTTCTTTCGCCGAAGAAGCATCTGATACAGAATCTGCCATTTTCTCCTCAGATGTACCATCTGCTTTACCGTCAGCTTTGCTATTTTCCGGTTCATTCTGATTGATGATCGAATCGATCAGCTCATCATCGTCCGTTGTCATTTCCTTATTCCGTTGTAACAGTCTGTCTCTGTATTCCGATAGACGTTTATCATACTGTGTAGTCTTATTATCCATTAGTGAAAGACATCCTCTCTGCAACTAAAAACTTTATTAGAACTTAAATGTTTCCTTTAATCCCAGCCATTTCTGGTCCTTATCACTCAGGTTGAGCGCGGTTCCATCTTCCAGATGATACCCTTCCGCACTTGCGTTTCCCTGATATTCACCAAAGACCTTCGGCCACTCAATACCAATTTCAGGATCATTCCATGCCAGACCGCCCTCATCACCGGGATGATAGAAATCTGTTACCTTATAACAAAATTCCGCCGTATCCGATAAAACTAAAAATCCATGAGCGAAACCTTCCGAGATATAGAACTGCTTCTTGTTCTCTTCTGTCAACTCCACACCATACCATTTTCCATATGTTTTGCTTCCTGATCTCAGATCAACAGCAACATCATAAACTGCACCTTTAATCACACGTACTAGTTTTCCCTGCGGATATTTCTTCTGAAAATGAAGTCCACGAAGCACGCCTTTTGTCGACATACTTTGATTATCCTGAACAAATACCATATTCAGACCATTTTCCTCCATATCCTTCTGGTTATAGGTTTCCATAAAATATCCTCTGCTGTCTCCATGTACTGCAGGTTCAATAATGTACAATCCTTCTATCGGTGCTTTTGTAACTTTAATCTGTCCCATCTTATTTCTCTACCTCTTTTCCACAAATTAACGATTACCATACATCTTCTCATAGTAATTCTGGTATTCTCCCGAGATAATGGTCTCCCACCATTCTCTGTTATCAAGATACCACTGGATCGTCTTCTTTATTCCATCTTCAAACTTTGTCTCCGGAAGCCATCCAAGTTCATTATGGATCTTTGTCGGATCGATTGCATAGCGCATATCATGTCCTTTACGATCGCCAACATGTGTGATCAGAGACTCAGGCTTGCCAAGTTCTTTACAGATGATCTTAACGATCTCAATATTCTGTTTCTCATTGTGACCACCGACATTGTATACTTCGCCAACACGCCCTTTATGAATGATCAGGTCGATAGCCTTACAATGATCTTCTACATATAACCAGTCACGCACATTCAAGCCCTCACCATATACGGGAAGAGGCTTGTCATTCAATGCATTTACGATCATTAATGGTATCAGTTTCTCCGGGAAATGATACGGTCCATAGTTATTCGAACATCTGGATATGCTGACAGGCAATCCGTAAGTTCTGTGGTATGCCAATACCAGAAGATCTGCTGCTGCCTTTGAGCTGCTGTAAGGAGAGCTTGTATGAATCGGTGTTTCTTCTGTAAAGAACAAATCAGGTCTGTCAAGCGGCAGATCTCCATACACTTCATCGGTGGATACCTGATGATATCTCTCAATTCCATATTTTCTGCAGGCATCCATAAGCACTGCCGTACCCATAATATTTGTCTTTAAGAAAATATCCGGATTCTCGATACTTCTGTCAACATGACTCTCTGCTGCAAAGTTCACAATGATATCCGGCTTTTCTTCCTCAAATAACCGGTAAACGGCATCTCGGTCGCAAATATCCGCTTTAACGAATCTGAAATTCGGATTCTTCATTACCGGCTCAAGTGTTGACAGATTACCTGCATATGTCAGCTTGTCCAAGCATACGATACGATATTCCGGATATTTATCAAGCATATGGAATACAAAATTTGAACCGATAAAGCCGGCTCCACCTGTTACTATGATTGTTTTACTCATTTTTATCTTTCTCCTCAATCTATCTTTTATCTTTTTATCTGCAAAAGCTATGCAAGCACATCCAGATACTTACCATCTAATACATCCTTCAGATACTGTCCATACTGATTCTTCTTCAAAACTTCATATACTTCAAGAACTTCTTCTCTGGAAATCCATCCATTCAGGTATGCAATCTCCTCAAGACATGCAATCTTTCTATGCTGATGCTGCTCTATCGTCTTTACAAAGTTCGTGGCATCAACCAGACTCTCATGTGTCCCTGTATCCAGCCATGTGAATCCCTGTCCGAGAAGCTCTACATTTAACTGCTGATGTTCAAGATAAATACGGTTCAGATCGGTGATCTCAAGCTCGCCTCTGGCGGATGGTTTCAGATTCTTTGCATATTCAACAACTTTATTATCGTAAAAATAGAGACCTGTTACACAGTAATTGCTCTTTGGCTTTTCCGGTTTTTCCTCAATCGAGATCGCACGTCCGTCTTTGTCGAATTCAACAATTCCAAACCGCTCCGGATCATCTACGTAATAACCAAATACAGTTGCACCCTTACCGTTTTCCGCATTCTGAACAGCTGCACGTAATCTCTTTTTAAGTCCGTGGCCTGCAAAAATATTATCACCGAGAACCATTGCCACAGTATCATCACCAATAAAATCCGCACCAATAACAAAAGCCTGTGCAAGTCCATCCGGTGTAGGCTGTACAGCATAAGTAAGATTTACACCAAACTGACTTCCATCTCCCAACAGATCCTCAAATCTTGGAGTATCCTGCGGTGTTGAAATGATCAATATATCACGGATCCCTGCATTCATCAGAACTGACATCGGATAATAGATCATCGGTTTATCATAAATCGGAAGCAGCTGCTTCGATGTTACTTTTGTCAACGGATATAACCTTGTTCCAGATCCTCCGGCTAAAATAATGCCTTTCATCTCTTATTCCTCCTGTTAATCAAAAAACTTTTCATTCTTTCACCCGAATTATTATATCTGGCTGTGATTTCTAACTTCAGGATTTCCCATTCACAGTCTATAATAACCAGTATCCACAGTCTATTATATTATATAGCATTTCTACAAGATACTCAAACATTATTCCTATTTTTTCTTATTTCTACTATTTTTTTCTGATTTGTTACAACTTTCTATTCATTATATACAAACCGATGTTTCCTGTAATTCAATGCGTATATGAATATTATTCATATTTGTATATGTAATATTCATATTTTATTCTTTTTGTTTCATGATCGTATTTTTTCTTCTATCCCTCTTCTATATTGTAAATTCTGTTTTCTTCCATTTTGTTTCTTTTTTATTTTTTCCACTTTTCTATTCAAAAAACACTTGCATAATATTCACTACCGTTATATATTAATTTGCAGACAGGACGATATGTCCTTTATTCAACAAATGGAATTATGATATATCAGAAATGTACATATTCCACACAGACGGATTTTAAGGAGGATTTAGAAATGGCAAAAGACAAAGTTGTTCTTGCATACTCAGGCGGCCTTGATACAACAGCTATCATCCCTTGGTTAAAAGAAACTTATGATTACGATGTTATCTGCGCCTGCATCGACGTAGGACAGGAAAGTGAGCTGGAAGGACTGGATGAAAGAGCAAAATATTCAGGAGCTTCCAAGTTATACATTCTGGATGTTGTTGATGAATTATGTGATGAATACATCATGCCAACCGTTCAGGCAGATGCTGTATATGAGAATAAATATTTACTCGGTACTTCTTTCGCAAGACCTCTGATCGCTAAGAAATTAGTTGAGGTTGCTCGTAAGGAAGGTGCTGTTGCGATCTGTCACGGTGCAACAGGAAAAGGAAATGACCAGTTAAGATTTGAGCTTTCAATTAAGGCTCTTGCTCCTGACATCAAGGTTATCGCTGTATGGAGACAGCCGGAATGGAAGCTGGATTCCCGTGATGCGGAGATTGCATACTGTCAGGCACACGGTATCAATCTTCCGTTTGATGCTGCTCATTCTTACAGCCGTGACCGTAATATCTGGCACATCAGCCATGAAGGTCTGGAACTGGAGAATCCTGCAAACGAACCAAACTACGATGATCTTCTGGTTCTCGGTGTTACCCCTGAAAAGGCACCGGATGAGGATGAATATCTGACACTTGATTTTGAAAAGGGTATCCCAACTGCTATTAACGGTACAAAGATGAAAGTTTCTGATATCATTCGTGAATTAAACCGTTTAGGCGGCAAGCATGGTATCGGTATTATCGATATCGTTGAGAACCGTGTTGTCGGCATGAAGTCCCGTGGTGTTTATGAGACTCCCGGCGGAACAATTCTGATGGAAGCTCACAAGCAGTTAGAGGAGTTGACTCTGGATCGTGAAACACTTGCATACAAGAAGCTCGTAGCAACCAGGTTTGCAGATCTTGTATACGAAGGAAAGTGGTTCTGCCCTCTCCGTGAGGCTCTTCAGGCATTTGTTGAAAAGACACAGGAGACAGTTACCGGTCAGGTTAAGATGAGACTGTACAAAGGAAACATCATCAAAGCCGGAACAACTTCTCCATATTCTCTGTATTCTGAGAGTCTTGCAAGCTTCACTACCGGTGAGCTGTATGACCATAAGGATGCAACCGGATTCATCAACCTGTTCGGTCTGTCCATGAAAGTCCGCGCAATGATGAACGAGAAGAACAAGAACAACGACAAATAATAGTTGAAATGGAAGCGGCATTCCTGTTATAAAGGAAATTTCTTCCGTAAATCTTTGAAATAAAATGGGAAATACATTACATATTATTCCGCAAGTCGTTCGCACTCTATTTTAACGCAACGGCACTAAGCTCCTCGCCCATGGCGACTCGCTAAGAACCGGCATTAAAAAAGGCTTGCTTCATAATAGTAATGCTATTTCCCATTTTGTTTCATATATCGATTTCCAGATATGTTTCCTTCATAACAGGAATGTAGCTTCCAGATGATGAAAGTTTTATGTAAAAGGGAAGTGGACATTATTATTATGAAGCAAGCCTTTTCGAATGTCGGTACTTAGTGAACCACGGAGTGGTGAACTTTAGTACCGCTACATGAGAAACAGAGCGAAAGCGTCTTGCGGAATAATAGATAATGTCCACTTCCCTTTTTATAAAACTTTCATCATCTAACTACTCACCAAGCGTTGGTTTCTGGCACGGTCGATCACGATTGCAATTGTGATGATGGCGGCTGCAAAGAGCACCTCGATCCCCATATATACGAATGCTTCCGATGGTATCTTTGCCTCATAGTCCAGAAGATCAACGACTTTGACATACCAGTAAGCCGGAAGGAAATGTGCCAGCTTTATGACCCCTTCACCAAGAAATTCCACCGGAACAAAGATGCCGGACAGGAATGCCATACCAAGGGACACTATATTGCCGATCATACTGAAGCCCTCCTCGTTTCGGACAATCTTACTTGCAAGAAAGGCAAGTGCCATAGCTACGAACATGTAGCAAACCATATTGAGCAGATTTCCAAGTCCTGCCGCCGTAAACATTTCTTTTCTGAATACAAAGCACCCTCCAACCGCAAATACTGCGCATCCAAGGAATCCTGTTACGATCGTTCCGAGAAGGATTTCTTTTGTCATATTGGAATATTTATATGCTGAGCTTGCGATCCGTTCTCTTAATTCTTTTTTATCATATACGATCAATACCGGGCTCACACCTTCGATCATCATGACCACAAATATCCATCCCAGATAACTGAAAAATGTATATCTCGTACTATGTTTTCCGCCATGGTCTTCGGTCGTCATCGTTACGTTCGTTCTGATCTGAAACAGTTCATTTACCTGAGTTGCTGCCTCTGCCCGGTCATATCCGGCTGCAAAATATGCATTCAGATAAGAGATGTATTTATTCACGTCCGATTCAAACAGTTCCACCTTACTCCGGTTTGGAATTGCAACGATCTCGATATAATCGGACAGATCTTCCTTATCCAGATGATCCGCATAACCTTTTTTAATGCGGACGATACAGTCTGTATTCCGGTTAAACAGACTGTCCTGCATCGCTTCCGTCGTATCTGTTTTTAATTCAGCATGTTTATGTGCATGATCCAGATACGAAAACAGTTCTTCACTTTCTTCCGTATGATCATAATCAAACCAGGCAAATTTACACTTCATGCTTTTATATTCATCTTCTGTTTTACCGGAATTCGGCAATATAAATCCAAATATAATGCCTGCAAAGATCCCAATATACATCAACATTGAGCCTTTTTTCTTATTTAAGATTTTAAAATAGGATTTAAACACTTGCATATTTATTCCTCCTTAAGACCAGAATACTCGCTCCAAGCAGACAGACAGCCATACCGGTTAAGATCAGAATATTTCTGAAATAACGATCGTAATTATCGTATACATTGAGCGCATAGAGACAATCCGTTACCAACACTGCCGGATTAACCCGGTTCAGGATCGGAAGTTTATCTTCAATACTGTTTTTGATTCCATGTACCATCAGATCCGCCATAAAAGAGAAGATCAGGCTGGCCGCTACCGCAATTCCAATCTTTCCTCCATATGAGCATTTTGACCAGGTACCAATCAGCATTCCTCCGGCAATACCGATATTACATGCAATAAAGAGTACCAGTAAAATAGCCGGATATTTTGTTCCAAACTGTACACCGAACAGCCGCATATAGATTACAGTGATAACCTCGGCTGCAAACTGAACCAGCAGTAATGCCAGATACTCCGCCAGAACAGTCACAAGTTTAGGATTCGGCGACAGACAACGACGCATTCCAAGTGCGCTTTCATTTGCCTGCAGCTTATGCATTCTTGTGATTCCGGCAAAGGAAGAAAACAGGCAACTCATAGCAAGCACTGCATAGAAATAATTATAATACTCATTCTGACATCCGTCCGTTGTGGAAATCTCTTCATAATATACCGCATCGCTCTGCACTGCCTTCTGAATGATCTCCGATGCAGCCTCCGGATCCTTCTGCATCAGATTCAGATACATCTGTTCCATCTGCTTATACTGATTCAGGATTGATTCCAGTATCGACTCCTTGATGTCACTCTGCCTCACTGTCAGGCTCGCATCCGATGTATAGATCACACCGGTCACTTCTTCATCATTTAACTTCCGAAGTGCTTCTTTCTCACTGAGCACCTCCATGTCGATCCGTTTATTCTCACCGTCCATAGAAAGCGTAGACAGCACCATCATAAGCGCTGTATCGTTCTTACCATCCCTCACAACTGCGACCGGGATATCTTTAAACATCTCATCCTTTTCCATGATATTTCCGAATGCCATGTACATGAATGTGAATAATGCGATCGGAAACAGTATCGTCCAGAACAGTGTATCTTTTCCTTTTATCAGCATTTTACCTGCATATTTAAAATTATGCCAAAACATATCCACCCCTCCTAATCCCGAAGTGTCTTCCCGGTAATCTCAAGGAACACATCGTTCAGACTTGGAAGCTCGGTATATACTTTTCCAAATAATACCGCATGCTCCTTCATATATTCCATAACCCGGATCAGATTGTGATCTCCACCGGAGTAGGTCAGCTTCAACATTCCATCCTGATATGAACTGTCATACACATGTGGAAGCTGTCTCAGCTCCAGCAGTTGTTCATCTGTCAGTGCCGGAGCTTCTATGAAGATACTCTCTGTCTTCTTTATCATTTTTTTCAGCTCTTCCTTCGTGCCAAGAGCGACCTTCCGACCTTTATCCATGATCAATATACGGCTACAGATCTGTTCTACCTCTTCCATGTAATGAGAAGTGTAAATGATCGTTGCGCCCTTCTTATTCAGCTCGACAATTCCCTCTAAGATCTTGTTCCTGCTCTGTGGGTCTACCGCTACCGTCGGTTCATCAAAAAAGATCAGCTTCGGTTTGTGTGCGATTCCACACGCAATATTTAATCGTCTGAGAAGTCCTCCTGACAGTTTTTTCGGCAGGAACTTCTTATAGTCCTGAAGCTCGACAAATGCGATTGCATCCTCTACATACTGTTTTCTTGTCTCTTTATCCCTGATATACAACCCACAGAAATAATCGATATTCTCATATACCGTCATTTCATCAAATACAGCCACATTCTGCATTACAACACCGATCTCCCGTTTCAGATCGTAGCTCGTCGATGTCATCTTCTTACCAAATACGCGGACATCGCCCTGATCGTATGTAAGCAGTGACAAGATACAGTTGATCGTCGTCGTCTTGCCCGATCCATTCGGTCCAAGCAGACCGAAGATCTCGCCCTCTCTCACCTCCAGATCAAAATGTGATAATGCTACAAAATCTTTATATCGTTTCACCAGATCTTTTACTTCAATCGCATATTCCATAACTGTCTCCTCATTCATTTTCTATTCGGATGCTATTGTTTCTTCCGGCATCGCGTCTGAAACTCATCGCATATGTTCCATGTTATGCTGTCATTCTACCATATACCAAAATTTTTGTTCAGTGCCAATCATCACATCTGTAATATGACATTTGTCACATTCTTTTAAAATCCGGAGTTTTTCAACCGTAGTCAATTGACGCTGTATTTCTCAACAGGTATACTAATACCGTCACTTATAAATCCAAGCCGGTTCACGCAATTACCTGACACCCGCGTGACCTGTCTACATACAAGGAGAAGTTATGAAGCAAATCCTGACTCGACTGCTTATATTTGCAATATGCTGTATTATGTGTATTCACACTTTTTCTATATGCACGCGCAGCGTAATATATATTCTGTTTGCGATCATCCTTGCCTTTGGCACAATACTGATTGCCGACAGACTCCCACCCACAGCTCCGGTACTGATCCACGTAGGCATATTTATTCTGTGCTGTCTGTGCCTTAAGTTTGTTGTATTTCTTCCGCTTTTCTGCTTCTATCTGAGCAAACGACCGGTTTGTTTTACTGCACCCATCGGAGTTCTTTCCATCATTCTGGCATCTGCAAAACTTCCGATGGATACTTTACTTCTGATAGGTGTCCTCTGTCTGTGCAGCATGTTATACGGATATCTGACTACAGAGCTTGCCACCCTTCATCAACAGATGAAACACCTTACAGATACATCGGAGACAAACGAACTTCTGGCAAAGGAACGGATCCGTATGATCCGGAAGGAACAGGATAACAGGATCTATACTGCAACCCTGAAAGAGAGAAATCGTATCGCCAGAGAGATCCATGATAATGTCGGTCATATGCTCACCAGATCCATTCTCCAGGTTGGTGCGATCCAGACGATCAACAAAGAACCGATCCTTACAAATCCGCTTTCTGACCTCCGCGCTACGCTGGATACTGCCATGAACAGTATACGATCAAGTGTCCACGACCTTCACGATGAATCCATTGATACGAAAGCTGCCATTCAGGATATGTTAAATGATATAACAGGCTTTCATACTTCATTTGAATATGATATGAGCAACATTGTTCCGAAGGATATCAAATACTGTCTTATCAGCATTGCCAAAGAAGCGATCACCAATGCCGTAAAGCACAGCAACGGTGATCAACTCTCGATTCTGATCCGGGAACATCCGGGCTTCTATCAGTTGACGATCCGTGACAACGGAACAGGCATTCACCTTACAGACTCCCCCGGCATCGGACTTACCAACATCCGGGAACGAGTCCAATCCTTATCCGGCACTTTACAGATATCAACCGAATCCGGCTTCCGCCTGTTTGTCAGTATTCCAAAACATACACAAAAAGGAGATAGAACTGCATGAATATTATAATTGTTGATGATGATGCATTTGTCAGTGCATCTTTAAAGATCATATTAGAATCCTGCTCAGACATTACCGTACTTGCAACCGGAGCAAATGGCCACGATGCCATCTCCCTGTACGATACATACAGCCCCGATGTTCTGTTAATGGATATCCGTATGGAAGGCATGGATGGTCTGACCGCAGCGAAAGAAATCATCACCGGACACCCTGACGCAAAGATTCTGTTACTTACTACCTTTGCCGACGATGACTATATCATCAAAGCCATCCGGACCGGCGCAAAGGGATACATCTTAAAACAGGATTTTGAGACAGTTGCATCTGCGATCACTGCCGTACACAACGGTCAAACTGTCTTCGGGAATGAGATCATGAACAAGATCCCTACCCTGTTACAGACTGATGATCGTTTTGATTACCTGTCCTACAATCTTACGGAAAAGGAATTTGAACTGATCCGACTGGTTGCAGATGGTCTGAACAACAAAGAAATTGCGGAGCAGCTCTTTCTCTCGGAAGGAACCGTCCGCAATTATCTCAGTAATATCCTTATGAAGCTTGACCTGCGCGATCGCACTCAAGTTGCCTGTTTTTATTATAAGAATTTATTATGATCTGTTTTTCAATATCTGCATTCTTATAAGCTGATAATTTGTGTCCGTTATTTATTGGACGATTTTTTTCTGCTGATCATCACATATCCTGCCAATATTAATATTCCTATCACAGACAGGCATATGCCCGCCATCAGATATGGTGTATTGTAGGTCAGTGTAATCACATGTTCCCCTGCTTCTACAGGAACACCCATCAGGCCGGTTCCGATCTTTACAGGAGCTACTTTTTTGCCATTAACAACTGCCGAAAATCCCTTATTGTACGGAACCGCCAGATATAAAATACCGGATTCTTCTGTCGTTATGTGACCATTTAAAGTATTATCGGTCCATCCGTCAAATGTCATTTGATGTGACTCTGTATATTCTTCAAATGCTTTCACTACATTCTGATCTAAGGAATACAGCGCAAATGCTTTCGTTCCCTCCTGATCTTTAACTGCCGTTGTATAAAGACGAATTCTTATCGCATACATTCGAATCTGTACAGCATCCCCTTCTTTTACCTGACCTACATGATAAAAATCCGCTGAATCCGTGTAATTCGTAGACACTGTTACTTCATCATTCACCTTTACTTCGATACACTGAGGCTTCGTGTCCGCACATTCCAGATACAGATCTTCGTCTTTTTCCGCAGTAAGATTCACCGTGATTGCTGAAAAAACATCATTGGTACTGATATAGGAATACTCACCGTTCTTCTGTCCGGTAATATCCATACCGGCACTTGTTACTGCATCCTCCGGTATATCAATTCTTGTAAAGGCATTCTGCGTGATCTTATGTCCGGTCACAAGCTTTACCAGTTCATTCTGATTCTCTGCCATGCTGCCTTTCTCGAATACATCCGATGTATCTTCCGTTTTCGCTGTTCCGCTCCAGTCAAGAACATCTTTACTCATCAAAAATCCCATGCCCGCCAGATTATCCGCTTCGTAGAAATCAATCTTCTCATTTTTCCGGTCGATCAGACGATACCCACCTGCAACCCCTGTTTCATCAGTCACAACATACCGTACATTAAAGAGCTGGCGACTGATCGGAGTTACCCCTCTATAGGTATATTCAATATTCTGATATCTTGATATTCCAAGGCTGGTAAACACATCTACTATACTGCCATTTGCCACAGATGAATACCAGTTTACGTCTGAATACGGCATATAGTTCTGTGACACCAATGCAGTCTTTCTCTCCCCTTCTGCAAGCTGCAACTGCTCATAATCCGTTAACCAGTCCGAAGCAGATATCTCGCTCTGAAGCCGCTCATCATTATACTTCTGCGGCATCTGAATCCATGCATTTGCAAAGATCTCTATACACAATAATACTATCATCCACACATAGCAGGTCGTATAACGAATACTCTTTCTGACATACAAGATCAATAAGATCAGATATGATATACCAAAGAGCAATACAGCCGCATAGGAATAGGAATTCGCATCTTCCTTATTTAAGAACAGCTCCAAAAGGAATATAGTAATACCGATACCTGACATACTGATTATCTGCCATACCTTTACCTGCTGTAATCTGAGCATTCCGATATAACCTGCCATCAAAATGAAAAAGACAAGGATAAATGCAAAACGATTTCCGAGTCCATGCGTAATCGTAAAGCCATGCAGGACATAATTTAATCCGACCATGTTCAATCCAATAGTCAGGAATAAAATAACGGCCGTATATCGAAGCTTAAAACTACATTTGATTCCCGCTCCGAATAAGAAAAGCAGGAAGAACATAATCACCAGAATACCGCAATAATTATTGTGACTGAACAAATATCCCGTCGATATCTGTCGCAATGGATAAAATGAATTAACAAACATTCCTAGATTACTGATTCTATACCATGGAAGACTATAGTCCCCGTTTCCACAGGATGACAGATTCATAATGGCATAAAGAGACGGAAGAACAACCATTCCCGCAATCGATACCGCCATAACCGACCATCCGAAGAAACGACATACACCGGACCATAAATTCTTAGCATTCTTCCAATCCTGCATAAAAAAATAGCAGACTATAAACAGGCAAATATAAAATGCAAAATAATAATTAAACAAAAATGCACAGGCTAATAACAACGTATAACGGAGCTGCCATTTGCCTTCCGCCAGATGCTCAACTGCAATCGCAATAAACGGAAGCAGAATCAGTCCGTCCAGCCAGAGCACATTATGATTATATACCACCACATAACTGTTTAACGCATACAGGAGTCCGAACATCATGGAAATTACAGTTATATATTTCTCTGACAATCCCTTTTCCGCAAATCTGCGAATCTTTGAATGCCTGAAAAAGAACAGTCCTGCCGGAGCCAGGCATGATGCTTTGAGTACGATCATCAATGTCATAGATAATTCAACACGATCCGGACCAAGTACTATGGCTATAATATTAAACGGGCTCATGCAGTAATAGAACATGTTCAGAACAATATCGATTCCAAGCCCCCGTTCCCATATAAATGAACCTTTATCCCCTGAATGCAGCCATTCAAGGAAAATTTTCAGTATACCGGGATATTGATCACATGCATCCTGATACAGAAAGCTTCTGCTGCCAAACGGATATACATGTTCTACAGCCATATTTATCATGTAAAATCCAATACATATCAGAAACAACAAAAGATACATCCCGCAACTGCGTATGTATCTTCTGTTAAATCTGTCATTGTTTATCGTTATCGTTGAAGTAACCGGATCTGTATCGAGTTCCCGCTCCCCATGAATATTTTCATTTATCTTCATAAGCTTAAATCCATCTTTCAAAAACACTTTAGTAGAAACAATGATTTCCAATAATCTGATAATCAGATAAAGAATCTGTATCAATATAATTCTTATTTAAGAAGCTCATAAAACTTCCAATGTTGTTGTTACCGGCCAAGGCATCATTTGCTGCCTGCTGTGCTGTTGATAACGGACCATCCTGCAAGTATCCCTGCATTACGCTTCCCGTTGCACAAGGGAACTGATTCGGTGCATAAATAACTGATGAAATAGAACTTCCCCATTTACCACTTCTTACACGGTTCAAAACGACATTTGCTACTGCCAACTGTCCTTCATAGGATTCATATCCTGCTTCCATGCTGACCAAACATGCCAACAGATAAGCATCATCATACTGGGATGCATCAATCTTAGAACTATCATCCGACTTCTCCTCTGTTGTTGCTTCTGTTGTAGACACTTCTGTATCCGCTTCTGTTGCTCCCTCAGTTGTCGGAGTCTCAGTTGTTGCCGTCTCGGTTGTTTCTTCATCTGCCGTCATTATATCTGCACTGTCATCAGTTGATACCACTTCATATGCTTTCTGCTGTTCAGCTTCTACCATAGCTGTGTAGTCATCAATCGACATTGCATACTCATAAGTTTCTTCTACTGTGATATAATCCGCAGCTATATAACCATCTGTTCCGTCATTCATTGTAACTTCTACCCAATCCTTATCCTGTGTCTTAACAGAAAGAACGGTATCCTTCGCTACAAGCCCAAGGATATCTGACTGTGTAGACTTATCTGCACGTACACGAACCGTATCATCTGTTACTGTTCCAAGGACTTTCTTGTAATCTTCTGCATATGTCTCAGCATCCTTGCCGGTCAGAATATAATCACTGTTTACATACCCGATTACATCTCCCGATGAAATCTTTGTCCATTCACCGGATGTCTCTAATACATCACCTACATTACCGTCAAACAGCTTACCTACGATGTTGGAATCTGTCGTAGCTTCTTCTCTGATATTTAATGTATCATTGATCTTTGCGATAAACTTACCATCAAATTCGGATTTCTCCTCTGCTTTTGCCACTACAGTCTTCTTCTGAGCAGCCTTCTTTGTCGTGCTGGTCTGAAGTGCAGCCACATCAACAGTGGCAGCCTCCTCAGTAGTTGTCCCAACAGATGCAGTCTGAGCAGTCTGGCTGTTCAGATATGCCGGGCTGTGATCCAACGCCTCTCCATACTTTACAACAAGTCCAATTCCCGCTGCTGTAACAATCGTAGCTGCTGCCACAAGCAGATTACGTTTTATGTATCTATAACTAAACAAACCTCTTCCCACATGGGAAAAACGATTATTTCTTCTAATTCTCATCTTTTCGTACCTATTTATTAAAATCCATGACAAAATGTTACATTTCTGTTAAAAATAATACTCTAATTCAAAGTTTCTGTCAATACGCATATGTCTTCCAACCAAAGTTTTTATGGTAAAATGTATTAATTTTCCGTAAATAAACGCTGGATTTTTTTGTTTATTTTATATAATCTGCTGTAATTTTATTTTACAATCTAACATTTAACATTTCCGTCACAAATGCAGGTTTATTATAACATTTTCATACAATACCACCTGTTTTCTGAAATTAACTGAATTTATTCTCCAACATCAAAAAAATCCATGCTATAATAATGAAAAATCTCTTGGATACAAGTGTTTTTTCGAATAACTAAAACACCAAAGGCAGGTATATACTATGCGAATCGATAAATTTCTGGCAAATCAGGACATTGGCTCCCGCTCCCAGGTAAAACAATATATAAAAAAAGGAATGATCTCGGTAAATGGAATCGTCTGCAAATCTCCCGAACAGAAGATTGATGAAAATGCAGATCAGATTTCTTATAACGGAAAGGTGATTGGATACCAAAAGCACCATTATTATATGCTGAATAAGCCCTCGGGCTGTGTCAGCGCAACAAATGATAATCTACATATAACAGTTCTGGATCTGTTAAAAGCTTCCGTCCCTGTAAAGAATCTTTTTCCTGTCGGTCGTCTGGATATCGACACAGAAGGCCTGCTGCTTATCACCGATGACGGAGAACTATCCCACAATCTCCTGTCGCCGTCCAAACATGTAGCAAAAACATATTTTGCTCGCATCGATGGTCTGGCAACAGAAGAACACACAAAAGCATTTAAAGAAGGGTTGGACATTGGCGATGACAAGCCAACCAAACCGGGTACTTTAGTCATAAAAAACACCGACCTAAACACCCAGACTTCGGAGATTCTCCTGACGATCACTGAAGGACGCTACCACCAGGTCAAACGCTCCTTCGAAGCCCTCGGCATGAAGGTCACCTACTTGAAACGCCTGTCCATGGGAAGTCTGACGTTGGACAAAGCCCTCGCTCCCGGCGAATTCCGCGAACTGACAGAAACCGAGTTACAGGCATTAACCCGAAAATAACTATGTAGCAATACATGATTATAATGTAATATGCATTAACCAACAGATGAATAACTATCCAGTCTGACATTGATCTCCAAAGAGAATGATCTAATACGGAAAATCTTTTTAATTTAGTTTTGCGCAGATATTGTTATTCCGTATAAACATACAGAAGGAATTCTGCCCCGGATACAACCAACCACTATAATATGACATAAGCGAGGATTTCGAAATGAGATGCACATTGCCAGTAAATGCGGGCGCTTGTTCGAGCCAAAGGCGAGTTAGCGCAGGAGCATTTACGAATCGGGCATGTGCAGCGAATCGAAACCGCAGCGAGTCATTTATAGTGGTTGTTTGTATCCGGGGCAGAACCCCTTCTATATGTTTTGTAATAAATAACAATATCCGCATAAATTACAAATAAAATTTTCAGTATTAGATCATTCCCTTGATGTACAGAATGCTACTTGTAATTCTTCCACCGGAATGTTTTACATAGTCACGGTATTCTTCGTAGCTGATGTAGTATTTTTTGCCCCAGGATGAAACGATCAGATACTCATGACCTGATATTTCTTCTACCCCTGTCACAACTACATAATGACTGTGAACATTCTTTTTCATGGAAGCAAGCATACGTCCATCCTTTTCCACATACATATGGATTCCTTTATCGCCAAATACATTCGGGATATTCGGTCCGATTGATAATACAACCGGTTTATTCTTACGGATCAAATGCCGAATCTGCTTCATCATTTCCTCATCTGACAAAAACAATCTCCATCTTGCACGAAGTCCGATGTCATTCAGCATAAAATATCGGTTCAATGTATTCATTAACGTCACACCTGTCATTCCTTTATACCACAGGAAAAAAACATAATGCTTATAGAACCATTTTACATATGCAAGATAGTCATTTTTATTATATAAGCCCTTCGGCTTGTTGATTTTGCGAATTGCATCTGTCATAAGCCCCGGGTTCTGTTCTGCAAGATAGATTGATATATCTGCCAAAGCAATTACACCACATCCTACCTTCTGCATCTTCTTACTCCTGCACCATGACTGATTTCCGCCATAGCTGATTGTATTCATATTTTTTATTCTAATATATTCTTTATTTAACAGATAATTATTCTCCATATATTTCACCCTCTTATATTAAATCTTGGACAATATATATTATCAGGCTTCTATAGAGAGATTATAACACCCATCTGCCACCACTTCAACAATTTTTTATACCATGAGAAGTAGTTTTTAAAACCATGTTTTCTGTTTCTTTATTTTCCCCTTTACTTTTTGTGTTCATTCTGCTATAAAAGTAATGAGCTGGACAAGTGATCGCGGCTGTCATATGACAGGTGAGGAAAGTCCGGGCTTCGCAGGGCAGGGTGCCGGATAACGTCCGGTGGAGGAAACTCCCAGGCTAGTGCAACAGAAATAAACCGCCATGTACATGGTAAGGGTGGAAAGGCGAGGTAAGAGCTCACCGCTGCTTCTGGTAACAGAACAGGCTCTGTAAACCCCACTCGAAGCAAGACCAAAAAAGCAGCTTCGGCTGTGAGACGAATGGCTGCCCGTCAAGTCTCAGGTAGGTCGCTTGAGCTTTATGGTAACATAAAGCCTAGATAGATGATCACTCTCGACATAACCCGGCTTATCGTCCAGCTTTTATATGATGACGATAAATGGGCTGGCTATATATGTATTTCACAGAACACTCGCGTTCTATTTTCTACATAGCGGTTCTAAGCTCTCCGCTTTTCAAGCGGCTCGTTAAGTACCGACGTAGAAAAAGGTCTGTTTCATACATATATAGCCAGCCCATTTATCTGTTCATTGACTTATACAAAGTGAGAGATAACATACATATCCCAATAGTAATGTTATCTCCCATTTTGTATACAACTGATTATATGCTATTTATATAAAGAAATACGATAACTTTTTCTCTGTCTTTGATTATAAATATTTGTTTCTTAAAAGCTCTTTCTTCATCCTCAGACTTTAAAACAGCCTCCACCGATAAACTCACGTAAAATCGAGTTCAACGGAACAATGGTATCTTCCAGAGTTACAAAACGATCAGTCAATTCTTTCAGGCGTAATGCATCTGAATAAAACGGCGACTTCTCCGATACCTCCATCAGTAATGGATTTATATATTTTTTTAATACAGAATATTCATACAACAATCCGGAATTGAACATAACATCAGCATTACTCTCATATGGAAATATATACCGTTCTTCACCCTGTCTGACAGATTTCCACATTGAAAGTGTTCGTTCTATATTGTGCCCACGAGTTCGGTTATCTCGAACGATCCTGCGGATCAAACGACTGTCTATGGTAGATATCTTATCATCTGTATCGATCGTCAACTGGTTTAACGGACTGATATATATACGATATTTATCCTCATCGGGCAATGCATATAACATCTTCGGATTCAATGAATGGATTCCCTCAAGCACAAGCACATCCTGATCTCCGATCCGCAAATTATCTCCCTTATACAATCTTCTTCCATTTAAGAAATCAAATTCGGGAAGTTCGACCGTTTCCCCCTGAAGAAGCATCTGCATATCATGGTTCAACAGTTCCACATCCACCGCTTCCAGACATTCAAAATTGTAGTTTCCATTTTCATCCCTTGGATTATCTTTCCGATTGACAAAATAATTATCTACTGCAATCGGATGCGGATGCAATCCAAGTGCCCGAAGTTGTATACTAAGGCGATGCGAAAATGTCGTCTTACCGGCAGAACTTGGTCCTGCGATCAATATGATCTTTTTCTTTTCTTTGCGTATGTTTCTCGCAATATCATAAATCGTATTCTGCTGCATGGCTTCACACACAAGGATCAACTCCATACCTTTACCCGCTTCTACGATCTCATTGAGCTTCTCTACCGAATCAGCGCCTACACGAATCGCCCATTTCTTTGCAAGCTCCTTTAAAGTCAGCACGCTGTTATGTATCGCTTTTTCGCTCATATCCTTAATAAACCTCCAAAACATTCTGTTAACAGAGTATGCCGACATTTAAATGTCCGGCTCTCTGTTATCCATCTATGCTGTACACCTGTTTCAAAACTGCACAGATGGTCTTTTGTTCTGCTTTTATTGTTTTCAGACGTTTTGCGGCATTCTCCGTATTCTTACCACTCAGGCTGTCAATCAACCCTGCTGTTGTATCTCGCTGTTTTACCAGCCACGACCGCAAAACCGGATCTTTCTTTCGCAACAGGCTTCCACCATACATATAGCACCAGTCCTCTGCAAAATCTAAATTATCTGCCTTATCTGTCCACGCCACATCTGCAGGTTGTTCATCGTGCTGTGGTAAATCTCCATTCCACACATCAGGCTGTGGCAAATCGATCATACATTCATCCGCCTGTAGCATCCTCTGAATCCGTACATCCAAAAGATTATAATATTTTCCGGCATCGATCAACATTTGTTCATCTGCAAGATGGTACCCCTTTTCTGCCAGATATCGCCTGACCTTTTCAATATCCGACTGTGGTTGAAGCACAAGCTGATCACAACGTGTGACCACCTCTTCGCCGCGTTCCAGAATGTCGATCATCAACATACCGCCCATTCCAGCCAGAACAACAGCATTCACCTCGCCCGGTACGATTGTATCAAGCCCGTCGCCCATACGTATCTCTATCTGATCCGCCAGGTTCATTGCCTCTATATTTCGTTTTGCGATCGCGATCGGTCCTCGTCTGACATCGGATGCGATCACCCGTTTTGTTCTGTGCTGCTCTATCAGATATATCGATACAAATGCATGATCGCAGCCAATATCTCCGACTGCATCACATGGCTGTATCATATCCGCAACCGACTGCATCCGTTTCGACAGTTCTATCATATGCTCTCCATCCCTATTTTAGTATATATAATCTCTCAGTTTTCTGCTTCTGCTTGGATGTCTGAGCTTCCGAAGAGCCTTTGCCTCGATCTGACGGATACGCTCTCTGGTTACGTTGAATTCCTTACCAACCTCTTCCAGTGTTCTTGCCCTGCCGTCTTCAAGACCAAAACGAAGCGTAAGCACCTTCTTTTCACGTTCGGTCAATGTATCAAGTACCTCTACCAGCTGTTCCTTCAATAAGGTAAATGCAGCAGCATCTGCCGGAACCGGCATATTATCATCCGGAATAAAATCACCCAGATGGCTGTCTTCCTCCTCACCGATAGGTGTCTCTAAGGATACAGGTTCCTGTGAAATCTTCAGGATCTCACGTACACGCTCAACAGGAATATCCATAACCTCTGCAATCTCCTCCGGCTGTGGTTCTCTTCCAAGCTCCTGTAATAACTGTCTGGATACACGGATAAGCTTATTGATCGTCTCTACCATATGAACCGGAATACGGATTGTTCTCGCCTGATCCGCAATTGCTCTTGTGATCGCCTGACGGATCCACCATGTTGCATATGTGGAGAACTTATATCCCTTTCTATAATCAAACTTCTCTACTGCCTTGATCAGACCAAGATTTCCTTCCTGAATCAGATCGAGGAAAAGCATACCACGTCCAACATAACGCTTTGCAATGCTGACAACCAGACGAAGATTTGCTTCTGCAAGCTTCTGCTTTGCCTGCTCATCTCCTTCTTCCATACGTTTTGCCAGTTCGATTTCTTCCTCAGCACTCAGAAGCGGTACTTTACCGATCTCTTTCAGATACATTCTGACAGGATCTTCAATACTAACCCCATCCGGTACAGAGATATCGATTTTATCTACATCTACATCCTCTTCCAGATCATCCAGCAGAAGTTCCTCATCGTCATCCTCTTCTGTGATTGTCAAAATATCAACATTATGGCTCTCTAAAAATGAAAAGATCTGTTCCATCCGTTCCAGATTCAGCTCAATTTCTTTTGCATCATTAAAGTAACGGATAATCTCTGTATCTTCAATTACCATCTTTTTCTTTTTTGCCATCTCCAGTAAGCCCTGAAGCTTCGCCTGAAATTTCTCTTCAATCTGCTCTTTATTCTCTTTTGATTCCATAAATCATGATCCTCCATAAATATATAATAGTTTATCCACTTTATAATGAAATATGCAGCTTCGTAAGATCCGCCTTGGCACGTATGAGATTCTGCATCTCTTTTATATCATTTGTCTTTGCCAGTTTATCTTCTATACTGCTTAATCTTATCTTTTTCACAACATCTGTCACCGCATTGTTGATTTCTTCCTGCGTCATGTCAATTCCGATATTCGTCTGAAGCATTTCTGCCACCAGACGTTGTTCCTCTATCGACTCAAATGTTGTTACGATACTTGCCGGTTCCACCTTCCCGTTTTCCCGATATTGTGAAAACAGCTTGTCTGCCACCACACGGTAAACGCCATCTTCAAAACTGGTTTCATCAATGATGCCGTCCAACTTCTGAAACAATCCCGGTTCATTCACCATCCATGTCAAAAGCAGTTTCATCGGCTTATTCTTTGCCGGATCAGTCGTCCTGTTTTCATGTTCGACGCGCCGTTCCTCCCGCTCTACGATCTCCGAACGCGGAACACCTGCAATTCCATATTTGTGTACCAGATCTGTAAGGCCTGCCTTATCGATATGATACAGATTCGATACTGCTTCGATATAATTATTACGTTCCAGCACTTCTTCTATCTGTGCCAGTCGTTTTGCTGTCTCATTGTGGAAGGAGGTTCGCTCCTCCGGATCATTCAGATTATACTGTTCAGACAGCATCCGCACCTCAAACATGATCGCACTCTCTGCCTTCTGTATCCGCTCCTCAAACGCTTCACTTCCAAGTGTCTGAATAAATTCATCCGGATCTTTATGCGGTCGCATATTGATGACCCTCGCAGATATTCCTACCTCTCGCATAATCGAAATAACCTTTAGCGTAGCTGCAACACCCGCACCATCACTGTCATATGCCAGATATACTTCATTCGTATATCGTTTCAATATATTTGCATGTCCAAAGGTAAATGCAGTTCCAAGTGATGCTACCGCATTATCAAAGCCTGCCTGATGCATGGATATAACATCCATATAGCCCTCACAACAGATAAAACCTTTTCTCCTGCTTCTTCTGGCAATATTCATTGCAAACAGATTCCGACTCTTATCAAACACAACGGTATCACTGGTGTTAATATACTTTGGCTTTCCATCACCCATAACTCGTCCGCCAAAGCCGATCACCTTGCCATTAATATCCAGAATCGGTATCATCGCACGATTCCAGAACTTATCCGATCCGCCATTTTTCTCATCGATCACTACCAGACCGGAATCCTTTAACTCAGAATCGGAATACCCTTTACCTTTCAGATATCGATACAAATCATCCCGGTAAACATCGGCATACCCAAGTCCAAATCGATCGATCGTTTCATCCGAAAGTCCTCTGCCTTTAAAATATTCATAGGCTTTCTTTCCATGTTCAGTATGCCTCATAATATAGTGAAAATACGCTGCCGCTGTCTTATTCATATCCCGTAGCAGTATTTTATATTTTTCTCTTGATGCATCCTGTCCTGACTGGCTGCTTTCAGGCAGTGTCATTCCTGCCTTATCTGCCAAATACTGTACCGCTTCCGGAAACGACATATTCTCATATTCCATGATAAATGTAAATACATTTCCCCCGGCACCACATCCAAAACAGTGATACAGCTGCTTGTCCCGATCCACCTTAAAAGATGGTGTCTTTTCATGATGAAATGGACAACAGGCTTCAAATGTCCTTCCTTTTTTTCTGAGGCTGACATATCCCGATATCACATTTACGATATCATTTCTGGATATCACCTCATCTATGACCTCATCTGAATAGTACAACGACTACCCTTCCTTTCCAATTTAATAATTTCCCATCTAACTGTTCATTATCCTATATAAAAAACGTAATCACATACAGATTACAGGGTTTAACTCTGTCACCTCGTCACTTGCTCTCGTTGCAAACATATATATTGCAAACTTGACAGTGATGTTATCTCAAATACCCTTCCACGCACCCGGAACATAGATCTTCTTAAATGTTTCGATCGCATAATTATCCGTCATACCTGCTATATAATCACAGATTACGGTCGTAAGATCCTCTCCCATATAGAGCATTTCTATGCTTTCATTATTCAGCCTCGATTGATCTTCTCTGTAATAATCAAATAATATCTCTAGTAACTTTTCTGCTTTTACTTCTTCCCTTTTTGCCACAGGATTCGTATACAGATATTCAAACATATATCTGCGAAGCGCTGATAACGCCTCACCGATCTCTTCTGACATCCGAACTGTATCCGTTTCATAACTGGTATCAATCACATCATGGATCAGACAGTCCAATCGATCTCTGGTATTGTTGCCAAGTACCTTAACGATACTAACCGGAAGATCGGATTCTTTCATAATTCCACCTCGAATTGCATCATCCATATCATGATTTACATATGCAATCTTATCTGCCAACCGGACGATTTTACCTTCCAATGTTGCCGGCGTACAGGATGTCTTATGATTCAACATTCCATCTCTGACTTCCCATGTCAGATTCAGCCCTGCTCCCCTTTTCTCCAGTTTTTCCACCACACGCACACTCTGTTCATTATGCTGAAACGACCTGCCGGAACATCTGGACAATGCCCGTTCTCCTGCATGTCCAAATGGTGTATGCCCCAGATCATGGCCAAGTGCGATTGCTTCTGTCAGATCCTCATTCAGTCGAAGTGATCTTGCGATCGTTCTTGCAATCTGCGCCACCTCAAGGGTATGTGTAAGTCTCGTTCTGTAATGATCATCTCCAGGTGACAGGAATACCTGTGTCTTATGCTTCAGGCGGCGGAACGCCTTACAGTGAATGATCCTATCTCTGTCCCGCTGATAGACCGTCCGAAGATCGCACTGTTCTTCTTCCCGATCCCTGCCTCTGCTCTGATCACTGAATGATGCATATGGACTCAGAATCTCATGTTCTTGTCGCTCCTGTTTTTCACGAATCAGCATATTTTACCATCCTCCATGGTCAATATAACGAATATAACAAAAAAGTCCGTACAATTTTATTATTCTACAGACTTTTTCTTTTTCCTTTATTTTATTTTGAAAGAATACAATTTGTTTTTCTTTTATTTTCCCTCTTCATCCACTGATTCCGATTCATCCGGTTCAGCTTCCTTCGCCGCTTCTTCCGCAGCTTTTCTCTCCTTCTCTGCAGTATCAATAATCCTTTGTTCATTCAACCGGAATATCTTACGCATCGTATGCGTTGTTCCCCATGCGATAGCTCCGAATAAAAGCAACAGCCACATATACCAGATACTCACAAACACAACCGGATATTTCACACAGATAAATATCGGAACAAACCATGCGATAACGACCTTTACCCATGACCACAGGTAAGTGATTGAAAGTACCATTGCATTTCTTACCGTGATGCTCAACGTATTATTATACCTTGCAATTAACGGAAATAAAAATGGTACAACAAGTGCAACTAATACTGCCTCAATTATAAGCACAAATGTATAAAATGTTGAAATAAATCCTGTCACCCGCTTGATCATGATATATTCAGCCAACATTACAGCAACTGCAACGAGCAACAGTAAAAACGCAATCGTAGATTGTTTGAAACTACGCTTAAACTCATGAATGAAACCAGAAACAACAGTTTCCTCTTCATCTTCCTGAAGCCGGATGCACATTGCATACAATGCAGTAAATGATGCACCAATCGTAAAGATCGGAATACAGCCTACTACAAAACAGATATTCAGTGCAAACATTGTTCCAAATGCATCCATTGCGCGTCTCAAAAACGGTTCTTTGTCCCTTCCGCTATTCTTGTTGTCTTGATTGTTTGTCATTTCATTCATCAAATTTTCCTCATAAACAAAAATATAGAGAACCTGCTACAGCAGCTTCTCCTCACTTATTCAGTATATATAATGTGGGTATCGATCGCCCATGGCTTCCGATACCTACATTATATTTTATAAAAGACCTCTTTACTCCTTTACACCACCAAGTGCTACACCTGCGATAATGTACTTAGAAAGGAAGAAGTACATAACCAGAATTGGAAGTACTGTAGTGAAAAGTCCACAGTAAATCTGACCCCAGTCTCTTGACTTATCATTTGCCTTTAACGCTGAAACGTACATAGGCATTGTCTGCTTCTGTCTCTCTGTTGCAAGAATAATTGAAGGTGTATACAGGTTATTCCATGATGCAACGAATCCGAAGATCGCCTGTGTTGCCATAGCCGGTTTCAACAGCGGAAGTACAATCGTATTGAATGTATGAATTTCTCCCGATCCATCGATTCTGGCTGCTTCAACGATCTCAACTGAAAGACCTGTTTCCATGTACTGCTTCATGAAATAAACAGTAGTAGGAGCAGCGATTGCCGGAATAATCAGCGCTAAGAATGATCCGTATAAGTGTGTTAAGTTACAAATCTTAATGAAACCAACGATTGATACCTGCTGAGGAATCATCATGATCGCATAAATAAAGCCCCATGCAAACTTCTTTAACTTGAAGTTATATACTGTAACTGCATAAGCTGTTAATGATCCGAAATAGATCTGCAATGCTGTAGCCGGAACAGTAACTAATAAAGAGTTTAACATAGCCTGAAGTACGTTAACACCACTTGTTTTTTCACTACCTGCTAACAAACCTTTGAAGTTTGTAATAAATTCTCCACCCGGTATCAATTTAATACCTGTAACAATTTCTGTTGACTTTAAAGTAGAGTTAATGATCAAAATATAAAATGGCAATATTGACAGGAAACAAAGCAAGATACAAACGACGTATCTGACAATCTTGCCTCCTGATACTTTTGATTCTGTCTGATCCACTTTGTTCACCTACTTTCCATCCTTTGATGATTTTTCTGCTGTTAATTTGTAGAACAGTAAGCTGATAATCAGTGTGAATGCAAAAAGCATAACTGAATATGCAGCGGCTTTACCATAATCCTGTGTACCTCCGGCACTTACATACTTCTTAATCAGCATTACGACTGTTGTTGTTGAATTAACGGATGATCCACTGCCTGTTACAACTACAGGACCGCCCTCATTGAACAACTGAGGTATATCGTACATCTGTAAACCACCGATAGCTGATGTTACAAGTGTATACTGTAAGATCGGCTTTAACAATGGAAGTGTAATCTTGAAGAACTGCTGTTTAGATGAAGCACCATCTACGCTTGCAGCCTCATACAGGGATGGGTTAATACCTAAGATACCTGCACAAAGAACGATCATTGTGTTACCATACCACATCCAGAACTGAATGAAAGCAATGATGATCAATGATGCCCAGCCATGATTTAAGATACCACCCTTATCGCACCAGCCAAGGTCTTTGAAAATAGTCGTGATAGGACCATTAACCTCGAACATACCGTAGAATAATACGGCGATTGTAGCTGCTGTAATAATGTTAGGCATATACATGATAACCTTGTAAATACCGCTTCCCTTTAACTTGATCTTGATGTCTGTAAACCATGCAGCAAGAAGTAAAGCCAATAAAATCTGTGGAATGAAGTTTAAGATCCACAGAACTACTGTTACCATTAATGACTGCCAGAACTCGCTACCAGTCTTTGCAAATACATAATTTGTAAAGTTTCCAAGACCAACCGTCTCAGTTACATATCTACCATTTTTAGCGGAATAGATAAATGAATTATAAAAAGTATAAAGAAGAGGATACAGCTGAAAAACTAAGAATACAAGAAAGAATGGAATGAGAAAAAGTAAACCATATTTTCCATATTCAACTGTCTTATTCTTTTTCATTGTGTAAGAGCACCCCCTAAAAATTAATTGTTTATAGTACACACGCACCAGCAACTTTCATTACTGATGCGTGCAAATTGTGTTACTTAATCAGTTTTTAGGGATTATTCAGCTGAAATACCTAATTCTGATGCACACTTATCCTGGATATACTTAACAGCTTCATCAACTGATTTGTATGTTCCTGAATTGTATGCTGTAGAAGCTTCATCAATAAATGCCTTGATTGAAGCATCCTGGTATGTTAAGTTGCTGAGGTTAATACCTTCTGCTGATGCTGCCCATACTTCGATAGGATTCTGACCACCAAGGAATTTAGCTGCTGCATTGTCAACGCTAAGTTCGCCAGCGATAAGTCTAGCATTAGCTTCTTTGTTGTTTACACAGTCACCTGTCTTGTTTGTGATTTCAACACCTACGTCTGGATCACATGTTAATTCGTAAAGAAGGAATGCAGCTAACTCAGGGTTATTTGTATCCTTACCTACACATACATATGTACCGCCCCAGTGATAAGATGTAGGGCCTGTAACAGCTCCCCACTTACCATCTGTAGCACCATTACCCTGCATTGAACCAATGAACCAAGGACATCCGAAGTAGCAGAATACCTTAGAATCATCCTTCATATCTGATGCCCATGAATTATCCCACATAGATGTGTTGTTTGAATATTCACCATCGTAAATCTTCTTAGCTGTCTCAAGATACTCTGTAACTGACTTGTCAAGTGTAAGAGTTTCCTTTGAACCATCATCTGTTACCCAAGGCTGTGACTGAGTATCCCAGATAGCATACTTAACATCAGGAGCACCAGACACGATCTTGTATCCAGCAGCCTTTAATGTCTCAGCTGTCTCGAAGAACTTATCCCATGAAGCAAGTGCTTCCTGAACCTTTGCAGGATCATCTGTTCCAAGAACTTCCTTAGCGATGTCTCTTCTGTAGTATACAGAACCTGCTGTTGCCTGCCATGTTACACACTTAAGCTCGCCGTTTGTTGTACCATACTGCTTAGCGAAGTCGTATGAGTTAGCAAGCATCTCATCTGTGAAACCTAAGTCATACAGATTAGCCGTCTTTGAATCATCCTCTGACCAGTACTTAGCTACATCGTTATCAGCTGGGATAAGTGTAGGATACTTGTCTCCGCTTGTAAGAGCTGTATCAATAGCTGTCTTGTAGTCATCTGATGTTCCACCAAGACCAAGTGTTACGAACTCAACGTAATCCTTGTACTCTGGGAACTTGTCAAGAACGATGTTCAGCTTCTTTGAGAAATCTTCATCCCATGAATAAGCGTAGATCTTCTTGCTGTCATCCCATCCATCTGTGCTAGGAGCTTCAATCTTAGCTGCTCCTGAAGCGTCCTCTGATGATGCTTCTTCTGATGATGCATCCTCTGATGATGCTGCCTCTGATGTTGCTTCTGATGATTTTGACTCTGTTGTTGAATCATCCTTGTCACCACATGCAACAAGTGATAATCCCATAGCAAGTGCTAATGAAAGAGCCAATGCTTTTTTGATTTTTCTCACAAAAAAACCCTCCTTTTAAAATATGTGTGCTATTCCTTTCATTCATACTTCTGCGGATTGACATCTGCATCTGTATTATTTACTGGAATGCCTGCCACTTTTATACATGATCTGATTAACTTATCATTTACACAATATGTCAAACATGATTATGTATGTGGCTTTCTTAAGATATTATTGACAAATTTCCTTGTCAACATAGGCTTATTATAGGACATATTATCTAATTTGGCAAGTCCTTTTTTATTCTTTTTTATCTTTTTTGTACATTTTTAAATTTTCGTTAAAAAAAATTTACCAATTTGCGACATGGGGTATTTATACTATTTCTACAATTTTAGCTCAATTGACATACAATTTAAACTTTTTCTTTTCCTTTGTCTCATTTTTCACATTGTTGCATTTCTCTTTCTATATAACTCTGTCTGTACACAATAGTCAATGCGTATTTGTTAAAATGTATACGTTTTTACCACAACACACATCGCCAATTCTGTTTTTATCAGGTACTCATCTTTATGATCTGCTAAATACATATTCTTTATATTTCATTTCTTATATTTTCATTCTTTTTTCATACTCTTTACCATACCTGCTCCTTTTTATCCATTTCCATCTGTGTTATACTTATCATTATTATATAAGAAGAAAAGGAAACAATATGGGCAACAGTAAAAAGAAAAAGAAGAAAAGCAACAATGTCGCCGCAAATTCTCAGGCGCAGGTAAAAAAACAGACTGCTGTACAAACAGCAAAACCGGCTAAGGCACAAAATATCGAAACCAAACAGGAAACTGTCAATACTCAGACTGCCGTCGAAAAGAAGGAACCGGCAAAAGCACAGAATATTGAAAACAAACAGGATCAGCCGCACGAGTTCAAAGATCCCCGCAAGGTTCCACCAAAGGAAGATCTTAAGATTGAGGACAAACTGGAATTTGCAACGATGTCCCGTAAAGAGCGCCGGGCAGCAAAAAGAAAACGATTAAAGGAAACTACCGAAGGAATGACCTTTGTGCAAAAGTTACAATACTTTTTATATGCATATAAGATGGAGATCCTGTTGCCGCTGATCGTGATCATCGCAATCAGTCTGATCGTAGTTGCATTCTTCCGTGGCAACAAACCGATTGCACTCTCCTATGCAGTTGTAAACTGCGAAGATCTGGAAGCACTTGATTCCTCTGTCATAGAAACTGATTATTGGAACTACTATGGTTTTGATGACAATTATCAGTTTCAGAAGGTTCTGGATCTGAAGTATGATCCAAGCACCAGCACCAATGAAGTATCCAAAGATGCCGAAAGCGGAAACTACATTGCATTTCCTACTCTATGTGATGAAAACTACTACGATATTATCATTACAAATAAACGCGGATTGGAATACCTAAGTGAAAGTTCGATCATTCATACACTGGGTGAAGCATTGCCTTCCGATCTGTATGATATTTTCACCGCTGATTATAATGATCAGATCACAACTTCTCCTGCTTACACAGGAAAGAGTGCTCCATACGCGATCAACATCAGTGATACCGACTTTGCAAAGAAGTTGAATCCGGGCTACGATGATGTCTACATCTGTTTCCCCGGCGTATCCGAAGACAACCAGAAGCGTGTCAAGCAGATCTGCAACTTCATCTTCGACCTCGGATTGGAGCTATAAATAATACCTATATAGAAGAAGATCACACAAGGCTGTCTCTGAAGTGATCCAAATATAAATATACCCACTATAAATGACTTGCTGCGGCTTCTGCTCGCAACACATGCCTGATTCGTAAATACTTCTGTGCTAACTCGCCTTCGGCTCAGACAAGCACCCGTATTTACTGGCAATGTGTTGCTTGCGACGAAATCCTCGCAAACGTCATGTTATAGTGGGTATATTCATATAACGGATCCACTCCGGAGACAGCCCTGTGTAATCTTCTTCTATCCAGTTATATTCTGTTTTGTTTCTTTTCTATTATAGTAAAGCATTCCGAGAACTAAGACTACTGCCATCACGACAGTTGCCACTATGCTGCCCTCCATGCCGAATTTACCGCCCGTCAGGAATATATTTCCCGGTTTGATCTCAGAGGAAAGAACAGCACTTCCTACATTGGTTCCGCTGACAGAGATTCCATAGAAGGTTCCCTGCACAAAATTCCACATACTGTGGTAGCCTGCCGCACCCCAGATATCATTTGTTTTTATCACATAGAGTGACAGGAATATTCCGATCAACATCAGATTGAAGAAAGCAAGAACTGTAAGTCCGGGATTTAGCATATGGCAGAATGCAAATGCCAGTGAATTCACAAGAACAGCTTTTACTGCCGAGCTTCGTTTCATCAGACTTATCATAAAATATCCGCGGAATGCAATCTCCTCACTGAAGCCCTGTACCAGAAATCCGATAAAATATAAAAGCACGATCAGCAGATTGCAGTTCTGATTCCATCCCTTAATATCTACAAATCCAAGAGCAGCACCTGCAAGTACGCAAAGAGAGAAGGATACCGCGCCAACAAGCAAGCCCTGTACATAATGCTTTGCTCCATCTTTCTTAACAATTCCCATGGAATAATAGGAACGCTTTTCTATCTTATTACAATAGACCAGAACAGAAATAATCAGAATCAGTGTACAGAATAATGTAAGTATATACATTTCGTCTGTCATATTGGTTGCCAATTCCATCATATCTGAAAATGATGAATCGTCATTTAAAAACAGCCGCTGCAGTTGGTCGAACATTTCCACATCCGACAGGAACAGGTACATTTCATATATCGCAGGGATCAAACCTGCAATAAAGCTTCCGATCAGGAATACCAGAATAAACCGCCATATTTCCTTGCCAAACGAATAAATCTTTCCTTCTTCGCCTGCCCGTTTTGCAATCTCAGGCTTTTCTAATCTCATCTTCATATGAAACATCCCCAGTCTGTCATTTTTACTTCTATTCTTAATTCTTAATCTTCTCCGTCAACATCCATGTTCATGATCTGGCGCTTTCTTGCAAGCTCATCATTTGCCAGATATTCATCATATGTTGTCTGCTTATCGATCAGGCCTGTATTGGTAAGCTCGATAATACGGTTTGCTGTCGTCTGTACAAACTGATGATCCTGTGATGAGAACAGAATAACACCCGGGAACTTGATCAATCCGTTATTCAATGCCGTAATAGATTCCATATCCAGATGGTTTGTAGGTTCATCTAAGATCAGGCAGTTCGGAGCCATGATCATCAACTTGGATAACATACAACGAACCTTTTCTCCACCAGACAGAACCTTTACCTTCTTAACGCCATCATCGCCGGCAAATAGCATTCTTCCAAGGAAGCCTCGTACATAAGTTGCATCCTTTTCTTCCGAATACTGCGTCAGCCAGTCTACGATGATCAGGTCATTATCGAATTCCTTTGTGTTGTCCTTCGGAAAATAACCCTGTGAAGTTGTAACGCCCCACTTGAAGCTTCCTTCATCCGGTTTTTCTTCTCCCGCAAGGATCTTGAACAGCATTGTTGTTGCCTTTGTATTTGGTCCGACAAATGCAATCTTGTCATCATGTCCTACTGTAAACGATACATCATCTAACAGTTTCTCGCCTTCTACTGTCTTTGAAATATGAGATACAGTCAATACTTCATTTCCGATCTCTCTCTTTGGGCGGAAATCAATATATGGGTATTTACGGCTGGATGGCTTGATATCATCCAGTTCGATCTTTTCCAGTGCTCTCTTTCTGGAGGTTGCCTGTTTGGACTTGGAAGCATTTGCCGAGAATCTCTGAATGAATTCCTGTAATTCCTTGATCTTCTCTTCCTTCTTCTTATTTGCTTCTTTCATCTGCTTGATCATCAACTGACTGGACTCATACCAGAAATCATAGTTACCGGCATATAACTGGATCTTTGCATAATCGATATCGGCGATCTGAGTACATACCTTATTCAAGAAATAACGGTCATGGGATACCACGATAACGGTATTCTCAAAGTTGATCAGGAATTCCTCCAACCATGCGATCGCATCCATATCCAGATGGTTCGTAGGCTCATCGAGAAGAAGAACGTCAGGATTGCCAAATAACGCCTGCGCAAGCAGTGCCTTAACCTTCAGTCCACCATCCAGATCTTTCATCATCATATAATGATATTCTGTATCCACACCAAGGCCATTTAGCAAAGTCTCCGCATCGGATTCTGCTTCCCATCCGTTCATATCAGCAAATTCGCCCTCGAGTTCGGAAGCACGGATACCATCTTCATCTGTAAAATCTTCTTTTGCATAGATCGCATCTTTTTCTTTCATGATCTCATACAGGCGCTTGTTTCCCATGATAACAGTATCGAGTACTGTGTATTCATCGAACTTGTAGTGATCCTGCTGTAATACAGACAGACGCTCCCCCTCATCCATTGTGACATCACCCTTTGATGGTTCGATCTCTCCTGAAAGGATCTTCAAAAAGGTTGATTTACCGGCTCCGTTTGCTCCGATCAGTCCGTAGCAGTTACCCGGTACAAATTTAATATTTACATCTTCAAATAAAGCTTTCTTTCCAAATCTTAATGTTACGTTATTTGCACTTATCATCGATACACATACCTTTCCATTTTTCTAATCTAAAAGTATATCAACTAGTTGAATATGTGTCAATTATGAAAAGAACGTATGCGCCTGAAAAAAGCCGGAAAAGGCTAATTTGGCAAGTCTTTTCCGGCTGACCGGTCAGGGGTGAACCCTTCTGTTTTGTTTTCCTGTTATTTCAGATTCTTTACAATCGGATCATAAAGATCTAATTTGCAATGTTTGTCCTTGCTGAAATGGGAACAGTTTAAGCAGCTCTTTTCACCATCCGCTTTGTTGGTCATGCTGTTGCAATGGCATGTCTTTTCATAAGCACTGCAACGTTCTGCTACCTCATGATAGGTTTCTGTTGAACTTCTCATCGTTCTTACCTCCTTGACATTTGTCAGTCTTTATCGCAGATTTCATAGATCCGGTCATGCACCAACAACATCAGGCAATGATATCTGCATAACTGTCTATTATCATCTACATGCATTAGTATCTGCATCTTCTCCTTCATTTATTCCGAACACTACCGGATAGTCTAATGTTTATATAAAATCACCATTTCTTAGTCGTTCTGTTCTTGACAAGTTTTTCTCTATTCTGTACAATCAAAAGCAAAAATATTTTTAGGAGATGATTTTTTTTGCACCCCAGTACAATTATCCAGTTAATTACAATTATTCTATTAATCCTGTTATCGGCATTCTTTTCTTCTGCCGAAACAGCTCTTACAACCGTCAATAAATTCACCCTGCGTTCAATGGCTGATAGCGGGAACAAACGTGCTGCCCGAGTTCTTAAACTGATCTCTAACAGCGACAAACTGATCAGCACAATATTAATAGGTAATAACATCGTGAATATTTCAGCTTCCGCTCTTGCAACAACACTTACCACTAATTTATTCGGAAGCAAGGCAGTCGGAATCGCAACCGGAATCCTCACCCTTTTGATCCTGTTATTTGGTGAGATCACACCGAAAACGCTTGCCCAAAATAACAGTGTTAAAATGTCAATACTTTATGTGGACGTCGTACAGTTTCTGGTATATATCTTTACCCCATTTGTATTCATCATAAACAAGATCTCTCATGTTATTTTCTGGATCTTACATATGGATACAAACGAAAGTGCCAAATCCATTACCGAAGATGAACTGATCACCATGGTAAACGTCAGTGAGGAAGAAGGTGTCATCGAGAACAAGGAAAAGGAAATGATCACAAACGTAGTGGACTTCGGAGATTCCCGTGTTCGTGATATTATGATTCCCCGTACCGATGTGACCATGGTTCCTGTTACCGCTACTTATGATGAACTGCTGAAGCAGTATATGGAGGTTCCTTACACCAGACTTCCTGTTTATAAGGATTCTCGTGATAATGTCATCGGCATCCTGCATGTAAAAGATCTGTTCTTTTATAAAGCAACCCATGACATCAACAATTTTGACGTAACAAACATCGTCCGCGAACCATTCTATGTTTATGAATTTCAAAAAACAAATGATCTTTTGGCAAACATGAAATCCAGTTCAAATTCCATCGGTATCGTGCTGGATGAATATGGCGTCTGTGTTGGTCTGATCTCTATGGAGGACTTGATCGAAGAAATAATCGGTGATATCAAGGATGAATACGATGATGCAGAGCATAATAATATTGTGAAAATAGATGATACACATTACAGCATTGATGGCGGAATCAAATTAGACGACCTGAACGATGCGCTGGATCTGGATATCGAATCTGAAGATTATGATTCTATCGGTGGTTATATCATCCAGTTATTAGATCACCTTCCATCCGTTGGAGATACAGCATCTGATGGTGTGATATCCTGCAAGGTAACAAAATTAGATAAAAATCGTGTTTCACGAGTTCTGCTCGAAATTCTACCAAAGCCGAATACTGATATTGATAGCAACAACGAATAATCCAATCTGTTCTTAAAAACTGCCATCTAAAAAGAGCATCATAACATAGACACACATACGTCTGTTCAGTTTGAGTTTTTAATTTTAAAAATTCTGTCAAAATGCTTGTGTTGTGATTTTTATTCCTATATAATAGAATACTAAGGTTATAAAGTCCTGTATTTCATATCGTTTACATGAAAGCAGGACTTTCCTATAGAATTCATACAGATTTGGTTATGTTTGGGAGAGATTCTAATGAATAAAAATATTACTCGCAGAAAAAAATTATTACAGATTGCAACTTCTCTGAGTTACATCGATCCGGATGATATACCTGAGATCGATCTGTATATGGATCAGTTAACAACCTTTATGGAGGATAAGCTGAACGCTAATAAACGAAGTGACGATGACAAGACCATGACAAAGACCATGATCAATAATTATACGAAAAACAACCTTCTCCCGCCACCCGACAAGAAGCGTTACTCCAAGGATCATCTGATCATGCTGTTGTATATTTACTACCTCAAGAACTTTGTAAGTATCACTGATATTCAGACACTTCTTGCCCCGATGAATAACAACGACTGCTATAGCGGTGAATCACCGGTCAACATCGAAGAGGTCTACCGCAAATTATTCAATTACGAGATCGATAACTATAATGACATAATCAAAAGCATCTTATCCACCTATGATAAGGCATCCGATATGTATGATCCGGAAACAGACGCTTATCTTCACGATATGTGTATGGTCTCTATGTTGTCCGTTGATGTCTATGTTAAGAAGAAGTGCATCGAGCACCTGATTGATGACATGCATTCCGTTCAGGAACAGACATTAAAGAAAAATGAACAAAAAATAAAAAACACAGAGAAAGCAAAAGCTGCAGAGAAAGCCGCCACAGCCGGAAAGACAAAAGCAAACGATACATCCGTCAGCTTCAAGTCAACTAATAAAAAGATAAAATAAAATTTTCAGATTGTACTATAAAGAAATACAGCAAGCCACGCTTGCTGTATTTCTTTATAACTAAAATGAATGAAAAAAGGCTCTGTTGCATCTGTCCAAGTGTCTTTGCAGGATCCCAGTAATTGTTACCAACACGCTGTGGTGTAGCATATGCTGCCTGTGCTGCAAGTGCTGCGATAGCCGGATCTGCCTGTACTACATCTGAATTTGATGCTTCGATGTTAGATGGTCCAAGGTCTCTTGCTTCATATCTTGCTATCTGTGAATCATAGCATGTTGATACATTTTGATCAGTTTTTTAACCTATTTTTATGTGCTATATTACAAATACATCTATCTATTCAAACAGATAGTTGCGTGTTTTTAATAGTTTTTCCAAAATATGGTGCAACAGTTTGCGCAAGTAGCAAATAAGTCTCTCTTTCTGAGAAATACTTAACTAATATAAGCCCGGCTACCTGTCTGATTATATAAAAAGCAATGACATTCATGCAGTTTCGTAATGAGATGCACTCTAACCATCAGCACCAAGCCCATGTCTGAACCCACAGGGTGAGTTTGGGCGACTGCTGATAAATAGGTGAGTGTATCGAATAGAAACAAAATGAGTCATGCGTTTATATAATCAGACAGGAAGCCAGACTTATATCATTCTAACCCAACACAAAAGAGAGCCTTATCATCAGCTTAATAAGGCTCTCTTTAAAGGAGGGGGGATATTTTATGTTCACGTTAAAACCTCAAGGTTTCAACGGTTTGCATACATTCTATATGCCTGATCTATTGCGTAGATCCTTTCAGTGTCACTTCATATCCTAATAAAATCCGGTCTGCGATATCTTCACCTTCGATCATCCGAAATAGTGTCTCTCCGGCTGTTTTACCAAGTTCTTTTGGGTCATACTGTAATGATGTGATCGCCGGGCGGTTATTTTCAAGCAGGGCGCTGTTATAAAAAGAAGGCATATCTGTTCCGGAACAGATATGCCTTCTTTTCTAAGCTTGTCCAGCACCCATTTACAGATACCATCATCCATGCAGACAATACAGTCGACCATGTGGCGCATACTGTCTTCTACTGTCATCTCGACATTTGATCTATCAACGCAATCCATATATACTTTCATATCTTCTATCATAAGTCCGGCACCGGTAATACCTTGTTCAAAGCCTTCTCGCCTTGTCCGGTTGACTACATGATTGCTGTCCCCACCAATCAATGCAAATTTCTTCATTCCCTTCATAATGAGAATGGAGGTTAATTCCCGGCAGGCTGCGATATGATCGTTATCGATCTGCGCAACATTCGGTTCTTCCGTGCTTCCAATCGCTACAAATGGAAGATCCGTCTGTTTTAAATATTTGATTCTATCATCCCGGATCAGTGTCCGTCCAAGAATCAATCCATCAATCTTATGATTTTCAACTGCTCTCTGTAGTTGTGACATATCATCCATTGTATTCACTTGTTCTCTCTTAGTGTAGCGCAATGTTTTGCGCAACTCTTGTATTTAAACAAGCAACTTTTGCGCAATTTATCAATCATTTTTTAAATTTTATTTTTCTGTGTATTCCATACAGGATTCCCTGACGATGAGATTACATGGGATCTCAGCCTTTAACGGAGTACGGATACTAAGGTTTGATGCAGCGTAGATCAGGTTTGCTCCATGCTGTCCCATATCATATGCCGGAGCATTTACCGTTGTAAGTGCAGGAACTGTATACTCACTAAGCTCTGTATTATTAAAGCCAACAAGTGAAATATCCTCCGGCACTTCCATATCCGCTTCCTTGAATGCCTTTAATGCTCCTACCGCAAGTGCATCACTGGCTGCAAAGATTGCACTTGGACGTTCGTCAGATCCTGCTATCACTTTTCCCATCTCATAACCGGAGAATGTATTGAAGTTTCCCTCATACAGATATTTCTCGTATGGAAGATCCTTTTCTTTCATATATGCAATGTATTCTTCCAGTCTTGGATCAACCAGAAGCTCATGATTTCCCACATACTCTTTACCACCCATAAATCCAATCTTGCGATGTCCCAGATGGTACAGATAATCAAGCACATCCCTTACTGCCTGTTTAAAGTCCATCGTTAGGGAAGTAATATTATAATGCTCCACCTTCATATCCAGAAATACAATATTACTGCATATCTCTATAAATGATTTTACTTCCTCCTGCGCAAACTTACCCAGGCAGATAATTCCATCACAACCACGCAGCATGTCCAGATAGTTGCTGTCATTCCGAAATACCCGAACCAGTTCAATCGACTGGCTGATACAGAAATCCTCGATTCCCTTTCTTGCGGACAGATAATAGCTATCTTTCATCTCATCTTCTGCAGAGAACCAAAGCACAAGCCCAAGCTGGAATGATTTCTTTAATCTGGCTGACTTTTTCTTTGTATAATGCAATTCTTTCGCTGCCCGAAGGACTCTTTCCTTTGTCTCCGGTAAAACATTTAATGTCGGATCATCGTTCAAAATTCTTGAAACTGTAGCCGGTGACACATTTGCCCATCTCGCAATATCCTTGATTGTCGTCATAATATACCTCTTTACTCCATATTTATTGGATAAATTTACTATATTTTTACCAACCTAGTGTAACAGATTTTTTTTTATTTTTCAATTACTTTTTCAGTAAATCTTTACTAAAGTATTGTTGACATTTTACTAAACATATGTTATCCTGTCACTATAAAGAACAAACAGACTTAGAAAAACAGACACATCTGTACAAGTAAACACACATTTACGCACCGTACAGATATAAGCACATCAATTATCATGTATGATCAGGAGGATAAACATATGAAACATGCATCTGAACTAATAAAAGACTTTGAATCAGAACAGTACAATGAATTATTAACCGATATCTATGTCGATGAGCATCTGCTCGCTTATCAGAATGGCAGATATATCGCCGCTCTTCAGGAATTCATCAAAGATTTCGGAGACACAGAGGTATCTATCTTCTCCGCTCCGGGCAGAAGTGAAGTAGGTGGAAATCATACTGATCATCAGCACGGTCAGGTACTTGCCGCATCTATCAATCTGGATGCGATTGCCATCGTTGCAAAGACTTCCGATGATAAGATCCAGGTTATCTCAGACGGATATGATCTCATTACAATCGACGCATCCGACCTCTCTCTTGTAGAAAGTGAAAAAGAAACAACAATGGCTCTGATCAAGGGTGTTGCTGCCGGATTAAAGGAACGCGGACACGCTGTTGGCGGCTTCAAAGCATATATCACCAGTGATGTACTGATCGGTGCCGGTCTTTCATCTTCTGCAGCATTCGAAACAATCATCGGAACCATCCTGTCGGGACTTTATAATAATGGTTCCGTATCTGCAATCGAGATTGCGATCATCGGCCAGTATGCAGAAAATGTATACTTCGGAAAGCCTTGCGGTCTGATGGATCAGATGGCATCTTCCGTCGGAAATCTTGTACATATCGACTTTGCAGATCCGGCCGATCCTATTGTTGAAAAGATCGACTTTGATATGGCAAAGAGCGGTTACAGTCTCTGTATCACTGATACAAAGGGCTCCCATGTAGATCTGACTGCTGACTATGCTGCAGTTCCTGCCGAGATGTGTGCCGTTGCGGAGATGCTTGGCAAACCGGTATTAAACGAATTAAGTGAACAGGATATCATCGACCACATGACTGATATCCGCACCAAACTCGGCGACCGTTACCTGCTTCGTGCCCTTCACTATTTTGAAGAAGTAAAACGGGTAGAAATTCAGGCTGCTTCCCTGAAAAAAGGTGATATGCCGGCATTTCTCGCGGCTGTTAAAGCATCCGGCGATTCTTCTTTCAAATATTTGCAGAACGTATATACAAATAAAGACATTCAGGCTCAGAATGTATCTGTTGCTCTGGCTGTCAGTGATATCACACTTGGAAGCCACGGAGTAAGCCGTGTTCACGGCGGTGGTTTTGCCGGAACCATTCAGGCATTTGTAGAAAATGACACTGTTGAAACTTATCGTCAGGCTATGGATCATGTATTTGGCGAAGGCTCCTGTCATGTACTGAAGATCCGCAAATACGGCGGTATGCAGGTACTGTAAAACAGACGACATGATATAATGAACGCAAAATTACTTGCTTGCAAGGGGCTGATTTTGCGGAATGCATTGAGTGAGCTAAGCTCACGATATAATGAACGCAAAATCACTTGCTTGCAAGAGGGCTGATTTTGCGGAATGCATAGAATGTGCGAAGCACATGATATAATGAACGCAAAATTATTTGCTCGCAAGGATGCTGATTTTGCGGAATGCATTGAGTGAGCTATGCTCACGATATAATAACAAATTTTATGGGAGGTTACGATTATGATAGAAACATATATCAAAGAATTAGTTACTTATGGTTTAAATAAAGGACTCGTAGATCCCGCAGACGAAATATATGTTACAAACCGTCTGTTAGAGTTATTCGACATTCAGGAATACACCGAACCGGCCGAGATCCCATCCCGTCCGCTCGTTGATATCCTAAACGATATGTTAGATTATGCATACCGGCATAAACTGATGGAGGATGACACGATCACAAACCGTGATCTTTTCGATACAAAGATCATGGGTATGCTCACTCCTGCTCCATCCGTTGTACGGAAAATATTTGCTGATAAATATGCTGTATCCCCAAAGGAAGCAACGGATTATTATTATGCTTTCAGCAAGGCTACAAACTATATTCGTGAAGACCGTATCGCAAAGGATGAAAAATGGGTTACGGAAACGGAATACGGTCCGATCGATATTACGATCAATCTGTCCAAGCCGGAGAAGGATCCAAGAGATATCGCAAAAGCCGGAAAGGCAAAGAAATCCGGTTATCCAGCCTGTCTGCTCTGCCGTGAAAACGAAGGCTATGCCGGACATTTCTCACATCCTGCAAGGCAGAATCACAGAATCATGCCTATCACCTTAGATGGACAGGCATATTTTTTACAGTACTCCCCTTATGTATACTATAACGAGCACTGTATCATCTTTAATGCTAACCATACTCCAATGAAGATCGACCATGCCGCATTCGTGAAGCTGCTTGATTTTGTCCGACTGTTTCCTCACTATACAGCCGGATCCAATGCCGATCTTCCGATCGTTGGCGGTTCCATTTTAAGCCATGACCATTTTCAGGGTGGCGGCTATACATTTGCAATGGCAAAGGCTCCATATGAATCAAACTTTACCTTACCTGGTTACGAAGACCTGACAGCCGGTATCGTCAAATGGCCTATGTCTGTTATCCGTCTTCAGGGTTCCGATCCTGCACGTATCGCAGATGCAGCAGATCACATCCTGACAGCATGGAGAAATTATACGGACGAAGCTGCTTATATCTACGCTTACACAGATGATACTCCACATAACACAATTACTCCTATCGCAAGAATGCATGGAGATCTGTTTGAACTGGATCTGGTACTTCGTAACAATATCACAACCGAAGAATGTCCGATGGGACTCTACCATCCACATAGCCAGTATCATCATATTAAAAAAGAAAACATCGGTCTGATCGAGGTTATGGGTCTGGCTGTTCTTCCTGCAAGATTAAAAGGCGAAATGGCAGAGCTTGAGGATGCAATATTAAACCACAAGGACATCCGCGCAAATGAAACCATCGAAAAACATGCAGATTGGGTAGATGAATGGATCGGAGCTTATGACATTACTCAGGAAAATATCCATGGAATCATCCAGAACGAGATCGGCAAGGTATTCTCAAAAGTTCTGGAATGCTCCGGTGTATACAAAAATACCACAGAAGGCAGAGAAGCATTCATGCGCTTTATAAATACCCTTTAAATCCTGCTCCGCTTCCTAATACCAAATATATATGGGATTTTCTTCCCGCATGGTCGGGCAGACCAATGTCTGTCCGATCAATTTTATGTCTGCGCAGGCACTACGGCAAACAGGAGTACTGTGCCAAATGACATCAAGCGAAGATTTCGTAATAAATTGCATATATCAGCAAATATGGGTGCTTGTTTGAGCCGTCAGGCGAGTTAGCACAGGAATATTTGCGAATCAGATATATGCAGTTTATAGAAATCGAAACGAGTCATTTGCACAGTACTCCTGTTTGCCGTAGTGCCTGCGCAGACATAGGTTGGTCGTAGGACAAACAAAATCCTCCGGGAACGGATTGTCTTGATCCATTCCCGGAGGATTTCCTGTTTTATATGTTGTTATTCCGAATCTTTCTTCTCTTTATCCAGATTCATTCTGCTGAATACAAGTTCATAACCATCTTTACCATAATTAAGAGATCTGTTTACTCTGCTGATCGTTGCTGTCGATGCGCCGGTCTTCTCGGCAACTTCCAGATAAGTATTATCCTCTTTTAACATCTTCGCAACCGCAAATCTCTGGGCTATGGACAACAATTCATTTACCGTACAAACATCTTCAAAGAAATTAAAACATTCCTCCTCTGTCTCCAATGTCAGTATTGCTTCAAACAGATCACGGACTGCTTCTGTATGCACTGTCTTTCCCATAACTCATACTCCTTTGCCACTCTTATGCTGTGAAAATCCGGATCATCCTCAGACTTTCATGCACTTTTACAATCTAAAGTATTAATATGATAACTCAATTTCTTATAATTTGCAATCTTTTTTGATCCAGACCGCAAGTCCCTGACGGTTTACATAGAATTCGCCACAGCCTTCTTCATCGATACGGATATCATACTTTGCATTTCCCATTACATCTGCGAAATGGCAGCCTGCGAACTGTCTGCCGACATACATACGCTTTGTTCCGCCGGTCCCATCTGACATAATAACTGCCAGACCGGAATTCTCATGCTCTGCATCTCCTTCTCTGGTGAAGCCGACAACATCCGGATGATCAAAGTAGTCATGCTGTGTTCCGTATGCATATTTCTTACGAAGCTTTAACAGCTTGTTCATAACCGTCTTTCTGGACTTGATCTTAGCCGCAGGAATGCCTTCATAATCACCCATGAACATACAAGGATATCCCTGTTCTCTTAATAAGATAATCGCATATGCCAGTGGTTTAAACCACTCTGCTACAGCAGATTCCAGCACACCGCCCGGCTGTGATTCATGATTCTCTACAAATGTAACTGCCTTTGCAGGATTGCTCATCATCATGGAACCATCCAGTAACCGGCTCAGATCATATTCTCCTTCTGCAACTGATGCATCATGGAAACTGAAATGCAGCGGCACATCAAACATAGATGGCTGATTGTCCGCAGACGCAATGTAATCATTGATATAGTCACATCTCCAGTGCCAGAAGTCTCCTACCGTAAAGATCTCTTTTTCTTCTTCTCCGGCATTCGAAGCAGCTTCTGCAAAGTCTCTGATGAACCATCCCGGAACCTTCTCTGCTTCCTGAAAACGGAATCCGTCCACTCCGGTCACATCCTCATACCACTTTGCCCATGTCATTAATTCATCATATACTTCCTGATTATACAGATCAAGTTCACTGCCAATGATGTAATCATACTTGCTGAGTTTATATTTCTTCTCCGCTTCTTCCTCTGTCATACCTGACAGCTCGCAGACACGTTTCTTAAAATCATCCTGTTGCCAGTCAATTCCGGCAAAATGATTCCAATTCCATTTGAACTTAGAATACTTACTTCTTCTGCCCGCGAAGGTGAACTTCGACAAGGCTCCTACTATCTTTTTATTACCGATCATCTGTGGAATATCCTTGGCATTAAAATCCGCTGCCGTAACCTTCTCCACAGAATCTGCACCTAACTTCTGTCTGACTGCAATATCTGCATATACATTGATTCCCTGTGCCTTCATCGCGTCAATTGCTTCCAGATATTCTTTCTTTGTACCATATCTGGTTCCAACCGACCCTTTCTGGTTAAATTCCCCCAGATCATACAGATCATATGGCGCATAACCCATATCTTCTTTTCCCGCTGCCCCTTTAGTTGCAGGCGGAAACCATACTGCTGTTGCACCGATTTTCTTCAATGTCACTGCATCTTTTGCTGCTTTTGCCCATAATGTCTGATCAGCAGGTGTATTTGCATTAAAATACTGCACTAACAGCCCATTATCTTTCATCTTGCTACCTCCACAATTATATAGTTAATTGCACCCCGCTATTATAACGCTTTAATTCTCTCGATCGCTTCTACTGTATTCTCATATGTACCAAATGCTGTCAGTCTGAAATACCCTTCACCGCTCGGTCCAAAGCCTGATCCCGGTGTACCTACGACATTTGCATTTGCAAGCAGATAATCAAAGAACTCCCATGAAGTCATCTTATCCGGTGTCTTTAACCAGATATATGGTGCATTCACGCCACCGGATACAGAATAGCCTGCTGCCTTTAATCCATCATAGATCACCTTGGCATTATTCATATAATATGCGATCTGTGCCTTTGTCTGTGCCTTACCTTCTTCTGAATATACAGCTTCTCCTGCTGCCTGAACAATATATGGAGCACCATTGAACTTGGTTCCATGTCTTCTTGCCCATAAACCATGAAGTGCAACACCATTTGCATCCTTCAGATCCTTTGGCACAACTGTAAATCCAAGACGAGTTCCGGTAAATCCTGCATTCTTCGAAAAGCTTCGAAGCTCGATCGCACAGGTTCTTGCACCTTCACACTCGTAGATGGAATGTGGTACATCGTCTTCGCTGATATATGCTTCGTATGCTGCATCATAAATGATCACAGCTCCGATCTTATTTGCGTAGTCAACCCATTCCTGAAGCTGTGCTTTGCTGATGGTTGCTCCTGTCGGATTATTTGGGAAACACAGATAGATAATGTCCGGCTCCTCCTTCGGGAATTCCGGTGCAAATCCATTCTCCTCCAGACAAGGCATATAGATCACATCGCTCCAGAGTCCGGTCTCTTTATCATAAGTTCCGGTTCTGCCTGCCATTACATTTGAATCTACATAAACAGGATAAACAGGATCACATACAGCAATCTTGCTTTCCGGTGCAAAAATCTCCTGAATATTTGCAGAATCACTCTTTGCACCATCACTTACAAAGATCTCATCAGCAGAAATATCAACTCCATGGTCAATATAGTCATTCTTTACGATGGTATTTCTTAAGAATTCATATCCAAGATCCGGTGCATAACCCTTAAATGTCTCTGCTACCGCCATCTCATCTACAGCCGAATGAAGTCTCTCAATAATAGCAGGAGCAAGCGGCTGTGTTACATCTCCAATGCTCAGACGGATGATCTTCTTATCAGGATGTGCCGCACTGTACTCTCTCTGTTTCTTTGCTACTGTTGAAAATAAATAACTTCCCGGAAGCTTCAGATAATTCTCATTTGCCTTAAACATGTCATTTCCTCCTAAAATCTGTCAGTCTCGCCGTCAAAAACTACCCTGGCAGGACCTGTCATGTATACTTTATTGTTCTCTCTATCAAAGCGGATGATCAGATCGCCGCCTAATAATTTTACGGTTACCTCATCATCTGTCTTTCCATTTAATACACATGCAACGGCTGTTGCACATGCTCCGGTTCCGCATGCCAATGTCTCTCCGGTTCCTCTCTCCCATACACGCATCTTTACGGTATGACGGTCGATCACCTGAACAAACTCCGCATTCACACGGTTCGGAAATACTTCATGATGCTCGAATAACGGACCAGCTTCCTTCAACGGGAAATGTTCTGTATCGTCTACGAACATAACTGCATGTGGATTTCCCATGGATACACAGGTCATATGATAATCCACACCCGCTACTGTGATCTTCTCATCAATCACCTGCTCTTTATCTGAACGCACAGGCACCTGATCTGCCTTGAGGATCGGCGCACCCATGTCAACTGTTACCATATCAACCTTGCCGTCCTTTATCACAAAATCCAGATATTTGATTCCGGCAAGTGTCTCTACAGATACCGACGTCTTATCTGTAAGTCCATAGTCATATACATACTTTCCTACACAACGGATACCGTTTCCACACATCTCAGATCTGGAACCGTCTGCATTATACATATCCATTGTAAAATCTGCTTTATCGGATGGCTTAATCAGGATCACTCCATCACTTCCAACACCAAAATGCCGGTCACTCATGGCAATCGCCAGTTTCTCAGGATTTTCTACCTTCTCTGAAAAACAATTTATGTACACATAATCGTTTCCAAGACCTTCCATCTTTGTAAACTTCATATTCGTGCCTCCTTAAAACAGTGCTGTATGTTCCAGTATCATATATGCCATTTCAACAATATTGATACCATTATCCATGCTCTTTTTCTGCAGATACCGATGAGCGCCCTGCTCATCAAATCCATTATCATCCATTAATTTCAGTTTTGCAGCCTTAATTACCTTTTTTTCTTCTTCTGTACGTTCCTTTGGTTTTGTCTTGCGTTTCTTACGCTCCCACAGAATATTTTCAACCGTCAGTGAAACAGTATTGATAAAATCCTGTGTACGAAGTGGCATCGGCAGGCATGTAATTCCACTTTCTCTACACGCCTCGTAATGCACACGAGATGCAATCACAAGCATATCAAAATAATCCGGTATATTTGCCGCCAGCTCCGAAAATAACATATCCGGATACTGGTATCCGCATATAATAAGACCATCATCACACGCATCTGCTGCCTGCGCCGCCTGTGCTCCGGTCGTACATACCTGAGTTACATTGATTCCATGTCGAACCAAAAGATTTTTTATGCTCTTTGCTTCTTCTATTTTTGCAAATAGTACAATTACATTTACCAAAACAGCAACCTCTCACCCGACCAGTTTCAGTTCCTTATATTTTCATGGAACAAATTGATTCTATAATATAGCAACACAGGCACCCATAAAATGGGTGTCTGTATTACTCCTTGTTCTTCTTCGGTTTTACTTAAACATACCGGCTTCTGATCAGACTTTGTAAAGGTAATTGCTGATCTCCCAGTCAGTGACCTGTCTGGTATATTCGTTCCACTCATCTAATTTTGCTGATGTGTAACGTGTAAAGATATGCTCACCAAGTGCTTCCTTCATGAAGTCACTGTCTCTCATACATAAAACAGCTTCTCTTAAGTTTGCCGGAAGGCTCTCGATGTGTCTTGCTTTCTTTTCTTCTCTTGTTAATTCAAAGATATTGCTGTCAACACTTGGTACAAGCGGAAGCTGTCTCTTGATTCCGTCTAATCCGGCTTTTAAGCATACAGCCATTGCCAGATATGGATTTGCTGTTGGATCCGGGCAACGAAGCTCTACTCTTGTTCCTGCTCCTCTTGCACTTGGGATACGAACCAGTGGGCTTCTGTTTTTTGCTGACCATGCAATATAAATTGGGGCTTCATAACCAGGAACCAGTCTCTTATAAGAGTTTACTAATGGGTTTGTGATTGCTGACATCTCTCTCATATGTTCCATGATACCTGCGATGAAGTAATATGCTTCCTGGCTTAAACCAAGCTTATCATTATCATCTGCAAATATATTTTTGCCATCCTTTGACAAGGACATATTCATATGCATACCGGAACCACATACGCCATACTTTGGCTTTGGCATAAATGTAGCACACAGACCATGCTTCTTGGCAATTGTCTTAACAACGAGCTTAAATGTCTCGATGCTGTCGGCAGTCTTTAATGCCTCACCATACTTGAAATCTATCTCATGCTGTGCAGGAGCAACCTCATGGTGGGAAGCTTCAATCTCAAATCCCATCTGTTCCAGTGTCAGTACCATATCTCTTCTGGCATTCTCACCGAAATCAAGTGGTCCAAGATCAAAATAGCTTGCACGCTCGTAAGTATTCGTTGTTGGTAATCCATTCTCATCTGTCTGGAACAAGAAGAACTCACATTCAGGACCTACGTTCATCATGTAACCCATATCAGCAGCTTCCTTCAATGCCTTCTTCAGAACATATCTTGGATCACCTTCAAATGGAGTGCCATCCGGCTTATAAACATCACAGATCAGTCTGGCAACCTTACCCTGCTGTGGTCTCCAAGGGAAAGTCTCATATGTATCATAATCTGGATAGAGATACATATCGGATTCCTCGATTCTTGCAAATCCTTCAATAGAAGAACCATCAAACATAATCTTGTTATCCAGTGCTTTTTCAATCTGACTTGAAGTTATAGCAACATTCTTAAGGTCTCCAAAAATATCTGTAAACTGAAGTCTGATAAACTCTACATCATCTTCTTTTACCATCCTTAAGATATCTGCTTTCGTGTACTTACCCATAATATACTCCTTTTCATTACTTAATGTTGATATAATGCAGCGTCTGGTTATATAAAAGTATTCCACTGTTGCATTCTTTCCTGTGGACAGACTCCATCCACATTAAAGTTCTTAATAATCATAAACGCATCCCTTTGTTTTGTCAACGAAAACCACACTTTATCATAAGGCTTATCGGTCAAATATCTTCACATAGCCGGCAGCGTTCATTTTCTATTTTTATCTTTTTTCTTTGTAAATACAGTATTGCCAATAAACACCGCAAGCCCGCCATAGCCGACCGCTTCTATCAATCCTGTTATAGTTTCCCGCACAGTTGTATCTGTATGATCGATATAGGCAAACTGTTCGATTGCGGATAAGAGCCAGTACTTGCGGAGAAACACATCTCCATCAGCAAGAATCTGATCCAGACCTGTTATCACTGTTGAGAATAAAAGTACAATAATGAGATTCACCGCAACTGCCATTCCTGCATTTTTTACATTCATCGCAACTGCCATATAGATATAGGAAGAAACTACATACATAACAAGCATTAAAAGAAATACTCGGATAAATCCTGTCACATCCTCGCGTTCGATCGTTCCATGCCAGAATATCGCCCCGGCAATCAACGATACTGCTACATATAAAAGATAACTGATGCCCGCTATCACCGTTGTCTCATATAATTTACCCATATAGATCTGACATGCCTGATATCCGCGTTCCAGCATCAGCGAATAGATCCCATTCCGTTTCTCCGCCCCTATCATAATCGTGATCACAATCGCATATAAAATGGAAAGCACCTGCATCAGTGAAGCAGCAATTCCCGCACAATCAAACAGATTTAAATCTGTAAATGCATCAAGATCCGTATCGTATCCACCTGCTGCTTCCATCAGTTCTCCGGATATAATATGTGTTGCAGCATAAAATAATGCAAATCCAACCAATACCATTCCAATGATCACAATGCATGCAATACGAAATGTCTTATTCTTCCTGATTCTGTAATTCTCTGCACGAATGATCTGATTCATCATCTGTTTCCTGCCTTTCCGTCTTAGCTGTTATTTTCTGTACAGCATGTTATTCAAATCTCTTGTTATTCAAATCTCCTGCCATTTAAACCTTTTGTATTTATTTTATTATCCGAATCTACCATAGTTATTTTTTTATAATATTTGATATTCTATTTCTACACTTATGCTATTTGTTTACATTGATTTCTGGAATCGTGTAATAATATAATTCTCAACTGTTTCCTCGCTGCCTGCCTGTTGAAGCAGTTCTTCCCTTGTATATTCCATACAGATTCTGCCATGATCCATAACCAGATACCGATTGCAAAGTTTTACCAATTCGCCGATCACATGACTGCTGATCAATATTCCGATTGACCGATCCTCATGCATTGCCAACAGACGTTCTTCCAGGTCCTGCATCCCCTGTACATCCAAACCATTTAATGGCTCATCTAAGATCAAAAGCCTCGGATCACCGAGCATTGCAACCGCTATGCCAAGTCTCTGTTTCATTCCAAGTGAATACCTGCCAACCAATTTCTTTCCGGCTTCTGCAAGCCCCATCTGCTGCAACAGGCTCTCATATACCGTTTCATCCTCTACCCCAAATAATCTGCCGAAATATCGAAGATTCTCGATTCCTGACATATCGGTATATATATTCGGATTCTCAATCAGCGTTCCTACATCCTGAGTTCTTCGTTCTCCTGAAAAAATGATTTCTCCCGAATCAACCGGAATGCTTCCTGCAATCGCCCTCATCAATGTCGTTTTACCTGCTCCGTTGCCGCCCACCAGCCCAATGACATCTCCTGTCCGTATAGACAATGATACATCATCCAATACTGTACATTCCTTATATTTTTTTGTAATATGATCTATCTGTACGATCTTCTCTGCCATAGAGGTCTCCTTGCATTCTTTTTGTGCTATTCTCTTTTTCATATTCCTGATTATTCATTTGTTTTTTATCTAATAATATTACTATATCTTCTATATTATATAATATCTTTAATCAAAATTAAATCCCGGATGGTTCAAGACGTCAATATTTCGTTAAACGAGTCAGGCATAGATTTTCGTGTAAATACAAAATCTATGCCTTGCTTATTTAATGTAAAAAAGGATGATTGTGAATCACTTCACAACCATCCTTCATTTTTCAGATTGTATGCACCTTACGGTGTAACCAATGAATATAGATTAATCTACTACGTATGGTAAAATTGCAATCTGTCTTGCTCTCTTAACTGCTACAGTTAAAGCTCTCTGATGCTTAGCACAGTTACCGGTAATTCTTCTAGGAAGAATCTTACCTCTTTCAGAGATGTATCTCTTTAACTTGTTTGCATCTTTATAATCGATAACAGCAGTCTTATCTGCACAGAATACACATACTTTCTTTCTTCTACGAATATTTCTTCTCTTCATTGGAGCGTCTGCTCTATCTGTCTTTGTATAAGCCATTGTATTTACCTCCTTCTTTACTTGAATGGTAAATCATCCTCTATACCTTCCGGAATACTCATAAAACCTTCTGCGCTTGCATTTGCAGGTGAAGGTCTGCCAGCTGGCTGATAACTTCCGCCATCTGATGAAGAACTTCCTTTGCTCTCAGCAAATTCCTGATCTTCGATAACAACATCTGTTGTATATACTTTGTTTCCATCTTTATTGGTATAACTGCCTGTCTGGATTCTTCCAGTAGCCACAATCTTTGTACCCTGTTTCAGATACTTTTCAGCAAATTCTGCTGAACGGCCAAAAGCAACACAGTTAATAAAATCTGCGGTCTGATCACCATTTCTGTTAAAACGTCTATCTACAGCGAGAGTGTATCTGGCAATTGCCATCTGATCATTCCCCTGAGAATATCTGATCTCTGGATCTCTTGTTAAACGACCCATTAAAATTACTTTATTCATACGGAATTCCTCCTATTACTCAGCGTCTAAACGAACGCAAAGATATCTGAGAACAGGCTCCATGATACGAACATTAGCTTCAAGCTGTGCTGGTACATCAGCTTCTGCATCGAACTGAATGAAGTAATAGTAAGCTTCGCCCATCTTCTGGATCTCATAAGCAAGCTTCTTAAGTCCGCAGTCTTCAACATTAGTGATAGTTGCATTAGCTTTCTCGATGTAAGCCTTTACTTTCTCAACTGCTGCTGTTCTAGCATCCTCATCAATCTTTGCATTAACTACTAAAGTTAACTCATACTTGTTCATGTAATTGCACCTCCTTATGGTCTCTGGCCCATATATGATATATGAGCAAGGAAATATATGATTATTAACACATCACAGAACAAAATAATATCATAAAAATTTCCGGGTTGCAAGGATTTTTTTCTATTATTTCAGCATTATTTCAATACTTTTTTGCTATTCTATAAAACCTTTAAAATTCTTTTCAACCAGTTTTCTCGGTACCATCACCTGATGATCACACCCTTTACATTTTAAACGAAAATCCATACCAACGCGAAGGATCTCCCATTCATTTGCACCACATGGATGCGGCTTCTTCATCTTAATTACCTGACCAACATTAAACTCCATACTGCACACTCCTTATTTATCAACACCTGAATCTGATTTTCTTTCAATCTTTTTACAGATAAAAGAAAAAGCTGAAATCATAACGATTTCAGCTTTTCAAAGTCGTGCCCAAAGCTGGAATCGAACCAGCGACACGAGGATTTTCAGTCCTCTGCTCTACCAACTGAGCTATCTGGGCATATTACATAATAGTAGCGGGGACAGGATTTGAACCTATGACCTTCGGGTTATGAGCCCGACGAGCTTCCAGACTGCTCCACCCCGCGATATAAATAAAAAGAAATGGGCGGAGGTGGATTCGAACCACCGAAGCATTACGCAGCAGATTTACAGTCTGTCCCCTTTGGCCACTCGGGAATCCACCCATTTTTTGCTTTTCAGCAAAAAGCCGATGATCGGACTCGAACCGATAACCTGCTGATTACAAATCAGCTGCTCTGCCAATTGAGCCACATCGGCATATTAAATTAAATGACCCCAACGAGATTCGAACTCGTGTTACCGCCGTGAAAGGGCGATGTCTTAACCGCTTGACCATGGGGCCTTATAAGATTAGCTCCCCGAGTAGGGCTCGAACCTACAACCCCTCGGTTAACAGCCGAGTGCTCTACCATTGAGCTATCGAGGAATAACACCTGGTATACCACGGCGTACTCATCAAGCCTAACACAGATTCAGGTTGATGTCAATACTTTTTATTTCATGTACCTTCAGAATTTCATACAGAAAGTCTTGCGACTTCATTTTCTCCAATCTCTTCCGCTTATCTTTCGAACCTCTCAGGATAAGTCTTCGACCTATTAGTATCTGTCAGCTGAATGCGTTACCGCACTTACA